>JBPCXR010000331.1:0-40626 GCA_051027215.1 Pseudomonadales bacterium | reverse complement strand
ACATTGAGCATGTCTTCCAATGCACCCATGGGTTCTTCAGGTCCCGGCAGCTGCAGGAAGAAGGTTACCCCAGGGGTGCTCATGGCTTCCATGTCGGACAAATCGAAAAAACCCGGCTCTACCGCATTGGCAACCGAATAAACCGGTGACTTGAGCATTGGATTGTTGCGATGAAAGATGTTCATCTCTCCGAACTTCAGACCTTGTTTCCGCAGCGCCGCGAGTAACGTCGCCCCATCGAAGCACTCTCCGGGCTTCGACAACAAGTGAATCATGATCAGCTCTTCGATAGGCACAGGCTCAGCGCCAGCTGACCCTGTAGAGCCGGACTCAAGCGCCTGGCGATCTCCGGCAACAACGCCTGAGCGGTTGCCGGCGCCACCGAGCCGACGCGGGTTGCGGCTACTGACAGAGCGTTCAGCCATGTTCTGATTCGCCGCGCGCCGCGGACGTAGATCAGCCTTCGGCTTGGGCTCGGTTACCAAAGGGTCCCTGCCCTCGGGTACGCCCGGCAAGGTAACTTCGGCGACCCGAGGACGCTTCGGTTCGGCGGTTGCATCGTTGACTGTAGGTTCACGGACGCCATCGACCGAGCTAGCCATCTCTTCTTCGTCCGGACCATAGCCTTCAGGAATAGTGAACAGATCCGGCCCCTTGGGTCGGCGTCGCGCCCTAGGCGTCGGTGCTCGTTTGGCAATGGCGGCTTCCGCCTCCTGGGGATCACCCAGTAGTTCCAGATCTAGCGCTCTGCGCGCCGCATCGCTGGCTGCCGACGGCTCCAACAACAGCGGCGCGTCGGTGTTGCTGGACTCGAGCTCGAAGCTGCCCTGCTCCGAGAGTATTGGCCGCGCACCACCGTTGGGTAGCTCACCACGAAAGCGATCCATTTCGTCGTGATCTTCCGGGATTAGTTCGGGCACGATGTCTAAGCGCAACGGCTCACTACGAGCGCGCCAGGCTATCCAAAATCCGTGGGCAATAACCGCCGCAATCAGCAGGCCACCCACAATCAGTATGAAATCCTTAATGTCCACTCAGGTCCTCCTCGATCATCTGGCGATGATCGGACAGGGCACTGTTTCCACGTCCATCGAATCGATCGATGGCTTGGAACAGTTCCCTTTGCCGGCATATTGCTGGCAAAGGGGGCTAACTTGGTTCAGCGTCGGATAGTCCGCGCAACGATTTCGTTACATGGCTGCCATTGCTGCTGCTTCTTCCACGTCGACAGACACCAGGCGTGATACCCCAGCTTCATGCATGGTAACCCCCATCAGGTGGTCAGCCATTTCCATAGTGATCTTGTTATGCGTGATCACCACGAATTGCACGTCTTCCGACATTTCTCTGATCAACTCCGCAAAGCGCATCGTATTGGTGTCATCCAACGGCGCATCGACCTCATCGAGCAAACAAACTGGGCTCGGGTTGAGGTGGAAGATGGCAAATATCAATGCCACCGCTGTCATGGCTTTCTCCCCACCAGAAAGCAAGTGAATACTGGCGTTGCGTTTACCCGGTGGTCGCGCCATAAGCGTGACTCCGGTATCGAGCAGATCCTCCCCGGTCAGTTCCAAGTAGGCGTGTCCCCCGCCAAACACTTTCGGGAATAGTTCTCCCAAACGGGTGTTTACCGTTTCAAACGTTTCTTTGAAGCGCGTTCGGGTTTCACGATCAATTTTCTTGATCGCGTCCACCAGCGTTTCTAACGCTTTTTCTAGATCTTCGTTTTGTTGGTCGAGATAGACCTTACGTTCAGATTGAGTATCGTACTCGCTAATGGCCGCAAGATTAATTGGGCCAAGACGCTGGATTCTGCGATCCACTTTGCCGAGTTCTTCTTCCCACTGTTGTGCCGTTGCCTCTTCGGGCAAGCCGGCTTCTAACGACGCTGCATCTAGCCCAGTGGCCTCGATTTGCGTCCTCAAATTCGCTTCGTTGACCACCAACGACTGGCGTTCCAGGCGCGCGGCCTCTACCGCACTTCGACATTCCTCTACCCGAGTGTGGGCGTCGCCGCGCTGCTGTTCCAGCTGGCGTATGTCATTGTCGGCGGTTTCCAGCTGGCGTCGAACATCACCAAGCTCGGTTTCTATGCCCACCCGATCCTTGAGTTTGGATTCGAGGTCTTCTTTAAGGTCGGGCAACGGTCGACTGCTGGACTCAATGCCTTCTTGCAGGCGCTGCTCCTGCTCCGTCAGCGACTGGCGTTGGGACGCCAATCGCTCCTTGGCCGAAATACTGGCGTTCAATCCACTTTCGAATCGTTGTTTCTCGGCATTGATCCGGTGGAATTCGTCGCGGCTGTGGCGCGCCTGCTCTCGGGCTTGCTCCAGATTGCGCTCTAGCGTCTCGCGCTCACCAACCAATGCCTCACGCTCGCTACTCTGGCCTTCGATCGCCGTTCGAGCCTCAGCCAATGCTGATCTCGCGAGTTCCAGAGCCGCAGATTCTTCTGCAACCTGCTGTTCTATTTCTTGCAGCTCTTGCGCTACTCGTTGGCGCCGCGCTTCCGCTTCTTCTTTCTGCACGCTGCGTACACCATGATCGGTGCGCAATTGGGAGAGACGATCGGTGACAGTACGAACCTGCTGCTGCATCGCCTCCCGGCGGCCTTCGATTTGTTCAATGTCTGTCCGTGCTTCGACTACTGCCCGTTGTTGCGTAGCCAGAGCAGCCTCAGCGTCCTCTAGCGACAGCGTCAGCGTTTCGATTTCCTGAGCACGGGCAATGATGCCGCCATCGCCCTCGCTGGCGTTGCGAATCCGCATCCAGTCCGGTCCCAGCCAGAGCCCGTCGCGGGTCACAATACTCTGACCGGCGCTCAGACTGGTTCGAGCGGAGAGCGCCACCGCCAGCGTCGGCGCTGCATAGACGCCGTGCAGCAAGGTTCCCAGATCAACACCTGGCGACTCTTCAGAGGCGCCATGCCGCACTAGGGATTGCAACGGCGCTAGATCACCCGGCGCAGATAGGGGCGCCAACGGAACCGCTGGTTGTGGGTCGATCAAAGTAATGGCGCCGCTGTCCAAGGTGGCGAGCGCACCCGCAAAACTCGCGGCATCGTCGACTTGTAACGCTTGCAGATAGGGCCCAAGCACAAACTCCACCGCCTGCTCCCAGCCACCAACAACGGCGAGGTGTTCGCCAAGGCGATGGGCAGCGGCAAGGTTCTGGGCTTCAATCCAGCCTGCGGCAACCTGATCTTCACGACCCAATGCGGCTTGCTGCAAAGCTTGTAGGCTTGCCAGCTCGTGGCGCAGGGCCTGCACCTGATTGCGCGCGGCGTCCAAGCGGTCTTCCCGGCGCAAGACTTCTTCGCGATTGGCAGCCAAGGCTTTCATGCAATCGTCGATGCCAGTTTCAGCATCGTGAGATTCCCGCTCCAACTGCATGATTTCCTGGGCCAGGGAATCCATGTGTTCGGTTTCGATGACTGGCAACGAGTCGACATCTCCATCGAGCTGATCGGCCCTGGCGCGTAAGCGTTGCAACAACTGAGTCAAATGTTCAATGCGGGATGCCTGGACCTCGACAGTGCGCTCGTTGGTAGCAGAGGAAGCAGTGAAGGCATCCCACCGATGTTGCCAAGCACGATAGTTTTCTTCGACGCTTTGCAGCTCGCCAGCGTGGTTTTCGTCCTGGCTAGTGGCAGCAGCCAGCGCTGGTGCAAGATTTTCAATGTCCTGCTGAAAGCCATGAATCTGTTCATCATCTAATTCGAGCTGCCGCTCTGTTTCTGCCGCACGCTCACGCACTGCTTCGAGATCGACCTCGAGCTGCTGCACGCGCTCGGCGTTGAACTGAATGGATTCCTCAACTCGAGCAATGTCCGCGCCGAGCTTGTAAAAGTGCCCCTGCACCGCGTTGAATTGATCGCTGCAGTTGGCATGCTCCTGACGCTTGGCTTCGATGGCAGCATCGAGCCCACCCTGATCTGCTTGAGCCTTTTCCAGCGATACGCTGAGGTCACCAACTTTGGCTTCGGTAGCGGCCAGATCTGCAGCAACTTCCTTGCGCTGAATGCTGTACAGCTCAGCAGTTAGACGCTGCTCATCTGCCTTCAGCTCGGTGTAGCGTTCAGCGGCTTTGGCCTGGCGCTCCAGACGTTCCAGCTGCTTGCCTAGCTCCTCGCGGATGTCGCTCACTCGAGCGAGGTTCTCGCGCGTGTGCTTAATGCGGTTCTCAGTCTCTCGGCGGCGCTCTTTGTACTTTGAAATGCCTGCCGCTTCTTCGAGATATACCCGCAGTTCCTCAGGCTTGGCGTCAACCAGCTGGCTGATCATGCCTTGTTCGATGATGGAATAACTACGTGGTCCGAAGCCGGTACCCAGGAAAATATCGAGGATATCTCGACGACGGCACTTGTGGCCGTTGAGAAAATAGGTGGACTGGGATTCACGCGTGACCTGACGTCGGATAGCGATCTCGGCGTAAGCAGCGTACTCACCGCCAATGCGGCCATCGGAATTGTCGAAGATGAGCTCGATGCTGGCGATGGCCGTCGGCTGGCGGGTATTTGAGCCGTTGAAAATTACATCGGTCAGGTTTTCGCCGCGCAGCTGTTTGGCGGAGCTTTCGCCCATGACCCAGCGCACCGCGTCGATGATATTGGATTTGCCGCAGCCGTTCGGGCCCACCACGGCGCAGCGATTGCCGGGGAGCGTGACCGTTGTCGGATCGACAAACGACTTAAAACCAGCAAGCTTAATTTGCTTCAGTCGCATCTAGAGTGGTGGTGGGCAAGCCCGGCGTAGGAGTTCGACGTAGTCTAATGCAAAAGCACAGAGAGCGTAACAACTTCACTAAGAATGTTCGCACAACGCACTGGACCCGTGAGTGCGTTAACTAGTTAGCGCTCGTTGCCCGTTCCGCGCGCAAAATTCTAGACACCGCGATTAGCCTGCATAAACGCTATGGAACTGTCGCGAAGCCTTAATGGTGTGCAGCAAGTTGTCGCTCACGACGTGCTTGCGCATCAACTAACTCGTCGATGCGGTCTTCGTCCTTTGCATACAACGCCTGTTGCAACGCCTGGTGAAATCGCAAGTCGTCTTGGGGATCGAAATCTGGATTAGCGGCCGCCCGAAAAGCCAGTCGCAAACGCACCGGTGCCAAGGAGCGCACCAACGTCACCAGATAGTGGTTACTTCCGTACTCACTCAGCGTGGCTATGAACTGTTCCGTGGCAAAGGTTGCTGCCGCGCGATCTCCGGCTGCCACCGCTTTCTGCTTGGCTTCGATGGCATCACCCAAGGCTGCTGCCACGTCGGTTGGCATACGACAGATAGATTTAAACAATCGCTTTTGAAGATCCGTGTAAATCTCTGAAAATTCGAAAATTTCCTCTTCTAGAAACTCTCGAACGATGGCCCCGCGCCGGGGTAGTATGTCGATCAGCTGCTGTCGCTCCAGCACCAGCAAGGCTTCCCGGACCGAGCCTCGGGAAACACCCAACTGGCGTGCCAGCGTTAGCTCCTGCAAGCGCGAACCGCCGGCCCGCTCTGCTTGAATGATCTGCCGGCCCAGCTGATTGGCCACCCATTCCGTGGTGCTTTGTCGATGCTTGCCATCCTGGCTCTTGCTCTGCGGGGTCTGAGGTTCTGCCTGTGAGGTCATGATGGATGCTCCTACCGATAGAACTTAGGACCTGCAGTTGTTCGCTTCAGTTCCCTGATCCGACAATTTGCGCTCGTTACAGCCGGATTTAACCTGGAGGCGCCAGCTGGGCGGTGACCTCGTGACGCTCGGTGCCATCCGCGAAAGACAAAACCTCGGATTGCCACTGCCAGTCATCCGGCCTACGCATGGCCTGGCCGCTAGCGCTGGCACGAACCACGACTTCCACTGCCGGCGCAGCCGACAGCGGAGCCGCTGGATTCATGCTCACTGAGTCATCTAGCCGCACTTGTTCAGGAAAGTCTGGTCCGGGTCGGCGCACCACCGCATAGGGCATGCCGCCCCCTGGGGGACGGGCAATGACGAACAGCGTGCTGCCCGCGGGCACGTCGGCAAGTCCCTGGATCTGCACATCGATGGCCGGGCCGTCGTCCCCTTCCCCCTGGCCTAAGCGCGCGCGGGCTTGGGCCAAACCATCGGCAAAGGAGGCTCGCTGGGCCTCCCCCAGGGGCAGGCTTAGGGCCCGGTTCAATACCGAGACCGCCTCGTTGTAATCCCGGCGATTAAACGCATCGATCGCCAACACCTCGTAGACCGCCGGCTGATTCGGGCTGGCTGCCAGCAGGCGTTCGGCAATCCCCCGAGACTGAGCATCCAAGTTGCCCTCGGCCGCCAGAAAACGCGACTGCAACCAATACAGATCGATGCCCGGGTCGACTTGGCCGTGGGCGACGTGGGCCGCCGCGAAGGCATCCGCCGCAGCCTGATATCGACGCTGCTTGAGGGCAACGTGACCTAGCAGGTAATGGCTTTTCGCCTCCCGGGGACGTTTAGCGACCCGTTCCGCCAATACCTCCTGCCAGCCCCGCAACGCTGCAGTGTCGGCTTCAGAAAGCTGCATAATCTCACCAGCTTGGCGAAGCAGCGGCGCCTGAGGCTCCCCCAACGCCTGGTAAAGCACAACTGGCAAAACTACCGAGAAAACGGCCAGCACAACCGCGGCATTGCGCTTTGGTGCGCTGATCGCCACCGCGGGGGTTGCATCATCCAGCGCCAAGGCATCCGTTTCGCGCAGAAAGCTAGCATCCAATTCCCGCAGAGCGGATTCCAGATCAGCGCTACCAAGCTGGCCACCGGCTGACTCTCTTTGCAGCTCTTCGCGGCGGGCTAAATAGAGTTGACGTAGCGTTTGCGCACGCGCTGTTTTGCCGCCGACCTCAGTACCAGCGCCACGCCACAGTGGCGGCAGCACAAAGATCAGGCTTAACAGCGCAAAGCCGCAGACAAAGACCCAGATCACGAGCGCTCCTCACGCAACAGCGCGTCGAGTCGAGCCTGTGATTGGGCATCCAGGGTTGCATCGTTGGCTTGGGCGTTGCGCACCGTGCGCCGCCAGACCAACACGCCGACAAACAGCAACAACAACGGACCAAACCAAAGCAAGTAAGTGGCTGGCCTAACTGGCGGATCGTAAAGCACGAAATCGCCGTAGCGCTGCTGCAGATAGTCCCGAACTTCAGGGTCGCTGCGGCCCTCGGCAATCGCCAAGCGGTACACCGTACGGCGCAAATCCTGCGCGATGGGCGCATCGGATCCCAAGAGGTTCGTGTTCAAGCACTTCGGACAACGAAACTCTGCGATGAGCGCTCGATAGCGTGTTTCGTCCGCTGGGCTCTCGAACGCATAAACATCCACTGGATTGGCGCTTTGAGCTGGACTGCTAAGCAATGTTGCTGCCAGCGCAATAACCAGGACCAGGCAACAGCGCACAGCGATCATTTGCCGACTCCTGTTCTCAACCCGCGCCACAGCGGCGCGATCTCGTCTCGCCAGATGCGTTCGTTCACATCGCCAACCCGCTTATAGACAATCACCCCTTGAGCATCGAGCAGAAAGCTTTCGGGAGCACCGTAGACGCCCAGCTCAACGCCCAAGCTGCCATCGAGATCCTGAACGTTGAACTCATAAGGATCACCCAACTGGGCGAGCCAACGAATGGCTTTGTCCGGCTGATCTTTGTAGTTCACGCCAACGATCCGCAGCCCTTCTTCGGCGCGCAACCGGTTCAATTGCTCATGCTCCGCTCGACAGGTGGGGCACCAGGTGGCCCAAACGTTCACCAAAACCGGCGAGCCCAACAAATCCGCCTTCGTGGCAATGGCATCGGGCTCGAGCAAGCGCGGCGCGGAAAACTCAGGAAACGGCTGGTTTAGTAGCGCCGAGGGCAATTCGTGGGGATCGTTCAGCTTAAACCCGGCGTAGCCGAAGCCGATGATTAACAGAAACACCCCGAGGGGCAGGAACAGGCTGGCTCGACTCATACCGAGCCCGTCGCAGCCTGGTCTATGTCGCCGGGCACAGGCACAGCGTCGGTCTGCGCAGTCACCCGCTGCCGCAGGCGTCGGTAGCGGGGATCAAAGATAGCCAGCAAGCCGCCAAGCGCCATAAGCAGTGCACCGAGCCAAATGAAGCGCACAAACGGCTTTACCTGTATACGGATTGCCCAGGCATCGGCCTTGGCATCAACCACTTCGCCGAGCGATACGTAGAGATCTCGGAACAGCCCAGCATCGATTGCCGCCTCGGTCATAACACTGCCCCGAGCCATGTACCGGCGTTTCTCTGGGGTCAGACGAACACCAGGAGCTTGGGCGCCGGCATCTTTTGGCGTCACCAGAAATTCGCCTTGATTCGCTAGGTAGTTCGCTCCGGTGATCTGCTGAGTCCCTGAGAACGCAAAACGGTAGTCTCCGACCTCAGCTGCCTCCCCTGGTGCTAAGCGCACGTCCCGCTCAAATGACAGCAAGGATGTCAGCCCCGCGCCAAGCAGACACAGCGCAAACCCGCAGTGCGCGATCGCCATACCCAAATAAGCCGGGCGACGCCCGCGCAGGCCACCGCGCAACCAATCCGACAGCTGGCTGGCGATGATCCATCCTCCTAACAGGAAGGTCAACGCAACACGCCAATCCAGCGCGCCCGTAAACACCAGTGGCAAGGCAATGCCCAACACGATTGACAACCCTAGGGGCAGCAGCGAGCGCTGCCACAAAAGACGAGCCTCGGTGCGTTTCCAACGCAGCATTGGGGCAAGACCTAAGGCCAACGCCAGCACGATCATCAGCGGCACAAAACCCGCATTGAAATAGGGCACGCCAACGCTGATCTTGTCGCCGCCAGTCAGCGCCTCATAGGCCAGCGGATACAGCGTACCCAACAACACCAAAGCCATGGCCACCACCAGCAACACATTGTTGATCAACATGAAGGCTTCGCGACTCAACCAGCTGTAGTTGGCGGCAGACCGAATCAGAGACGCTCGCAAGGCATAGAGGGTTAACGAGCCGCCGACAACCAATCCCAAGAAACCCAGGATGAATAGGCCGCGAGTCGGGTCTACCGCAAACGCATGTACTGAGGTCAGCACGCCGCTACGAACGATGAATGCGCCCAACAGACTTAGGCTGAACACGGTTAGCGCCAGCAACACGGTCCAGCTCTTAAAGGTACCGCGCTTTTCTGATACCGCCAGAGAATGCACTAACGCCGTACCGGCGAGCCAAGGCATGAAAGAAGAGTTCTCAACCGGGTCCCAGAACCACCAGCCGCCCCAACCCAGCTCGTAGTACGCCCACCAGCTACCAAGAGCGATCCCAACGGTCAAGAAAGCCCAGGCGACATTAGTCCAGGGTCGTGACCAACGCGCCCAAGCAGCATCCAAGCGCCCAGACAACAAAGCTGCTACTGCAAAAGAAAAGGCGACCGAAAAACCCACGTAACCGATGTATAGCAGTGGTGGATGAACGATCAGCCCGAAGTCCTGCAGCAGCGGGTTCAAGTCTGCACCATCGGCGGGCGCCAGTGGCAACAACCGCTCAAACGGATTGCTGGTAAACAAGAGAAAGCTTAAGAATCCCGTCTGCAGCAGACCCATGACCCCCAACACCCGCGCACGAATGTCGAAAGGCAGGTATTGACCACGCAGCGCTACTGCCAGGAGCCAGCTCGCCATGACCAGGATCCACAGTAGGAACGAGCCTTCATGAGCACCCCACACAGCGCTGACCTTGTAGTACCAGGGCAATAGGCTGTTGGAGTTTTCGGCAACGTAAGCCACGCTGAAGTCGTCGGTGACAAAGGCATAGGTGAGGGCTGCAAAGGCAACCGCTGCGAACACCCACTGCCCGGCTGCCAAAGAGCCGGTGGCGCGGCTGAGCACCAGGTCACGCCGAGCTGCGCCAACTAGGCCGACCAGCGCCAGCAATATGCTCAACACAAAGGCAACGATGGCCGCTGCGTGACCTGCTTCAGGGATCATCCTCCGCCCTCTCCCTCAGCGCTCGCTTCGTTTTGCGGGGCCATGCCGGCAAGCTCCGGCGGCATGTAGTTCTCATCGTGCTTGGCGAGTACCTCATCGGCCGCAAACTCACCGCTGGACTGCAGTTCGCCTTGCACGAGAATACCCTGACCTTCGCGGAACAGATCCGGAAGGATGCCGTTAAAGCGCACGGGGAAGTCCGAGCCCTGAAAGTCTGAGACGACAAAACGCACTTCTAAGCTGTTCGGATCACGCTCCACGCTACCGGACTTGACCATGCCACCTGCACGTATCCGCGTATCTATCGGTGCGGCACCAGCGACCACCTGATCCGGCGGATAAAACAGATTGAGGTTTTCGTTCAGCGCAGACAACACCAGCGCAATGGTCGCGCTCGCACCCAACAGAATGAACGTTACCGCAAGCAGTCGGTTTCGGCGTTTAGGGTGCATTAAATGGGGTTCCCCGTTGCAGGATCGATTTGGGTCGGCGTCGCCAGCCGAGCTTCCCGGCGGGCCAGACGAGCTCTGGCGTCACGCAAAAATATTCGCCGCGCGCGGCGCAACGTATAAACGTTGGCAAACACCACAATGACTGCGAGGGCAACACAGAGCCAAACAAAAAAACCGTGGCCTTCCATAGCGAACAGCGCAGCCAGACTGTCAAAGCGAAAGCCGCTCATGCCGCCGCCTCCGGCGGCTCTACAAGGCCAGCATCGTCCACCTGGTGCTGTGTACGCTGCAAAGTCTCTCGCACCCAGCGAGTGTTCTCTTCGCGCTTTAGCACCTCCAGCCGCATGCGCCCAAGCAGCAGCGCGCCGAACAGGCAGTAGCCGCCAAGTACGTTAACCAGTAGCGGCAGATACATTGCCGCAGGCATGGCTGGGCGCTCGGTCAATTTAAACGTGCTGCTTTGATGCAAGGTCAGCCACCAATCGACGGAGTACTTAATGATGGGGATGTTGATCAACCCGACAATCGCCAGTACTGCACAGGCTCGCCCTGCTGCCTCTGGTCGGGCGATGGACTCACGCAGCGCATACATTCCAAAATACAAAAACAGCAACACTAATGTGGAGGTGGTGCGCGCGTCCCACACCCACCACGCGCCCCAGGTGGGCTTGCCCCAAATGGCGCCAGTGGCCAGGGCCAATGCAGCCATAGACATACCGAATGGCACTGCAGACTTTAACGCCACATCGGCTAGCTTCATGCGCCACACCAGCAGCAGCACTCCGGCTGCGCCCATGAGCATATAGGCGGATTGCGCGAGGATGGCTGCTGGAACGTGCAGGTAGATAATGCGGAAGCTATTGCCCTGTTGATAGTCTGGGGGCGCAAATGCCAAGCCCCAAACTGTGCCGGTTAGCAACAGCAGCAGCGCCAGGAAACCGAGGATGGCCGCCCAAGGTCCAGTGATCTGGTAAAACCAGCGCGGAGACCCCAGCTTGTGCCACAAGCGTTGCAACGCAGACTGCTGTTGAACTGCCATACCCTGATGGACCCTCAAATTCGGCGGCGATTATCCCCTGTTTGGACCACTAGGCCCAGCCGATGTCACCGCTTTTCACGCGCACTTTTGTACAATCGAAAGCTAACGCGAGCGAATGGCTAGGCGTCGACGCCGATCTTCAATGCCGCCTGCACCGCAAAGGGCGACAGGGTAAGCGCGAGCAACGTCAGTGCAGCCAACCAGTAAAGACCTGCACTGTGATCCAGTCCTTGCGCGGCTGCTGTGATGGCACTCGCGGCAAATATGAGAACAGGTACGTAAAACGGCAGTACCAGCAGCGCCAGCAAAACGCCGCTACGGCCCAGACCGACGGTCAATGCTGCGCCGACACTACCAATCAAGGTTAGCGCTGGGGATCCCAGCAATACCGTCAACAGCAGCACGCCCAGTGCCTCCGTGGGCATATTTAATGACAGCGCGGCTACGGGTGCGAGTACACAGAGCGCGCTACCGAGCAACAACCAATGGGCGAATAACTTGCCCAACACCCCGAGGAAACCCGGATTCGCCAGCAACACCAGCTGTTCTAGGCTGCCGTCTTCAAGGTCGCGACGAAACAGGCTGTCCAGCGACAAAAGGTTCGACAACAACACCAGCACCCAGATCACGATCGGCGCAAAATCCCCAAGCTGTTGGAGATCGCCGCCGAAACCGATGGCGAACAGGGTGACTCCGAGAAACAGAAACACCAGTGGATTCAAGATGTCAGCTGGTGCAGCAGCAAGATCTGCGAGGGTGCGGCGAAACTCTGCCAGAAACGGCCGCGACACCGCGACTCCCGAGATACTGGAGCGGGCGGCGCTAGTCTGCTCAGCACCCTGCCGGTTGCCGCTATCTTGATCTGCACTTGCCCGTTCTGCGCTAAACATTGAGCAGCAGCCTTTCTAAACGCATGCTGCCTTCGATGACTTGGGTCTGCAGCGGATCGTGTGGCGCCACCGCGAGTGGCTGATGGGTGGCTGCGACGACTGCGCCGCCTTTGCTGCAGTGCTGGCGAATTAGCTCATCTACCAGGGCCTGACCTTGTGGGTCCAGTGCCGTGTAGGGCTCGTCTAACAACCAAACAGGGGCATCCTGTAGCTGCAGTCTGGCGAGCGCCGCCCGCCGCAGTTGACCTGCGGAAAGCTCGTTTGCAGCCACGTGCTCGTAACCCGCCAAGCCCACGCTGCGCAGCAGCGCTGACAGATCCTGCCGACTACCCAGCAGTCGTTGGTACCAGCGTAGGCCCTCGACGATCGGGAGCAATCGGGGTATGCCCGCTTTGTGCCCAAGATAGGCGCTGCCGGTGCATTCGAGCACGCCGTCATAGTCGGCAAAGAGACCCGCGACGCTTCGCAGAAGCGTTGTTTTACCGCTGCCGTTCGGCCCGCTCAAAGCCCAACACTGGCCTGCTTCTACACTGAAGTCTAGGCCGGCGAACAGCACATCTCCGGCGCGCTGGGCGCCGAAGCCGCTGAGCTGTAGCAGTGGTGCAGCGTCGCTCAACAACGCACCACGCGATAGCAAGGTTCATAAGTGCTACTGGCCAGTTTCATGCGCCCGGCAGCAACGAAAGTGCGCAACAAGTCATCCAACGCATCAGCGATGACGGCATCGCTGCACAAGTCAAACGGACCGTGCTCCTCAATACGACGAATGCCCTCAGCTTTAACGTTGCCAGCAACGATCGCTGAGAACGCTCTACGCAAACTCACCGCTAGCTCGTGTGCCGGCACGTCACGACCCAACTGTAATGCACGCACCGAGTCGTGGGTGGCTTCAAATGGGCGCTGATGGTCCTCAGGGACCTTCAACAGCCAATTAAAGTAGTACGCATCGCCGTCGCGACGACGTTGGCGTTTTACCTTCTGCAATGCCTGACCCATAGCCTGACCTACGCCGGCAGCATCGCCGACGATTATCTGATACATCTGGGCAACTTCTTCACCCAAGGCCAAGCGCAAAAACTGATCCATGCGTGACCAGTATTCAGCAGACGCCGCCGGGCCGGTGAAGACTAGAGGCAATTGCTGACGCTCGTTAGCAGGGTCCAACAGCACGCCAAGCAAATACAGTATTTCTTCTGCCGTGCCAGCCCCACCCGGGAACACGACGATGCCGTGGCCCAGGCGCAGAAACGCCTCTAATCGCTTCTCGATGTCAGGCAGAATTACCAGCTGATTGACCATCGGATTCGGTGGCTCAGCGGCTATGATGCCGGGCTCGGTTAAGCCAACGTAGCGGGCAATTTGGCGCCGCTGCTTAGCATGGCCCACTGCTGCCCCCTTCATCGGGCCTTTCATAGCTCCCGGTCCGCAGCCGGTACAGATATCGAAGCTACGCAGGCCAAGGTGATATCCCACTTCCTTGGTGTACTCGTACTCATCCCGGGCAATAGAGTGACCGCCCCAACAAACGATGAGATTCGGCGCAATGTCTGGGTTCAGGACTCGCGCCTGTTTCAGTATGTGGAACACCGCATCGGTGATTCCAGCGCCGGTACTGAGATCGAAGCGCGTCCCGCTTTGTACTTCAGTGCCGATGTAAACGATGTCGCGCAGCACGGAAAACAGATGCTGACGAATACCCTCGATCATGCGGCCTTCAACGAAGGCGGTCGCTGGAGCGTTTTTGATCACCAGCTTCAAGCCTCGAGTGCGACGCGTAATCTGCACCTCAAAGTCTTTGTAAGAATCAAAGATCAAAGCCGCGTCATCGGACTCGCTACCGGTGTTCAAGACCGCTAACGCACAATCCCGGAACAGCTCGAACAGCCGACGCGGATGCGCGTTGTTGGTGAGCGCTTCCACTTCGCGCCGAGACAACAGCTCCAGTGAGCCGCGCGGACCAACCTGAGCATCCCGGGTGGCGGGGGGCAAGGTGTGCGCCGGCGAGCCGTCACGAGTCATGGTGGTAGCAGTGGGCAGCACTGCGGGTGGCTTGGGCGTGGGTTCTGACATGGGGATCCTGGTATGCAATCACCCCCGTCGTGAGGGCCAGAGAATCATAGCTCAGTTGCCTGAGCGCGAATGCCGGGCAAGGTCACAGGCTGGCAGAACTGCTCGCCAGCCTTAAAGCGTAGCGCCCTATGGGCGCCAGCTCAGCCCTAAGTAGAACTGGCGCGACATACCAGGGAAGTAACGCTCGTTGCCAAAGGCAAAATCCGCCCGATCGGCATAGCGTTCGTCCAGCAGGTTGTGAATTCTTGCAAATATCCTGACAGAGTCGTTCAGCACATACTCACCGCGCCAGTTCACCAGCCAGTGCCCGTCGTAGCGCGCAGTGTTTGACGCATTGGTGTAATGCTCATCCACATGCACCACTTCTGCTTCGAAGCTAAGCGCGGCGGTCAGATCCATCCCCCAGCGAGCACTGCCCAACCAACGCGGCGCTGTGTCTACGTCATTGCCATCGTCGATCTGTTCACCAAAGCCCACGATGGTGGTGAAGTCATATTCATGGCGGGCATAGGTGGCAGCAACATCAAACCGATGGCGACCCAGCGATCCTTGCCAAGCAAACTCGGCGCCGAGGGACTTGGTTTCGCCATCGCTAACGTTGAACCCCTCTGAGTCTCGAAAGATCAAATTGCGAACTTTCTGTTGGTATACCGCCAGCGACCAGTTTTGCACTTTGTAGCCCACCTCCAACGACAGCAGCGACTCGCTGTCGAGGTCGGTGACCAGCTGGCCGTTCTGCAAGCGATACAGCTCTGTCGCTTGGGGTGCCCGAAAGCCGCTGCCGAACATGGCGTAAGCCTCCCCGGCGCCCAGCTCACGGACTACGCCGAGCCGGCCAGCGAGGTCAGTAAAGTCGTCGTCCCGGCTCGCCGGTCGGGTGTAGCGACAGCCACCAAAACCACAGGTGCTGCCGTCTTCGCGAGTGTTGCCGACCAGCCCATTGTTGTCGTAGTCGTAATCTAGCCACTCCAGCCGCAAGCTGTGTTCCAAGCGCCACTGCTCAGCGAAGTCCCAGTTCACATCAGCGAAGGCGGCAAGCATGGTGCTGTCAACATCGTAGTCGTAGTGCAGTCCCGAAGGACGGGTCTCCACCAAAAAGGCTGAACCCACGGTGGGGCCAGCTTGATCCTCTTTCAAAGAGCCGCGCATGAGTTCAGCCTGCAACCCCACCGAACCACTGATGGCATTGCGCTCAAAACCGTAGCGGCCGATCACACCAGCGCTAGTTTGTTCGTTTTTCTCCAACGGCTGACCCGGCAGAAAGTGCTGCAGAAACTCCATGCGCGAACGGCGGGCATAGGGCGTGATAGAAATAGCGCCGCGCTGCCAGTGGCTGGCTGCACGTAGCGCCCAGGCATCGCGATAAGCTTCCGGGTTCGGATTGGTTTTGCGCAACTGACTGTCGTCATAGGCGTCATCGCCCACGACAAAACCCCCGGTTTCCTGATTCAACAGCGTGCCACTGAGGGTGTTAAGCACCGTCCATTCACCCACGTTGAGCCGATGGGTTAGGTTCAACTTCTGTTGCCCATATCCGGTGTCATCCCGATAGCCTCCCGAGTGATCGCTGTGCACGGCAAGACCCAAGCTCTGATCGCCATACCGGGTGCCCGTCAGCAGACCAACCCGGTAAAAATCGTTAGAGCCTCCCTCCATGCGCAACTGGGTGGACTCAGGCACCGCGCTGATGACGTTTACCGCGCCTCGCAATGCATTGCCACCCAACACCGCGCTGGCCGGCCCGCGCATAAACTCAATCCGCTGGGCCTGCTCGGTGTTGAGCTCGAAGAGGTTATTGACGTTGCAGAAGCCACTCGGACGAATGGGCACGCCGTCTTCCAGAAACGCGAAGGCACCACAGGCGCCGGGCCCGGTTAGCACCGCCGAGCGGATGGCAGTGAGATGCTCCTGGCCACTACCTCGGGAGACCCAGACTCCAGGCGCCCGCACGGCCGTTTCGTTTATGTGCAGCGCGCCGGTGCGCTCTATGGCCTGGGAGTCGACCACGGTCGTGCTGCCCACCGCGCCGAGCAAGTCGATCACGCTGCGGGAGCCGATGACTTCGATCTCTTCGATTTGTCGGTCCGTGCTCTCGGCCTGTTCGGCCTGAGCCACGTTTGCTGCTACCAGTACCTGACCCATGGCCAGCAGCCAAGCACCCCGGTACAGCGGGCGGCCACCCGCCCATCTCGACACTCTGCCGATCCACATAAAGCTCTCCACTCGAAATCGACCCCCAAAAGCGGTGGCGACATTAGCGTAGGCGGTTTTCCGGAGCAACCGGCGCCGTGAAGCGGCGTATTAGATCCTGATCCAGCTTCAATCGAACCTTCAGATAGGGTCCCTTGGCCGTGAACTCGGCAGCGGCAAAGTCCTCGTCTTCAAAGCCGGTAAAGTTGTAGCCGACGGACACCCAGGTATTCTTCAGCAGCGTCACACCCAGCGACAGGCCGGCTGAATAGCGAATGGTTCCGGCAGCAAAAGATTGCAGCGCTGAAGCCCGTGCACCGACATCAAAACGTTGGCTCAGGTCGCGTCGATACTCGAAACCGTAGAGCCCCGTGAAGCCGTCGTACTCCTGGCCCTCAAAATTCTCAACGTTGTACTTCATACCCAATTGCAGGCTCAGCTGGGAGCGCGCCGATGGCCGATAGTTGGCGTGAAAGTTATCGACCACTTTACGGCTGCGAGTATCGAAGCTGGCGTTAACGAAGTCACTGAAGTTTAGATCCAGGCGGTTCAGGAACAGCCAGTTCGAATTTACCGGGCGCCAGGCCACGCCCACGCGTAAATCAGCGCTATCCTGTTTACCACCGGCGTCTAACTCCTCGTTCAGCATCGACAGACTCAGTGAAACGATCTTGCCTTCGCTGAGTTGGCGGTTGGCACCTACCAACCAGTTCCACTTGTCGGCCACATCGCCAAGATGGAACTCCAGGCGGGACGACAGATCCCATTGATCCCGGCGATAGCCGACACCGCTGAAGAAAGCGCTAAAGTCTTCGTTGAAACTTCCCGAGGCGGGTGGATTCTGCGGACGAAAGGACAGTAGACCAGGATCCACCGGATCTCCGCTACTATTTAGCGTTTGCACTCGATCTGCGCCAAAGTCAAAGAACCAACGCTCGTTCAGTCGCCATTGCTGCACTAACCCGGTAGTGGCAAACACCCTTTCGCCATCTTCCGAGAGCTCTCGCTGCAGCGCGGTATTAAAGTCAGCGCCGGGCCAGGGTCGGGTCTTCAGGCCCACTCGCGTGTCCTGGCTGTCCCGCTCATCACTAAAGGTAAACTCCTGTTCTCCGATGAGCGTGAGATTGGAGAACAGATCATAGTCGGCGCCAAGCAACACCCGAGATGGGTAGTCACTGTTGTCATCTCCGCCGCTCAGAGCAACTTCAGCATCGCCACGCAGCGTCAGGCGGTTGTCCAACAGTCGCTGACTGACGCCGCCGATGATTTGCTCCGCGCTTCGAGTTGAGCCAGTGGCCACCTGCTCGGAAACGCTACGCAAGCCGCCGCGGTAGAGTCGACTGTTTTGCCGATACTCTGCTTCAGCAGACACCACAGTGCGATCACCGCCGGTGTCCAGATCCTCTTGTTGGAATGCCTCCGCACGCAGCAACCACAACTCGTCCAAACGATATTCGCCCGTCAACCCATACGCGCGAAGACCGCTGGTAAAGGCACTCTGTTGACCCAGGCCGAAGCTGCCATCCTGCTGGCGGAAATAGATCTCACCCGCCATGCGCGCGCTCTGCTGTTCCACCTCGAACAGATAGGCATCGCCAGAGCCAATTTCAGTACTGGTGTTGGCCAGCTCAGCTTTGATGCGGGTGCCCGCCCAAACTTCCCAGTCAAGATCAATGCCATACAATTCGCCACTGGCGCCAAGGCTGTCATCGTTGATATAGGTGAGCGCCACTTCGCTGTCCTGCTCGTCGAGCCGATAGGCGGCGCGCGTACCAGCCACTAGATCGTCGCCAGCACCGCTCGGCTCTAATTCATATTCAACTTCGATGAAGGTGGGATTGAACTCGTTGTCCTGACTGAACACCGGTTGCTTAAACAGCAAGGTGCCGCGATCGTAGTCGATGCTGTAATCGAGGTAGCGCACCAAGGATTGCCGCTGCACCTCTTCTTCTGGGCGAAATCGATCACGGGTAACGATGCTGACGCGTTCGCTGTTTATCACCAACCTGGAACGCCCCAGTCGATAAATGCCCGAGGTTCCGTCTCCTGGTATGGACTCACGCACGAAACTCTGTGACGTTTCGCTGGCGAAACCGTCGAGCACGAACCGATCGCCGTAGTATTGCGCCTGCACGCCGTTCATAGATCGCGCATAGCGTGTGTACTCCGTGCGATCAAACCCCGTGTCAAAGTCTCCGAACAATGCCGAGAAGTGTTCTTTTTCGAGTTTCAGGTAAAGCTTGCGCTGACTCTCGGCATCGTAGCGTTGCTCAGTACCGTCGCCATAAAGCGTATAGAAACGATCGGGGTCGATTTGCTCGCGCAAGCGCCGTTCGGTTTCTTTGTCGGTATCGTAGGCTGCGGTCAGTAACCACTGCCCTTTGATCATACCTTTGGCATAGAAGGCAACGCGGCCGTCGGTTAATGTCGAATCTTGTAGATCACTGTCAACGATCGCGTCTTTACCGGAGCGACTATTGAGCGCAACGATGCCTTCCACTAAGCCCACCAAAATCCAATCTCTGGCTCCGGGCTTAAGACGCGTTCTAATACTCTGGCGCCGCAGGTTGTCGAAGTCGAAGTGCAGCACCAAATCACCAGTTATGGCGGTAGGCTCCAACTGAATGTACGCCACACCGTCTTTGCGCACCCGATAGCGGTTCAAGCCTTGCCCTTCACGTCCGCCTACCCGCAATTGATCTAACTGGCGCGTCTCGTTGTATGGCTCATAAGGGTTCTCGAGGCTGTATTCACCAGTAATGCCCGGACGCGCTTCTTGTCCCTGACGATCGCGCAATCGCACCGCAACCACGGGTGGGGTGATGCCGTCGGCGATGAGATAAGACAGCTCGGGAACCATTTCTACCGCTATGGGCGCACCACCGAAGTGTACGCTGCGCTCAATGCTCAGCGTGGTATCCGCACCCGATGTGGCTCGAATGACGCTATCAGTTTCTGAGATGGCCACGTTGTCCCAATAGCTCACCGCGACCCCGCGCTTCGTGTCAGAAACGGTGCCTTCAAACGCCATGCTGTTGACCAGCTCGCCATCGATCTGCAACAGCGGTCGCTCGCCTGGTGCATGTTTGATCGCAATCGCAATGGACGGAATACGCGGGTTGTGCTTTACGGGCGGCCACACCAATTCGAAACCTGGCGTCTGATCAGCCAGCCAGGCACGATCGAATGTCGGCGCTGCGCCCTCATCCACCTCTGGAATGACGTAGGGGCCCGCATCCGCTTCGACTTGGGCGGCAGTCAGCGCCACCTGCGCCTGACCACTGTCCCCGTGAATGCCTTCTCGGCTGGGTTCATACACTTGCGCCGACAAAAGCAGCGGCTTTTCTGCCTGCTTGTCGGCCACGGGGTCTTGCACTGCTACTACTGCGGGATCCGCCGCAGCGTTATCAGCTGCGGAGTTTGGCAGCGCTGGCGCTTGCAACGACAATTCAGGATACGCAACTTTCAGCCGATCTCTGGCAATTTCCACAAGGCTTGCCGGCCAGTCGAGGCTAAGCTTGTTACTCACTACCGGCGCCCGTCGCAAGCCTTGAGCCGTGTTGGTGGTGACGACGCCTTTACTGATCAATTCATAGCTGGCGTTGGTAACCAAAGTATCGAAAGTGATTTTCACGTCGATGCCTTGGTCTGTGTCCGGTAAGCGAAAAGTCAGCGCACCCAACGCGACCCCTTCCGGATCCGCTACGGGTTTACCGTTGATTTTCGCAGACCCCGGAGCCAACACCAGGTGCGGTGACAACATGACGGTGGCCTTAGTCTTGCTCAGGGCAATGGCTGGTGCGCGCACCTGCAGCTCGTAGCTGACCAGACCATCCGCTGCCACGCTCTTTAACCGAGTGGTCAGATCGCCGCCGGCCGGCGCCAGCGGTCGCAAGTAAAAGTCTGCGCGCCATAAGCTGCCGGCGGCCACATCGACAAAGCGTGAGTACACCTGACCGGCAGCACGGCTGTCGGCATCACAAGCGATGAGCTCATAACCTTTCGGCACTGTGGCTGTATCCACCTGCACCACGTGGGTTCCTGGGCTTACCCCTTCGAAGTGGTACTTCCCTTCCGCATCGGTCACTCCGTAGGTGCCGTCTTCTAGATAGATGCGCATATCCGCAACACCTGGATTGGCTGTCTGCGCGTCACACTCGCCCGCACTGACACGACCCAGAATAAAAGTGTCAGAGGTCAACAGGTCATCACGAATCAAGACATCAGCAAATGCCTCGTTCACCGCACCCAGGGCATTGCCGCTCAACGTTACACGGTTGCGGGCATTGCCCAATGGCGTTCCAGCCGCAACTTCCACCACATAGCGCAAGGTTTGCGATTGTCCAGGAGCCAAGTCGTCAAGCGCCACCGACAAGGCCCTGGCGTTTTCCGAGAGCTGCACTGGAATTTCGGCGTCCTGCTCAAAGCGCGCCGAGCCGGGCACATAGCGCAGGCCCACCGGCAGCTGATCGAGTAGTTGGGTGCCACTCACCGGCCCACCGGCCAAGGTGTTTTGTACGGTGATTCTGTACTGCAGAAAATCGCCAATGGCGGCGACTTCCTTGGAAACTTCTTTCACCACAGACACTTCACCAGTCAAAGGATCTAGGGGCACGTCAAAGCCAACGACGCTGCTCTGTGTCACCGCAAACGTCGCACCCCGGGAACCCGGCGTGAGCACGAACGGCCCGCCGCCCAAAGCGGTCAGATCCGAGTCAGCAACGACTGATGGGTAGCGGTAGCGAGATTCAGTGTCGACCCGCAGGCGATAATTACCGGGAGCGATTAATGGGAAGTAGAAGCTTCCTGGAGCGAAATCCACCCTATTGCCCAGGGCATCCTCAACCTGACCACCCACCGTCACCGTTGCCGGGAAAGCGCTGACACCATCTGCTGCAAACACCGCGCCGATGGCAGGTTGATTGGTGGCGGTGTCAATCAACGTCACGCTTAGGCCACTGATCGCCGCTCCGTTAACGCTTGAGAAGAGCGTGAATCCCGGGTCCAACAAGGCGCTAGCCTGGGCGCTATCGCCGGCATCGTCTACGTCCTGATATGAAACGCGCAGAGAGGCCCCAGGTTCGCTGCCAAGGCGACAGTCGGCGGGTGCCGAGGCATCGCTGCTGGTTTGCAGATAGCCGACGAATTGGCCAGTGCTGGTGCCGGTCTCTTGTAACTCAACCGTCTCGGTATCCGTTTCGTCTACCACGTTGACGGTCACTAACAAGCGATCCGCAACAAACGGATCGAGATCTTGATCGGCATCATCGACTTGAATGAATACGCTGTCGCCGCGACGGAAGCGATCGCTAGGTCGAAGCTCCAAAAGCGCCGGTAGCGGCAAGATCTCGCCGCCCAGGGTTTCTGCCGGGGGCGAATCCGTTAGCGTCTCACCCTGTAGACAGCGACTCGGCGCCACAGCAACGGCCGCGGACTCAGCGGACCCCGGGCTATAGCTGTACAGCGTCACCGCGCTGGGCGTGGGCACTATCGGCGCAACATCCAATGGCACATCAATCCGCACTGCCGGCCCCACAGCAACACTAAACACACCACCCCTTGAGCCTGAACCGAGGGCGTATGGCCCGCCGGGCAATAGCTGCAGCGCACTGTCTGCTAACACGCTGGGAAAGCTGAAGCGATTGCCGGGTGTTATTTCCAATCGATAGTCGCCTGGTCCAACAAAGGGAAAGCGAAAGCTACCCGGGGGCAACGGATATTGAATCCCAGCACCATCACTGACGACAGCACCGGTCACGACCGTTGCCGGATAAGTATCAATACCGTTGTCTGCAAACACCTGGGCCGGTTGCCCGGTGGCCACATCAATCAATGTGACCGTGACCCCATCGAGTGGCTGACCGCTAGCGCTATCGAACACCAGGCCCAATGGATCAACCAACGCCGCGGCAGTAGCGATATTGCTAGCATCCGCGGCATTCACATAGCGTGCATTGACAGTCTCGTTCAAGCCTACCGTCAACACGCAGTCTTCCACTGCTAGCGGTGGCGTGCGCCGAGATTGAATGTAGCCAGTAAACTCTCCGCTGTTGTTTGCCGTCTCCGTGGCAACGATGCGTTCGCTGTCGCCACTGGGCGTGGCGAGTTGAATCTCGATTTGATCTGCTGCCAGGGGATCCAGATCGGCGTCGGGATCGAACACCTGAAGGAACAACGCATCATCGGATTTAAAGACGCTGGCCGGTTGCAGGGGCAACGTTGCCGGTAGAGCCGGCACCGTAGCGCCATGGGTCTGCGGCGCAGGTAAGCTTTGTGGGCCAGCAGCAGTGAGGCACTGCACTGGCGCCAGCGCCAAGGCCGGTGCACCCGGTAGCAACGGTGCGTACTGCGCGAAACCCAGGCTGGCGCCGCCACCAGATCCGAGTGCCGCACTGATGACAAAACTTTCGGCGAAGCTCAAGCCGCCGGCATCGGTGCTGGTGACCAGCAACGTTACCGTTTCACCTGCATTGAGAAATTCGCTAGGAGCCAGCTTTAGTTCATTGCCGACGATCTCAAAACGCGCATCGTCAACAACGTAGGAATGGGTGTCGCCAGCATCTGGATCAACTGACGACAGAACACCTACTGTGGCCGCGGGGGTTCCCGCAGACACAGTCGTGTTGTCGAGCTCGATATCGGTGGGGGCCTGGTTACCCGGCGCACCCGCCGACGTCAGCGTATGGCTTGCGCTTGCCGTGAGGGCGTTGCCGCCCACGTCATAGCTCGCAGCAGCCACATTCACAACGGGCGTGTTGGGCGGGATTGCAAAAGCGCTCCCGGTCCAAGCCAAACCCATCGCCAATGCCAGAATAAAGCCCACACATAGGCGAACGCGCGCACGGCGAATTAACACCGCACGCGCGCAACGTCCGTTGGCGCGAGCCAGTTCTGGCATTGTCTAGCGGTAACCCGTTAGTCGAGGGTTACGAAATAGACAACGTATGCTGTGTCAGAAGCAGCGCAGTTACCGACGTCTCCGGCCAAACCAGTTGCCGGCGGTCCACCGGTATAGGCTGGCGTCGAAGTAGGCGTTGAACAGGCGCTTGAGGACACCACGTCCAGGTCGGTGACTGCCGTCAGATCGAAGATCGGAGAGCCGCTACCAACGGCAAAGGTCGCCGAGCTCGGTATGACAAGCGTAGCCAGACCAGTCTGGTTGCCTGCGGTAACTTCAGTGGGCAAGGTATCACCCAACGTCACAGCGTCTGCGGTCAGGGCGGCGTTCTCGTTGGCGATGCCCAGCACATACATGATGACCGCGCCAGGAATGGCTTTCGGATCACCCAGCACGGTGCTGCGATCGGCGTCGTAACGATTGCCAGTTACCGGATCGAAGATGACTTCGGCGTACTTTGCCAGAGACAGCGCAACACCAGTGACGAAGCCAGAGCTATCTGCACTTTGCCCGTCAGCCACCGCATCGCTCGTGCCGAGCCCTGCAGTAGTGCTGAAGAAGTCGAATTGCTCATCTTCGGCGTTGGCGCTGGCAGCGTCAGCCCAGACGGTTTCCACCGTAGTCAGGCCATTGGCGACATTGCTTGGCGTTGCTCCGGAGCCCGGGGCGACATTGCCACTGTCATCGGTCTGCAATGGCACATTGCTGCCGTCTGCGACTCCAGCGACCAGGGTATAGGCCTGGTAGACGTCATTGCCTTCGCCACCATCGACCTCGATCGCCACGACGATCTGCACCGTTCCGTCGGCGGCGACGCCGGCAGGTAATGCGTACAGGCCATTAGCATTGGGCGTCAGCTCAGTATCGGAGCCGTCGTCAAACGCGCCGTTGGCGCTGCCACCGCCATCATCGATGGCAACGACCACGGTCGGGGGTGTAGTGGTAAGCGGGCTACCTACCGCACCGAAACCAGTTACCTGGGTACCAGCCTGATCAATCAGACCTAGAACCAGGTTAGCGGTATCGTTACTGAGGTTAGAGACCGTAAAGTTAAGAGCTGCAATGCCGGAGGCTCCTGAGGTAACGGATTGACCCGGTACCACAGTGACCCAATCGGCATCGGTGGTTGTTACATCCACCACGAGCTTGCGGTCGACGTTGAACGTGACATCGGCACTATCGGATTGGGCATTCCCATTCACCGAAAAGTTTAATGTCACGCTGTTCGTCACCGGCGTGTTGACCGCGGTTCCCGCGGCTAACGCACTCGTGGCGCAAAGCAGCATAAAGGCCCCAAGGACCCCGCTGCTGATGCGTCGTACGTACTGCATGTGATATTCCTTATCATGACTAACTAGGGTTCCCCCCCTAGGCGACCTTCCAATGGTCTGTCACTCGCGCTGATCTCTAACGGATCACTTCAATCGGACGCTATTTCAAGCGCACGTTAAACGACACATGACTGCTCTCCCCGGCCTTGAGCTCAGGCGCGAATTCCCACCGTATGGTGGTGTATTCCTTCGCCGCAGCCGCAGTTGGCGCAACTGCGCCTGCCTTGACCACTGTTAACTCTTCGGGTTGCGCAAAGCTGGATCCAGCATCAGTGGAAAACGTAATGTTTGTACCTGAGCCGAATGCCGTGCCATCTAAGTATTCGGTGTCATCTGGGATGGGATTGGTAATGACAATGCTGCCTGCATCGACACTTGCCGCGCCCTCGTTGGTAAAACGAATCGTGTAACGCAGTTCATCGCCCGGGACCACGCCATCGGCGTCCACCAGGCGACGCTGCGCGACGCCGTTGTCATCAACGAAGGTTTCCACCTTCTGCACCTCGTTGGTCAAGACCACCTGGGCTGCGAATGCCAATGGCGCACACAGCATGGTGACCAGACCCAGTGCAAGGCACACGGCCCTGCAACAACGCTCGGATAGATTTCGGCTCCAGGTAGTCTGGGCAAAAAAGACGGGCGTCATATTCTCCTCCTGTAACTTGAACACTGCTCTGACGGATAACGTGCTCACTGCACAATTGTTTGAAATTCGATCGAGATGGCGGCGGCGCCACCAGTGATGGAACCTAGCGTGGCTGCGAGCTGGCGATTGGCCGCGTCATAGCCGGTATTGTCCGTGCCTGACGGCAGAAAGTCGTCATCATTTTCTTCACCAGCCGGCAATAGGCTGACGCTCAGCGTGCCGGGCACATACTCGAGCTCCGGCGGCAACGGATCGCTCACGCTCAGATTGTCCACGCTGCCTGCGCCAGCAACGCTCACCGCAATTTGATAGGTAACCCGTGAGCCAGTCACCACCTCGCTGCCGCCTGCGGGATCAGCAACGCTCAACACGCTCTTACTGAGAATTACCACGGCGCTGTTGACCTGGTAGCTGCCCAAAGCCTGCACCAGTAGATTGCTGGGATCATGAGCCGTACCGACAACGGCCGTGACGTTTCCGCCATTATCTGCCGCGTCGCCGAGACCAGGAAAGGCTGTGCCGACGCTGGGAAACCCTGCCGCCGTTGGATCATCCATCGCCGTTGTATCGATGATGGTGCGCGCGATGGCGCGCAGTTGCGCCGTTCCCAACTGATTCTGGCTCAAGCCCAAAGGCACATCGCTAACCAGGTACACGCCGAGGCTCTGATCGGCGCTTAGAATCGGATCGCTGGCTCCAGGTACGTACTCCGTGTCTCCGCCCGGACCCACCTGCAAGCCGCCAAGACCATTGCTTTCCAAGTAAACTGTGGTAATCGTTGGATCGAAATCATCCCCTGCCAAGGCATCCCGGGTTAACAATCGAAAGGCTTCGGTGCCGTTGCCGATGTTGGTTACCAGAAACTCCAGCACAGCATCGGTCGCTGGGGAAGTCACCGGAACTGGGGTGCTGTCTGCCAGGGTCACCGTGACATCCAGCAGTTCATCCACTGGCGTCGTCACCACGCTGGCATCGTTTAGCTCAGTACTGCCACCGTCAACCCGATAGCGTATCTCTGCACGATTGGTCACCGTGCGCCCGGCTTCCGTACCAGCAGCCCAGAGCAGAGGACTGAGCGACAGCCACAGCACGGCGCTCAGCAACAACAACTCTGTTCGAGCTGGCGCTGGGGCACATTGGCGCTGTCGCCGAATCCTTCTGGCGGCAAATATCAAGGCAATACCTGTCCTAATATGGCTAATCTTTAGCCAAAACAGGAGTTTGCCCTGCGCTCACAAGGGGTCTGTGACCAGTTTCAAGAATGTCGGGAAATTGACACCCGCTTAGCACTGTTGTGAAGCTTACTTGCAGCTAACACCGTCAAATGTCAGCAATTACCCACGTCGGCAATCCCGCCTGCGGTAATGCTGACAGCGCCAACACCTTTATTGGATAGGTTTTTGACGCCTGTCAGAAAGCTGACAGCAAACCAGCGCTCAAGGCGGAGGGGAATCCGGATCCAATTGAGCGAGGCGAATCGTCACGGACTCCGTCTGCGGATCAAACCAGATCTGCGCATCACCTCGCTCCAGTTGTTCGCGCACCTGGGCTCGTTTGCGCTCGAGCGAAGTTTCAGAGCTGCCGTAGTCCGTGCCCTCACGCAGCACAAAGTCGTCAATCACCCCGCAAAGCGCAGCTTCGCTCAACGATTGCATAGAAATCTTGACCATGACCCGCAGTTTACGTGACCTCGCGCGCAACTTGGCAGACCCAGCCCTTGCGCGCCTTGAAATTGCCTGTTGGTGGTGCGTTACTACCACGGCAAGTAATGACGTTCCAACGGGACAGGGAACTATGGCTGAACAGGACCACATACTCATCGTCGAAGACGAGCCCATTACTCGGGAACAACTCGTTTCTTATTTCGAAGAAGAGGGCTTCAAAGTCTCTTCCACCGGCCAAGGTGACGAAGTACAGCGGCTCATGGAAGAAAACGATGTCACGCTGGTGTTGCTGGACATCAAACTACCCGGTAAAGACGGGCTGACGCTCACCCGGGAAATTCGTACGCAATCTGACGTCGGCGTCATCCTGGTGACCAGCAAGCAAGAGCAGATCGATCGAATTCTGGGGCTTGAGAGCGGTGCCGACGACTACGTGACTAAGCCGTTCGATCCGCGCGAATTGCTCAGCCGCGCCCGAAACCTGCTTCGACGAGTGCATATTCAGCAGAGCCAACGGCGCAAAAACCACATTCGTAAGTTTGATGGCTGGACCTTGGATCTGAACAAGCGGGAGCTGGAGTCACCTGAAGGGGAGCTAAAACAGCTGTCCGCGGGTGAGTATCAGCTGCTCTTGGCTTTCATGGAAAAAGCTGGCGAAGTCATGAATCGTGACCAGCTGATGAACCGCATTCGTAATAGAGAGTGGTTCCCGGATGATCGCTACATCGACGTCTTGGTCGGCCAGTTGCGCAAGAAACTGGGCGAAAGAGCCGCAAACGCTAAGATCATCGCAACCATTCACGGCACGGGCTACCTGTTTACCCCGGAAGTCGCGTAAATTTTCTGGCACTAGCGTGACCGCAAAGCGGGTACGCTAGGGGCTGCGTGCGTGCCCCGGCTGTGGGGGCACCTGCTGCCAAGGTTGCGTGGACACGGCCACCGACCACCAATTAGCCTCAATACGCCCACTGGCAAGTAGTTACCGAATTGGCCGAGCAAGAAGCCAGACAGACCCTCTATGAAAGCAACGCCACTTTGGTCGTGCGGCTGCGGCGCAATGGCGTCCAGGTCATTGCCAAATCTCTGAAAGCGAACGCCCAAACTCCCCAAGCCATCAACCGCTACTATCACGAATTCAACGTGGTGCAGTCGCTCACCAGTCCTTTTGTCTGTCGCGCCATTGAGTACGATAACCGCAATCAACGGCTCTATTTTGAAGATTGCGGAGGCCGCTCCTTGCGCGAATTGATTCGTGCAGGGCAGCTGGACATCGAACAGTGCGTTACCGTTGCCGGTAACATCGCCGCGGCGCTGCAATCGATTCATGATGAAGGCGTGGTCCATCGCGACCTTAATCCTGGAAATTTGATCGTCGATGATGCGCTGAACGTACACATCATCGATTTTGCTCTGGCAACCTTCGCTGAGCGCGGCCATGCGCAATCCGAGAGCAGCAATCAGCTCGCCGGCACACTGTCATATATCTCCCCGGAGCAAACCGGACGGGTGAACCGGGTGGTGGACTATCGCACCGACCTGTACTCCCTGGGCGCAACGCTATACGAGCTATTCAGCGGCAACCCGCCATTTAGTGCAACGGACCCACTGGAACTGATTCATGCGCACATCGCCAGCCAACCCATAGCGTTGACGGAAGTCTCGGAACGAACGCCAAACTGGGTCTCCGATGTCGTCGCTAAGCTATTGGCAAAACAGCCAGAAGATCGCTATCAGAGCGCGGGCAGTGTCCATGACGATATTAGCGAAGGCCGCGAGCTCGCAAACATTGTGCCCTTTCGCTTGGGCCAGACGGATGCTCCGGGTCAACTATCGCTACCGAAACGGATTTACGGTCGCGACGAAGAGATCAAGCGCTTGCAAGACAATCTGCAGCGTGCCCGGGACGGGGAGATTTCGTTCTTCCTAGTTACGGGAATTCAGGGCATTGGCACATCATCTTTTTGCAGCGCAATCGCCCGGCAAGCTGCGGAAGGCCAGTTGCTGGTTGCTCGCACCCGAATCTCGAACCCCACCTACGCGCAGCACGACGTGAAAGATGCGGAAGAGATCTGGCTAGAACTGCTGCGCCCAGTACTACGCCAGGCCCTGTCTCTAGATGGCGACGTGGTCGGCGATCTGATCGACCGCCTACAGCGCTTGAACAGTGACCACATCACCACGCTCGTGCCGTTCGTGCCAGAGCTGTCATCCTTCGTTACCTCACGCTCAATCAACACCGGCGGCATGCTGAGCCAGGGTGTACGCGATTTAGCCAGCGCCATCGCGCCGCTGCCTGTGTGCCTGGTAATCGAGGGCCTGGAGCAATTGCGACCCCAGGTGGTCGAGGAAGTGCTCAATACTGCATTGGAAATGCGCAACCTACTGATGGTATTTGGCGGCGGTGAAGATTGCGATGACGAAGTCTTTGCGCCGCCGCGAATCGCCACCAAAACCACCCGCATCCAACTCACGCCGTTAGAGCGCGAAGATGTAAGAGCCATGCTCTCAGACATGCTTGGTCAGAGCGAAGCGCGAGTGCGCGAGCTTGCGGCGCTGCTTCACGATAAAACCGAAGGCTTACCCTCGCCGCTTCTAGATCTGGTGTTTGAGCTACACCACCAGGGCGACATACGCTACGACAGCAACGAGCACGAGTGGACCTGGGACATCGATGCGATTCGGGCCCACTACTTCAGCAACAACTCGGCAGAAAAAGTTCAGCTACAGTTGGGCGACCTCAGCGAAGACGGCCTCACCTGTCTGCGTGTTGGCGCTTGCTTGGGGGACCGATTTCAGCTCGAAGACGTTGCCAGCCTCCTAAATATGCCCGAGCCGGAAGCCGCTGTGGCGCTGCGCTCGGTGATTCGCCACGGATTGCTGGGCCTCGATGGCAACGACTACCGTTTTTCCCATCCGCGCATTGCCCAGGCTGTGTACGAGGGCATCAACGAAGCAGAGAAGCGGGCTTACCACTACGACATCGCCCAGCATTTAATTCGTCGATACCGTCAGGAAGGCGCCAACCTGCTACTGACCGTCGATCACTTAAACGCTTCTGCAGACCTGTTGGGCCTAGAGGAAGAGCGCCGCTCCGAGTTCGCCCACTACAATTTGTTGGCTGCGCGGGAGTCGTTGAAGCGCGGGGCATTTCAGAAAGCCTACAAATATAGTCGTAGCGGCCTGTCGCTGTTTTTCAGCAAATCGCCGAACCCTAGCCCAATCTACTTGGAACTATGCCAATGCGCGGCAGAAGCTGCCTTTTTGTGTGGCGACTTTGATCAGCTCAGCCGTGTGGTGGCACATACCGAACGCGCTAGCAGCGCCATGCAGGAAGTGGAAATCCGCGCGGCGATCGTAAAAAACGAATTGGATGAAGCGCTGACCTTAACGGAAAAGGCACTGCTCGATCTCGACTACGATGTTGGCAACGGCGCAGATAAAGGCCCTCTGTCGATTCTGCGTAAACTGGGGCGCCGCAACAGTCCGCCGCAAGCGCTAAAGTCGCCGCTAAAGGAAATCAGCAGCGCCTCGCTGCAGCAGGTATTCCGACTAATCGCGCTGCTCTTGCACATTCAGTATCGGCGCGGCGCTGACGATGAGCATTTGCGCCATGCGGAGTACGTCATTCGCACCGCACACAACAACGACGCCTATTGTGCCGAGGTAGCCTACGCTTTCGCCTACACCGCGGTACGATCCCTCGACAACGGCTTTAACGAGCGTGCACTGAAGCTCGCCAACAGCGCCCGTCTGATCGCTAGCCAGTTTAACGAAGAGGCTTTCGCTATTCGCGCGCGCAGCCTGCTTGCCGGGCTGCTCGAACCCTGGTCTAAACCCATGGATCCAGCGTTGAAATCGCTGTCTGAAAATCTGCACTTCAGCCTTGGTGCGCAAGACTACGAGTTCGCTGCAGAAGCCGGTGCGATGTACGCGGTCAACGCCCTACTGCGGGGCATGGAATTGGGATCCTTAGCTCGAGAGATCAACAAACAAGGCAGCGCGTTTACGCCGGCCCAACACATTACCGGTGTTAATCAGGTCGCCTTCATTCTGCAAACCGTTAATACCTTAGTGGGCCTCGGCAGCGAAGAAGAGCCAGCGGCTGCTGCGCCCATCAAAAAGACCGACTTGGTGGCTACCGCTCACGTTTACGCGATTCGGGTCTACTTGGCGGTGCTGTTTCACGACTTTAAGGGTGCAGCCAACATTCTGCGTCTAGCCGACGAGCATGTGCACGCCATTCGCCACTCACCCATGATGATCAGTTATACCTTCGCCGCAACGCTTACGCTGTTGCGAGGAGAAGGTGCGTTCGATCAGCGCGCCGTGCAAGCCAATGCCCGCCGGCTGCGGCAGTGGGCCGCGACTGGGGCCGGGTTTGCAAAGCCGAAAAGTCAGATCATCGAAGCCGAGCTGGCGTGGCGCAAAGGTGACAGCTCAAAAGCGCTAGAGCTGTACGAGGAAGCCGCAAAGCAGGCTCGCCGCACTGGGCTCGCCAACGACGAAGGCATCGCCTACGAACTGGCGTCCCGGCGCTGCGATGAAATCGAGCGACACGATTTCGCCAAGCTATTTATGCACAACGCCTATCAGGCCTATCTACGCTGGGGCGCTACTACCAAGGTCAATCAGCTGGAACGGGATTTCGGCGAACAGCTGGCAGCCAGCGCTAGTGCCGGCAGCAGCCCAGCGTTTAATGTTAACGATCTGGTAGATCTGACAGTCCGCGACTACCCAGCGCAAAACGGAGGCCTGGCTGGCAATATTGAAAGCACAGAGTTTTCTGATCGCACAATTGACACCAGCACGGTACTGCGAGCGGCACAAACACTGTCTGGTGAGATACTGCTAGATCGGGTACTGAGCAAATTGTTACGCCTAGCCCTTGAGCACGCAGGCGCGCAAAAAGCCGTGATGCTCCTGCGCGGTGACAGCGGTGGTTTGTCAGTCGAAGCCATTGCCCAAGTCGACGGTGATTCAAGCCGACGGCTATCGCCACCTGAGCCCATCGAAACCAGCAACGAGGTTCCGATCAGCGTTGTGCAATTCGTCGCTCGCACAAAAGACGTGTTGGTACTGGCCGATGCAACCCAGGAAGATGTCTTCACCCAAGATCCATACGTCACCCAAAATCTGCCGCTGTCGGTCATGTGCCTGCCCATCGTACACCGCGGTCAAGTCACTGGGGTGCTCTACGTAGAGCACCGCTGGCTGACCGGCATGTTTACCGCGCAGCGCGTCGAGGTTTTGTCACTGCTGGCGTCTCAGGCCGCGATCTCCATCGAAAACGCCCGCCTGTATGCCAACTTGCACGCTGCACGGGACGAATATCAGGCTCTGTACGAAAACGCCATCGAGGGTCTGTTCCGAATTAGCCCTGCGGGGCGCTTGGTTCGAGCCAACCCTACGCTGGGTAAAATTTTGGGCTTCGAAGATAGCGCCTCATTACAAGAAGAGTACCGAGACCTGTTGGATCGGGTGTTCTACTCTCGAGAAGCTGCAGCGCAGTTTCTGTCACTGCTAGAAGAGCGTCGCCTCGTCAGCGGCTTTGAAGCTCAGGGCGTCACCCGCGAAGGTCGAATTTTTTGGATGTCTTTGACAGCTCAAATCAACCAGGTCAACGATCGCGGCGAGTTCATCGATGGTTCTCTGGTAGACATCTCGGAACGCAAGGAGCGAGAGCAAGCGGACAAACAGCGCCAGATTGCAGAAGAAGCGACCAAAGCCAAGAGCGAGTTTTTGGCCAACATGAGCCACGAAATTCGCACGCCGATGAATGCGATCTTGGGCTTTTCGAAACTAACGCTCGAAACTGAGCTGGGCCGCAAACAGCACGAGTACCTGACCGCAATTCGCAACGCGGCGGAAAACCTTTTAACTCTAGTCAGCGACGTTCTGGACTTTTCCAAAATAGAGGCTGGCAAACTGACCCTTGAGGAAGCACAGTTCAAGCTGGCTGATACCCTAACCGACGTGGAACGCTTGTTCCGTACCGACATCCGCAAGAAGGGCTTATACCTCGCTATCGACAACCGCACCACGGAGCATCCGGACTTTCCTGAGGATGGTTATGTGCTCGGTGATGCGCTGCGCTTACAGCAGGTATTGGTGAACCTGGTGGGCAACGCGGTAAAGTTCACTGAAGAAGGCGGCATTCGCATTAAGGCCGACATTGCTCGCAGCCAGGCTGCAGAAGATGGCGTGCAGCTAACTCTACGCATAGACGTCGAAGATACCGGCATTGGCGTCAGTGACGAACAGAAGCTGCGTTTGTTCAATTCCTTCGAACAGGCAGAGTCTTCAATCACCCGCCGCTACGGCGGTACCGGTTTGGGTTTAACCATCTGCAAACGCCTAGTAGAGGTTATGGGTGGCGAGATTGAACTGCACTCCACACCCGAAGTCGGCAGCTGTTTTACCTTCTCCGTGAGTCTGGGTGCACGGGCAGACAGCGAAGGTAGCAGTAAAACGGAAGAGGCACGTAGCAAACGTGGCAACCCTGATCTATTGGCTGGGCGACGCATACTTGTCGCAGAAGACAATCCCATCAATCAGCAGTTAGCGCTGGAGTACCTGCGCCGCGGTGGAGCTGTTGTGGACATCGCAGAAGATGGCCGCAAAGCTGTAGATAAAGCCACCCAAACAGACTACGACGCGATCCTGATGGACATTCATATGCCCAATATGGATGGCCTGGAAGCAACCCTGGTGCTGCGAGAGCAAAAGCTGGAAGTACCCATCATTGCAGTTTCTGCTGATGCACTGGAGGAGCGCCAAGCCGCCGCGAAAACAGCAGGCTGCGATGGCTATCTGACCAAGCCCATCGACTTCGATGCGCTACTGCTCAAACTTGAAGCACTGCTACCCGCAGCCGATGCCGAGGATCTTGCCCTCAAGCGTCGAGCCAGCGACAGTGCTGCGACCAGCGCTGAGGCAATGGAAGGTACAGCGGAGCAAGCAGAACCTACCGTGGCCCTCGACATAGATGCACTCAGCAGTCGGCGCCTGCCAGGAATCGATCTACGCGATGCAATTAAGGGGCACAACGGCAACATCAAGCTCATGCTTAAACTGATGGGTGACTTCGGCAACTACTACGGTGATGCCGGCCGCAGAGTGCGGGAGCACATCCAAAATCGTCAGTTGGAGGACGCCGAGCGGCTAACGCACAACCTGCATGGTGTCGCCGGTAGTTTCGGTGCTGCTCGGCTCAAAGAAGCCTCCAAAACCTTGGAGTTGGCCTTAATCTCTGCGCAGTCCGAGGATGCTAAATCCAGTAGCGAAGATCTCACGGGTTTAACCCAGAGCTTCGAAGTGGCGCTGACAGAAGTTTTAGAATCAGCAGATGCCATCGCTCGCGAAGAGGTACCCTTGCGTGCCAGTGACTTGGCCCAGGGTTAGAGACCGACTTACCTTGCTTCGCTGAGGTCTAGTAGATCCAGCATTCCCGACCCTGTCGAGGCGCTGAGCGATTTAAAATCGAACAGTCGCTGATCTCCCAGATGCGACGGCGTAACATGACCAATACTGCGGGCAATATTTTCCACGCGGCCCGGATGGGTCCGATCCCATTCCGCCAGCATGGCCTTGAGCTGCACCCGCATCAGATTGTCTTGGGAGCCACACAGATTGCAGGGGATGATGGGATAGTTCTGCACTTTGGCGAAACGGCTGAGCAATTGCTCGCGGCAGTAATACAATGGCCGAATGAGGATATGGCGACCATCGTCGCTCTTCAATTTGGCGGGCATTGCCTTCATGCGCCCGCCCTGGAACATGTTCAAAAACAACGTCTCGACAACATCATCCAAATGATGTCCGAGTGCTACTTTCGTCGCACCGATTTTACCGGCAAAGCTATATAGAATCCCACGCCGTAGGCGGGAGCAGACCGGACAAGTGGTCTTGCCTTCTGGCGTGAGCTGTTTGACCACGCTGTAGGTATCCTCTTCGATAACGTGGTATTCAATTCCGAGGGCATCTAGGTAACCCGGCAGCACTTCGGTAGGAAACCCGGGCTGTTTTTGGTCCAGGTTCACGGCAACCAGCTCGAAGGGCACTGGAGCGTTGCGTTGCAGGCTCAACAGCATGTCGAGCATGGCGTAAGAGTCTTTACCACCCGACAGGCACACCATGATGCGATCGCCGGCTTCTATCATATTGAAATCGGCGATCGCGGAGCCCACCAATCTACGCAGCTTTTTGCTGAGCTTATTGTCGCGATAGCGCAATCGCCGAGCGTCGACCGGAGTCGCCGCACTTTGTGCTTCGATGAGCTGACTAGGGGCTGGATTTTTCACGGCGAGAGTATGCACCGGTCACCCGGCCAGGGGTCAAGCGGTTTTGTAAGTCTGTTCGGCAGCCACATAGTCGAGGAATTCATCGCACGCCAGTGGTCTCGCAAACAGGTACCCTTGGGCGAAGTGACAACCGATACGGCTCAATTGCTCCACTTGAGCAGGCTCTTCGACGCCCTCCGCCACGACCCGCATTCCGAGAATTTTTCCCATCGAAACGATGGAGGCAACCAGCCCCAGGTCTCTGGGTGAATCCAAGGAATCGATGAACACCTTGTCGACCTTGAGCACATCGAAATTGAATTCACGCAGGTAGGCCAATGAGGAAAAGCCAGTACCGAAATCGTCCAGCGCAATCTGGCAACCCAGGCGACGCACTCGTTCTAAGAAGAACTTCGCGGTTTCTGAGTGGTCGATGATGGCGCTTTCCGTGATTTCTAGGGTCAACAGATGAGTATCCGCGCCTTGCAGCCGATCGATTAGGCGCTGACAATCTTCGATGCGTTGGATCTGCAACGGGCTAACGTTCAAGCTGAGCCGCAGGTTGCCGTGACCGTGATCAGCCCAGGATTGCAGAATTCGCCGTGACTCATCCACCACCCACAGACCTATATCCATAATCAAACCAGAGTTTTCGGCAACGGGTATGAATTCTGCGGGGGAGATTTGCCCGAGAATCGGGTGGTTCCAGCGCAACAGCGCCTCTGCCCCCAGCAATTGCTGCCCGGACAACGCAATGATGGGTTGTAGTGCCAGCGTCAGCTGACCTTCAGCTATAGCGCTACGCAGAGCGGTCTGCAGCGTTAAGCGGCGCTCAGCTCTCTCGTTGATCTCGGGCTCGAAGTACCCAGCACCGTTTCCGCCTTTGCGCTTAACTTCGCCGCGGGCCGCATCGGCTTTTTGCAACAGCTCTGCTACCCGATCGCCGTCTTTGGGAAAGCAAACCACACCAATGCTTGCCTGTATAAATATCTCTTTGTCGTCTAGCACGATGGGCGCCCGGAACGCCTCCATGATGGCACTCGTGAGCGCTTCCGCACGTTGTTCCGGAATTTCGCTATGGCTGACAATGGTGAATGCATCGCCGCCCATGCGCGCTACTGTGTCGTCCTCTTCTGCACACATGGCCAGACGCATGGCCACGTCCATCAGCACTCGATCCCCAATGGTTGGGCCGACAGAATCGTTCACCTCTTTGAATCGATCGAGATCCATGCTGATGAGTGTGCCGCTGGGCTTTTCTTGCAACAGCGTGCGATTGAGTCGCTCTTCCAACAAGATCCTATTGGGCAATTTGGTTAGCGGGTCGTGATGGGCTTGCCACAGCATTAGCTTCTGCTGCTCGTCTGCCTGAATAGATTCAGCCGACACAGTCAAGTATCCGGCTACTTCGCTGCCACCATCACTAACCGCCAATCGTACGACCTTATTCGGATAGGCTTCACCACTTTTGTTGCGTAGCCACACCTCACCATGCCAACGACCATTGGCGGCAAGTTCACTCTGCATCGCCGTAAAGAACGCGTCACCCTGGCGACCAGACAAATCGAAGAACAAGGGCTGTCCCAAAGTTTCCTCTTCCTGATAACCGCTCATTCGCAGATATGCACCGTTGGCGGCTTGAATGATGTCACGCTGATCGCTGTAGACGATCGGCACTGGCGCGTGCTCGAACAGCTGCGTATCAACATTGCTGGCTGGCCAAGGACGATCGGGAGATTGCACGCGCTGTTTCCGTGCTAGCAACGCCGCTCCGGCGCACACGGCCAACAGCGTAGCTACGAGCAAACCGAGCATTTGCCCCGCCGAGTGCTTGTGGGTTGCAAGCCTGTGGCGCAGCGCGCTGACAACGGAGTCCGTTTCAGCACGCAGCGAACCTAAGGCTTGAGCATTAGCGACTTGATCTGTGGTTGCAGAGGCAAGCGTCCGAGATGCGTTCGCAACGGAGCTTTGGAAGCGTCGCCCAGTGTTACCGGTGAGGTGACTTAGCGTTGGGGCCAGGCTCTGGGCGCGAATGACATATTGCGCTTGGCTGATTTGTGTTGAATCCTCGCGCAACTGCTGCAACTGCGCCAAGGCCTGGGCCGCACGCTGTTGGCTGCGCTCATCCTGAAGCCAGGATCCACCGATCAAAAGGCACACCAGCAGCCCTACCACTGGCAGTGAAAAGGGCCAGAGTGAGCTGAGCGCTACTGCAGATTGATTGGCCTGCTGAGGCGTCATCAATACCAATATCCATAGTTCTACAAGACTTAAGTAACAGTAGTCCAGCGGCTGCTGGTGCACTTTGCGGGGACGCGAATCTGTGGGGTCGGTCCCACCCTGCGCCAAGCGCTGACACAAGTGAGTGCACCCGGCGTCAATTTATTGATGGCCGGGCTAACGCAGGGAACGCAGGGCCAACATGGGTGGGGTGTGAATTAGCGTCCGCGTAGAGATTAGGCCGATTGCCATGATCAGCGCGCCACCCAGCAGCGGGCCTGCGAACCATAGCCAGCCATGAGCGCGGGGGGTCAGACCGAAAACTTGATCGTTAAGGACCGCTACAGCGATCTCTGCGCCGACTGCGGCTACCAACCCTGCAAGCAATCCCAACGCCGCAAATTCTATGGCTAGCGAGCCTGCAACCAGTGAGCGGGTGGCTCCCAGCGCACGCAAGAGCGCATGCTCGGCCATGCGAGCATCGCGACTGGCTTGAATGCTGGCAATCAGCACTAGTGCACCGGCCGCCAATACCAAATACAAAATCAGCTCCACCGCCCGAGTTACTCGAGCAACGATGCTGCGCACCTGGGCCATGATCGCATCGATTTCGATGACCGAAACCGTCGGAAACTCAGACAGCAGCTCGTTCAAAAAGCGTTTGCGCTCCTTCGGTAGATGAAAGCTGGTCATGAACGTGGCGGGATAATCGTTCAACGCCCCAGGGGAGAAAATGATGAAAAAATTCGGTCGCATGCTCTCCCACTTGAGACGCCTGATGCTGGTAATTGGAACGGTCAGCTTCTGCCCAGCAATATCAAAGGTGAGCTCATCACCAACCTCTAAATCGAGCTCCCAGGCATAGTCTTCTTCCAGCGATACTTCTGCGAGATCTGCATTGCTCTCCCACCAACGGCCCGCCACCAGCTCGTTGTCGGGTGGCAGGGTTTCGCTCCAGGTCAGATTGCGCTCTGATCCGAGACGCGGCCTGCCGTCGCTGGGACGCTCTCGATCCAGCCGTTTGGACACCTCGCTCGCCGCCTGGGCGTTGACGGCGGCAATGCGACCTCTGACTACTGCGTAACCTAGTTCGTGAGGGATCTCAGCACCCACCAACTTCGCTCTGAACGCATCAATTTCGTCCGGCACAATATTGATCACGAAATGATTGGGCGCGTCTGCGGGTATTTGTTGTTGCCACTCATCGAGTAAAGCGGTGCGCAGCAGCACTAGCATCAGCAGCAGCATGAGCGCTAAACCAAAGATCAGAATCTGCGTGGTATTTTCCAGTCGTCGACGTTGCAGACTGGCTAGAGCGAAGCGCCACTGACTGCCGGCTTGGGTACCTAGAACCCGGCTACCCCGCAGCAACAGGTAGGCTAAACCACCAAACGTAAGGAGCACCGCGGCTGCAATCCCAAGGGTCCAAAGGGTTAACTCAAGGCTCCCCGTATACCAGATCAGCAAGAACAAAAAACCCGCCAAGGCAAAGCCCATGCTGAGGTAACGAGACACCGGCGCAGCGCCTAGATCCCGGCGGATGACGTTCATGGGAGAGACGCCGCGCAAATGCAAAAAAGCCGGCAGCGCGAAGGCGACTGCGCAAATAAGGCCGGTTACGCTGCCTAAAAAGTAAGGCGCTATGCCCGCTGCAGGCAAGCTGATGGGCAACATGGCCTTTAATATGTAGACGATGCCGCTGTGCAAAAGGTAACCGGCTGCGAGCCCAGCGGGTATGGCAATAGCGGCAACCAACAGCAGCACACTGACGTAGCTGGCAAGTATTTGTGACGGTGGCGAACCGAGTGTTTTTAGCACCGCAACGTGATCGAAATGTCGACGTGCATAGCGGCCAGCCGCCAGCGCAACAGCAATGCCAGCAAGCAACACTGCCAGCAGTCCGCCCAGCAGCAGAAAGCTCTCGGCTCTATTCAATGCCCCACCGATGGTCGGGCTACTTTCGCGAATCCCCACCCAGCGCCGACCGGGTCCGAGTTCCAACTCATCCTTCAACCCATCGAGCTGCTGCTCTTCGCCACTAAGTAGCAGCCGGTAACTGAGTCGACTCCCAGGTTGCACGACTTCGGTTGCCGGCACATCTTCAATCCGCATCAGTACCCTGGGACCCATATCGAACATGCTCCCACCACGATCTGGCTCGGTGGTGAGCACCCGCGACACAGTCAGGCTCGCCATGCCGACATCGATTGCATCCCCCACGCTTACCCCTAAAGCGGGAAACAGTCGCGCATCTACCCAGACTTCGCCTGGTGCTGGAAGTTCGCGGGTCACCTGGCCCTCAGTGAAGGGTTCGAGTGTGGTGCGCAGTACACCCCGCAGTGGGTAGCCGCGGGAAACCGCTTTCACACTGGCCAACTGATTCGACTCATCTGCGCCGAATACCATGGAAGGAAACAGCAATAGCTCGGCCGTTTCGATATTCCGGCTATGGGCCGCGGCGACAAACTCGGGCGGCAATGCGCTGGAGCTGCCGATGTAGCGGTCAGCGGCTAAAAAGTCTGCCGACTCATCGAGCAAAGCCTGTTGTAGGCGGTCGACAAACAAGCTGATCGCAGTGACGGAGGCCACCGCTACCAACAACGCAGCCAGGAGTAATCGCAACTCTCCACTGCGCCAATCGCGCCAGGCCAATAGCGCAGCAAGCCTGATTGCTTTTGACAGCGGCGGCGACTGCAACACCAGCGTAGTCACTAAGTTTGACCCGATCCGACGACGAGTCGGCCTGCGGAGATCTCCACTATGCGACTACAGCGCGCTGCTAACCGCTCATCGTGGGTCACCAAAACTAGGGTCGTGCCAAATTCAGAGTTCAGGTCGAACAACAGATCGATTACCCGCCCTCCAGTTACCGTATCCAAATTACCCGTGGGTTCATCGGCGAACAGGATTCGCGGATCTGTGGCAAAAGCGCGAGCGATGGCAACGCGCTGTTGCTCACCACCAGACAGTTGCCGCGGATAGTGTTCCTTGCGGTTTTCCAATCCGACCT
>JBPCXR010000330.1:0-12062 GCA_051027215.1 Pseudomonadales bacterium | reverse complement strand
GTTCAAAGCTCCACTCGCTGCCTGTAGACAGATAGCTACTGTTGGCGGCTTCATCAGGCTTTGGTAGATGATTCATTGGTATACCTTGCGCTACTTAGGCAGCGTCGCGTTTTTGGAATAGCTCATGAAACACCGGGAAGATATCACCCACCGATTGAATTCTACGTTGAGCAAATACCTCAGGAAATTCTCCGCTGAGCTCTTCGTAAACTCGCCAAAGTTCCTGTGGCGGGCGTTCCGTGATCTCGACGTAGGAAAAGTACTGCACAAGCGGCAAGATGCCTTGCCGAAGGATCTGGCTGCATTTCGGAGAATCATCGGCCCAGTTGTCCCCATCGGACGCTTGGGCGCCATAAATGTTCCAACTGTCGGCACTGTAGCGTTCGTCAATGACTTCTTTCATTAACTCCAGCGCGCTGGAGACTACGGTGCCACCGGTTTCTCTGCTGTAGAAAAACTCTTGTTCGTCTACTTCTTTCGCAATCGTATGGTGGCGGATGAACACGATTTCCGTGCGCTCATAGTGGCGCTTGAGAAACATGTACAAGAGCAAGTAGAAACGCTTTGCCATGTCCTTGATGGATTGGTCCATCGAGCCAGAGACGTCCATCAGACAGAACATTACCGCCTGGGAAGTAGGTACGGGCACCTTCTGGTGCAGGTTGTAGCGTAGATCGGTCGTGTCGAGGAACGGTACCCGCTTGAGCCTGCGTTCCAGAGCGGCAATGTGCTCGGTAATTCGGTGGGCGCCGAGCTCATCGCCAATGTTCTCTGCTTCAGCCAGCTCCAATCGAGCCTCAGCTAGGTGCTTGCGGGTTTCGCCGGTCAGCGCGATGCGCCGGCCCTTGGATGCCTGCATGGAACGAATGACTGAAAGTTTGGCCGGGGTACCGTCGGTGGTGAATCCTGCATGCTGATATTTGAAGCTGTTCGCGCCCTTGAGTTGGCGTTTGGTCAGATTGGGGAGCGCAAGGTCATCGAACAGAAAGTTCAGAAACTCTTCCTGGCTCAGCTGAAACACGAAGTCATCGTCGCCTTCGCCCGAATCTGAGGCCTTGCCTGAGCCGCCGGCGCCGCCACCACTTGGGCGTTTGATCTTATCACCGGCAATGAACTCCTTATTCCCAGGGTGCACGATTGAGCGATTGCCACCGTTACCGTGGTGAAACTGCGGTTCGGAAGTGTCATCTCGAGGGATGGTGACTTCCTCGCCGCGCTCCATATCCGTGATGCTTCGCTCGCTGACTGCGTCTGCCACCGCGCGACGAATGTGGCCACGGTAGCGCTCTAGAAAGCGCTGCCGGTTGACCGTGCTCTTGTTCTTGGCGTTCTTGCGGCGATCGATGATGTACGACATGGCTGCGTGTCCCAGAGTTTTGCCGGATAGTGGATTGCTGTGCTCAGAGCCGCCAGTTACTGGGACTTCCTGACACGTAGATACCACTCCGCCAGCAGCCGTACCTGCTTCTCGGTATAGCCCCGCTCAACCATGCGAGCGACAAAGTCATTGTGCTTCTTCTGCTCATCGCTAGACGATTTAGCATTGAATGAGATCACTGGGAGCAGGTCCTCAGTGTTTGAGAACATCTTCTTCTCGATCACCGAACGCAGCTTCTCGTAGCTCATCCAAGACGGGTTGTTGCCGTTGTTGTTGGCACGAGCACGCAGCACGAAGTTGACGATCTCATTGCGGAAATCTTTCGGGTTGCTGATACCCGCGGGCTTCTCGATCTTCTCGAGCTCTTCGTTTAGCGCCGCGCGGCTAAGAATGTCGCCGGTCTCCGGGTCGCGATACTCTTGATCCTGTATCCAGAAGTCCGCGTAGGTGACGTAACGATCGAAGATGTTCTGACCATACTCCGAATAGGATTCCAGGTAGGCCGTTTGAATCTCTTTGCCAATGAACTCTACGTACTTGGGCGCGAGATACTCTTTGATGAAGCGCAAATATCGATCTCGAGTTTCGTCGGGGTACTGCTGTTGCTCAATCTGTTGTTCCAGTACGTACATTAAGTGTACGGGATTGGCGGCAACCTCCGATGAATCAAAATTAAAGACCTTCGAGAGAATCTTAAAGGCAAACCGAGTCGACAGTCCGTCCATGCCTTCGTCCACGCCCGCTAGATCCTTATACTCCTGCAAGGTTTTTGCTTTCGGATCCGTATCTTTCAGGTTTTCGCCATCGTAGATCCGCATCTTCGAGAAGATGTTGGAGTTTTCGGGCTCATGGATGCGCGAAAGCACCGTGAACTGCGCCAACATGCGGAAGGTGTCTGGCGCACAGGGTGCCTTGAACAGCGAGCTACCGTTGATGAGCTTATCGTAAATCTTGACCTCTTCAGACACGCGCAGGCAATAGGGTACTTTGACGATATAGACGCGGTCGATGAACGCTTCGTTGTTTTTGTTGTTGCGAAATGTTTGCCACTCAGATTCGTTCGAGTGCGCGAGCACCAGGCCGTCGAAGGGCATGGCGCCGATGGCTTCAGTACCGTTGTAGTTGCCTTCTTGGGTCGCTGTCAGCAGTGGGTGCAGCACTTTGATGGGTGCTTTAAACATCTCCACGAATTCCATCAGCCCCTGGTTGGATTTGCACAGCGCGCCAGAAAAACTGTATGCGTCTGGATCGCTCTGCTCGTACATCTCGAGTTTGCGAATGTCGACTTTGCCGACCAGGGCAGAGATGTCCTGGTTATTTTCGTCGCCGGGCTCGGTTTTAGAGACAGCGGTCTGATCCAGAATGCTCGGATGCATCTTAACCACCCGAAACTGAGTGATATCACCGCCAAACTCTTTCAAGCGCTTAGCTGCCCAGGGAGACATGACGCCTTTCAAGTAGCGCTTGGGGATGCCGAAGTCTTCTTCCAGTATCTTGCCGTCTTCCGCAGGAGAGAACAGGCCCAGTGGACTTTCGTTGATTGGTGAGTCCTTGATGGCGTAAAACGGTTCGCGTTGCATAAGATCTTTGAGTTTCTCTGCAAGCGAACTTTTACCGCCACCGACAGGACCGAGAAGGTAGAGAATCTGCTTACGTTCTTCTAGTCCTTGTGCCGCGTGGCGAAAGAAAGAAACGATCTGCTCGATGGCATCTTCCATACCATAGAACTCATCGAACGCCGGATAGCGCTTAATGATTTTGTTCGAGAAGATTCGTGAAAGCCTCGGATCCTTGGCGGTGTCAACGAAGACTGGCTCGCCAATTGCGAGTAACAAGCGCTCCGACGCAGTTGCGTAGGTGCTTGGATCGCTCTTGCATAACTGCAAGTACTCCTCTAGTGACAACTCTTCCTGTTGGGAAGCGTCAAATCGCTCCTGGTAATGCTCAAATACACCCATCGCTAGCGCTCCTTTGCTGCGGCTTGTTCGATACCAATAAACACCCGCTTACTCATTGGAACCTAGACGACGGTCACGGTTCCCGAAATTTAGAAAACTTGATTTGGTACGAGTACCCCGCACTCTAATCAGTTTAGGAAACCAGGAGAAAACTGCCTGACATAGCCGAATGTTATAAAGAAAGGGTTTGATGTAACCACCCAGGGTAGATGGGCAGTTACCTTTAGGGATCAGAGACAGTGACCTGACAAACTGGAGATCCAACGATCAACCAACCGAGTTCCAGCCGTGTGTTTTAGTGAGCGTCCGATCTCGGGCATGCGACGGCTTGGGTCTGTTGCGTGCAGACGATAACTAAGAATCGATTCATCGGGTCTGCCAGGAACAATGCTGTAAGAACGATTACCTGAGCCTTTACCTGCGGCCACCGGCGGTTTGCAGACGCCCAGGCCGCGAATACCAGTGTTTTCTCTGCTCAAATTCAATGCGGAGTTTTTCGCTGGTCCGAGGGTACTGTGGCAATGGGCGCAATTGCTATCGAGATAATCCCGCGCCATATCTTCGACGTTTGTCGCATCTACTGGCTGGCTGCGCCAGATTGCGTATGCATTGCGGGCTTGTGTCTTGGGCGCTAGCCAACCTCTGTTAACGATGCGCTCGAGTGAGCTGAGCTCAAAGTCGTGACTGCGCGCGGTCAACTGCTGAGGTTTCAAGCCAATGGGCTGCAACTGACCGTCGCTATGATTCAGCGCATGACAACTCGCACATTCGTTTCGGCTGGGGACGATGTAGTCGAAGTGCTGGTTTTTGGCAGCCTCTAACGCAACAGAAACGATGGCGCCAGTACGAGTGAGTTTGGCATCGTTGCCGCGCCACAGGTAAGTGAGCGCATCCCAGCCGTCCGCCTGTTTGACCAGCAGTCGCGTTTCTATGAGCCGTGCATTGCCGATTGCGATCCGATGTGTGCTGTACTGTTCCGCTGCGCTTAGCTTTGCGTAACCCTGTGGATAGAAGAAAGTTTTGCTGATCACGCTGCCAACAGGCAAGTTCAGAGTCTGGTCAGAGCGGACGCTGCCCCGCTCGTTGTCTGGTAACCATAGCGTGCGGTACTTCGCGGCGTAGTCAGAAAACAACGGCATGTTGACCTCGTAGCCCATTGCGCTCGGGTTGGAGGTTAGCCAGGCACCGTCGCTATGCAATAGTCGCCATGCAGACAAGAATGGCGGATAGTTAGCGGCGCTGTAGTGTTGTGGAGCTGCACCACTGAACGGCGCGTTGGGCGCGCAGCTGATCAGGCAAGCAATGGTTAGCCAGCAGCTGACAAGGCCGAGCGCCCGGCGGATCACCGCCCTAGGCTGACAGCAGCAAGTGGTTCCAATTCACAGTTATGGCGCGACATGTCTTGGGTAAGATTAGCGCCGTTGTTGCCAGCATCTATGTTCAGCAACTTCACGTCGGCTTGGACGCAGATCTGCGCTGCTCGGTCCTCGGGAGCGACGCCATCCCAGACGATGGCGGGCAGAGCGCCCTCTGCGCCAAAAACGCTGATGCGAACTTGTTCCAACTGTTCACGATCGGGTGCTCCGCCGCCGTCGCCAAACTGATTGTTGCGAATGAGTATACGCTCAGGATAAGGATCGAAGCCTTCGGCCAGCTCGAGCTGGCCAGCAAAGCTTGCACTGAAATAGCTGCTGATTAACACGTGGGCAGTGTTGTTATTGGCGAAGACGTTGTCGAAAATCTGCACTCCATCATTGGCATTGATCACCAGGCCTGAGCCTGCTGGTACCCCGGCAACCGCGGTGCCAGCAGCGCCAAAGTTGGCGGTATTGTTGTTGACCATACGGTTGTTGAATACTCGAGTGCTATGCCCGGTCATAGCGATGTCGGGCATGTTGAAGACTAAGATTCCACCGGTATTGTGCTCGGCGAGATTGTCGAAAACGTCAGCGTGCACAGTGTTTTCGATCTCGATGCCGGCAACGTTGTAGGCTGCTCGAGAGTTTTTCACGATCACGTTTTTCGACTGCCCGACATAGATGCCGGCGTCCGATGCGCCGATGGCAATTGCCCCGTCGATCAGCGTGTTTTCGGTCAGCACCGGGTAGATGCCATAGGCGCCGTTTTCGGTATCTGGGCCATTGGTCCATTCGGTTCGCACGCGGCGAACGGTGATGTTCTGACCCTCGTTGATCTTCAGGGCGTCGCCGATGCTGTCTTCGATGGCCAGGTCTTCGATGGTGAAGTTGCTGGCATTGACCAGTATGCCTTCCGCTCCAGCAATCTGATTGGCGAAGGACAGGATAGATTCAGCCATGCCGGAGCCGCGGACGGTTACGCCGTCGGTGTTGAGCACCAGTGGACGTCGAACCTCGTGCTTGCCCGCTGGTACGACGATCACGTCCCCGGGTTGGGCGTTTTCGAACTGTTGTCTGAGGGATTCCTCGACCGATGGTGGCTCGACCGCCGATTGGCTGGGGCTTGTCGAGGGCTCAGCGCAGCCGTAAATGACTGCCAGCAGCAGGGTGCCGATGAGGCCGTGTCGATGATGTCGAGACATAGTTTCTGTCCGCTAGATGATTAACAGCACCCGATCAATGGTCCAGTAACTCGCTACCGCACCGAGCATGAGCGCCATTGCCCATGTTACCGGGGTTGCCTGAGGCCAGCCAAATTGCCGGTTTGCCATTGCGGTAATCGGGGTTGTGGGCATGATCCGTTGGAGCAGGAAGCCGAGTATTAACATGACTGCGACTACTAACAGTTGGCCGATTTCGATACCAACGTTGAACAGCAGCAGTGCGATGGCCAACTGTTCTCGGGGTAGGCCAATGTCTGCCAGGGCCCCGGCAAAGCCAAATCCATGCAGCAGCCCGAACAGGAATGCCATGATCCAAGGGCGGCTGCTGGTGAGTGCGCTGCGTTGCTCCACGGGCAACATGAGTTCCCGCGCAAGGAATACGATCGACAGCGCGATGACGGCCTCAACGGGCGCTTGCGGGAGAGTGGCGACGCCGAGTACCGAAAGCGCCAGGGTAATGCTGTGTGCGACCGTAAATGCGGTGATGGTTTTTAACAGTGGCACAGCGCCTTGGATGTAGAGCACTAGACCGACGACGAAGAGAATGTGGTCGATTCCAAACAGTAGGTGCTCTATGCCGATGACGAGATAGCTCCATATTCCAGGAGTCTCGTCACTCAGATCTTGCGTCGGATTGTCTGGTTTCAATACAAAGCGTCGGTCTTCGCCAGTTAGATAATCTATGGAGACCAAGACATCTGTCAGGGTGCGGGTCAAGCCGCTGATGTGCACTTTGCCACTGCGCAGATCGCACTCGACCGACCAGCGCTCGAGCAGCGCTGCCGGCGCTCTTTCCGGTGAGATGTTGCTGAGCGGTTCACAAGCTTCTGGTAACACCGGTGTGAGCGGAAGGCGGCGATTATCCAGCACCGGTTGCTTCCAAAGCACGGCGAACTGCTCGGGTTCAAGTTCTTGAAACTGCAAATAGGCGGGCCGAACTTCGTGGCAAATGGCTAGGGTTGACCAGCCAAGCAGTAATAGCAGCCAGGTACTAGGGAATTTGCTCACGATTTCGCAGGGTCAGCGCTGGGCAGGTTGAGTGCTTCTCGCTCTACCTCATACTGAGCCCGCAACCCATCAAAGAACGCTTGGTTGGCTTGTTCACGCTGCGCTTGTGCGTAGTCTGCGCTGATCCGCGTCTTCGCCTGTGCAAATGGTTGGGTGTGCGGTGCTTGCGCGGCAGAGATGAACACTAAATGTTCGCCGTAGGCGGAACTCACCGGGCCATGCCACTGGCCAGGAGGCAAATCAGCTAAGGCCGCCGCGAATTCCCGGCCAAAAAGGTCACCGATCTGCCGTTCGCTGCGTCCAGCAAATTGCATTTGCAGCATGAACGAATCGCCTGTAGTCGTAATGTAATCTCGAGCGCTTGGGTCCTTGCGAATCTTGGCCAGGGCAACTGCCGCGTCGGCACTGGCATCGTCCCGGCGATCCCTACTGAAATAGCGATGCTCGAAGTCGAAGCGGGCTGGTTCTCGGTAGCGATCTAGATTCTTAGCATAGTAATCCTCTAGCTCTGAGTCGCTCGGTTGTGCAGCGGTGGCCAGATCTTCGGTCAGGAACGTAAGCTTCTGAACCAGTCTACGGCGAATGATGGTGTCGTTCTGATCCAGGCCCATGGCTTGGGCCTCGCGAGAGTAAATCTCTTCTTTCACCCATTGTTGGGTGAGTCCTTCAAGTTCCTGAGCCGTGGGTGGCCTGCCCATTTGTCCCTGCCACTGGTCGATCAGGCGTTGTTGCAAGCTCTGGGTGACGACGATGCGCTTTGTCTCGGCGCCGCCGAGCCACTGGGAGATGGCAAAAATTAAGCAGCCGCTTAGCGCAAACCATAGGAGCGGTTCGCGCCACAGGCGAGTGGGTGTTTGCTTGGACATCGAAGTGGTAACAGCCAAGCTCAATTCATCTCGAACCCACCGGCAACGTTCAACGCGATACCGGTGACGTTGGGAGCGCTCGCTAGGTAGACCGCGGCAGCGCCCATGTCAGCGGTAGTTTGCGGTCGCCCCAGCGGGATGGTTTGCGCCATCATGGCCTCGAATTCTTGCCCCTTCTGGGCATCGTTGGTGGCGTTCGTCGGTAGCAGGTGCTCCAGCCACATTGCTGTACCAACCATGCCTGGGCATAGCGCGTTCACTCGAATGTTTTCTGCGGCGAGCTCCACCGCCATGGATTGGGTGATACCGATGACCGCAAATTTCGAGCCGCAGTAGGCTGCCATATTCGGATAGCCGCGTTTACCGGCGATGGACGCGGTGTTCACAATGGCGGTATTGGCATTCGACTTGGCGGCAGAGCGCTTGAGCTCAGGTAGCGCTGCTTGGGTCATCAGGAACGGACCCTTGGTATTTACCGCAAATACCTGATCCCAGTCGGCTTCACTGAAATGTTCGATGCTCCCGGACTGCACAACGCCAGCATTGTTGCAGAGCAGATCTATTTGGCCGTAGCGCTCAATGGTAGCGGCCACCGTCGCGGCACAGCTTTGGGCAATGGTAACGTCGAGGCCAACAGCACTCGCTTCGCCGACTTCGTTCAACTGCGCAAGCCCAGTTGCCAGGGTTTTGTCATCCGAAAGGGAGTATGCCCAACCGCTGCGGTCAGTCTGCGAGGCCGCGCCGAGGTCTGCGATCATGACCTTGGCACCGGCGTTCACCAGTGCTTCGGCGATGCCAAAACCGATGCCCCGTGCACCTCCTGTCACCAAGGCGACGCGTCCTTGCAGTGGCTGGGTTGCTTCCTGACTCATTAAACTCCCCTTTGCGAACTTACCAGCTAGGCGGCAAACTTTTGTAGATGGTGATCGGCATTGCCAAACTGGGCGTCGATGACCAGCAGCCGTTTGAAGTAGTGGCCTAATCGCAGCTCTTCAGTCATGCCCATGCCACCGTGCAGCTGCACAGCGTTTTCGCCAATGAACGTACCGTTTTTGCCGATCATGTACTTGAGCGCGTGCACGCTACGTTCGGCACTCGGTAGACCTTGGGCCACTTCTAGCGTTGCTCGGTAGAGCAGTGATTTACACTGCTCGTATTCCATGAACATGTCCACCATGCGGTGCTGGAGTACCTGAAACTCGGCCAGCGAGTGCCCAAACTGCTCGCGCTCTTGGGTATAGGCCACGGTGTCCTTGTATAGCACTTCCATGCAGCCGAGTGCTTCGGCGCACAACGCCAGAGTCGCATCGGTGGATACTTGGGCAAGCACATGATGGCCATGATCGCCGCCAACCAACAAGGCATCGTGTGAAACTTTGACGTCCTTAAAGGTCACGTGAGATGCGCGGCCACCATCGATGGTTGGAAAGTGGTCGAAACTGATGCCATCGCTGGCTGCATCGATCACCAACAGTCCGATTCCCGTGGAGTCGGTTTGCGAGCCAGACAAGCGCACGCTGGTGATTAGGGCATCGGCACCGGCAGCATTTGGCACCATCGACTTCGTGCCGTTAACCACATAGACGCCGTCGCTGGCCGTGGCGCTGGTGAGAACATCGTGCATGTCGAAGCGCGACTGCTCTTCAGCCCATGCCAGGGTTAAGCGTTTGCTGCCGTCGATCACACTAGGCAACCACTGAGCCACCAGCTGAGGATGGTCTGCATGTCGCAGCGCGCTACCGGCCAACACGATGCTGGCGAAGTAAGGCTCGAGCACCAGGCCTTTACCAAATTGCTCCATGATGACCATGGTGTCGACGGCGGTACCGCCAAAGCCGCCGTCGGCTTCGCTGAAGGGCAGCCCGAACCAACCCAGCTCGGCCATGCTTTGCCAGTGCGCTTCGCTGAAGCCCAGCTTGCTCTTGGCCAAAGTTGAGCGAGATTCCAGGCCGTAGTTGTCGGTAACAAAGCGGGCAACGCTATCCTGCACCAGCTGTTGTTCTTCACTTAACGCAAAGTTCATAAGATTAATTCCAGGTGTTGATTAGTCGGAGCGATTGCCGGAGCGTTTCAGACCCAGGACGTTTTTCGCGACTACGTCGCGCTGTACTTCGCTGGCACCACCGTAGATGGTGTAGGCTCGACTGTTTAGATAGCCCTGCATACCGGTTTGAGCAAACTTGGGCCCAACCTTATTACCACCTCTTGCAGCGGCGAATATGCCGCCGGCCTCAACGGTTAGCTTTTGAATGCGTTGCTGAATTTCTGTGCCTTTGAGCTTCAGGATCGACGACTCTGGGCCGGGCGCCGCACCCGCCTGAGCAGAAGCGAGGCTACGCAGCTCGGTGAACTCCACCGCCATTAGCTCAGCTTCCAGCGCAGCGATCTTAGTGCGAAATCCGGGTTCGTCTAACAGCGTGCTGTGTCCGTGTCGAACGCTTTGCGCCTGCTCTTTGAGCTTCTCAAGCGCCACCACAGAACGGGAGATGCCAGCGATTCCGGTACGCTCGTGCTGCAGCAGCCCCTTGGCGTAGGTCCAACCCTTGCCCTCTTCACCCACACGATTTTCAACGGGAACATCCACATCGGTCAGATAGACGGTGTTGACCGTATGGGCACCTCCCAGAGTAATGATGGGTTTTACCTCGATGCCTGGTTGTTTCATCGGGATCAACAGAAAAGTGATGCCTTCCTGCTTGCGGCCGCTGTCATCGGTTCGGGTCAGGCAAAACATCCAGTCGGCGATGTGGGCGAGGGTGGTCCAGATCTTGGTTCCGTTGACTCGGTAACTCTTGCCATCAGCAGACAGCACCGCCTTGGTTTTTAGAGACGCCAGGTCAGATCCAGCGCCAGGTTCGGAATAGCCCTGACACCAATTTACTTTGCGGGCCCGAATGTCTGGCAAAAACCGTTCCTGCTGCGCTTTGCTGCCGTAGCCCATTAGCACGGGAGCTAGCATGCCAAGACCAAAAGGGAGATCCCAAGGGGGTGCCGCACGCGCGGTTTCCTGTTCCCAAATGTAGTGTTGGGTAGGTGACCATCCTGGCCCACCAAACTCGACTGGCCACTTCGGTACGTCCCAGCCGCCTTTTTCTGCCGCTTTGGCAAACCAGCCTAATCGCCACTCTTCGAAGTTGCTGCCCGGTTGGTAGGCAGATTCGGCGAGAAAAGTTCGCACCGCTTCTTGGAATTGCTGATCTTCCGGGCTGAGTTCGATATCCAATGCTGCACTCCTTGGGGGACGCCTGTCCTGGCGGATCGACGTCGCGTTAAACGGCCGCGGATAATAGCAAATCCGCTGCGGCGCAGGTTCAGCGGGCAGGTTGCGGGTCGCTTGTGGGTCGACCAGTGACCAGCAAACCGGCGACGATGACCGCCAGGCCAACCACCGAGGTCCACAAAATCGGTTCCTTGAGTACCCAGTGAATGGGAATCAAGCTGAGAAACGGTGCCAGGAATATGAGTTGGCCGATCCGCGCTGCTTGTCCTGTGGCCCGCAGTGCGCTCTGCCAGAGCACGAAGGTGACGCCCATCTCAATGATACCGATCCAGAGTCCATAGCTCAGGGTTACAAGATTCAGCGCTGGCCAGCCATCGTGCCAATAGGTGAGCCCGGCTAAGGGTGGCAGCGCCAGGGCAAAGCTCGTCAACATCAGTACCAGTGGATCCTCTTGGGTACGCGTGTTGAGGAGCCAATACAGGGCCCAAAGGACGGTAGAGAGCAAAATGTAGAGCAGGCCTATCGGGTCCGATGTGGCCCAGCTCGCCCTGCTGCCGCCGGCGACCAGTAGTGCTGCGCCGCCATAGCTGATCAGCAGGCCGCAGATCAGCCGGAACGATAGGGGTTGTTTGAGAATCGGCACAGCGAGAATGGCCAAAACCAACGCCCAGGTATAATTGAGCGGTTGGGCGATTTGTGCCGGTAGCCGGTCGTAGCCGGCTAGCAAGATGGGGTAGTAGGCGAGGGGGTTGATGATTGCCAGCGGGACCGCTTCACGCAGCGTATGTTGCCAGCGCAGCTTCGCTGCGGCCGGTGGGCGGGCGCTGCGAACTCTGCGCAGAGCCAAGAACAACATGAACACCAGAGTTGAAATAACGCTGCCTAACAACACCAGTTGTAGCGGCGTGAGGACAGCCAGACCGAGCTTGAAGCCGGTTGCAACGCTGGACCAGAGCAGCACCGCTGACAAGCCCAGTGACAGCGCTCGGCGTTCTGAGGTTTGCGGTGCGAAATGGCCCGAAGACATAGTGCCACCGAAAGACGATTAAGG
>JBPCXR010000329.1:0-8235 GCA_051027215.1 Pseudomonadales bacterium | reverse complement strand
GCGCAAGCCCATCTCCTGCCCGCAATGCGGCCAGCAAAGCAAACGCAACAGCTACCCATTCTGCTCAAAGCGCTGCACCGAACTCGACCTTGGTGCATGGTTAAACGGACGCTATGCACTAGCACTGGAAGAACAGGATTTGCGGCTGCCGAAGGAGTGAGTAACCGTTTCGAAGCAGGTCGCAATTTTCCCGCAACCGACCCCATCAACCGCTAGACAGCGCATAAGCCGGTGACTATACAACGCGGGTTGCCAGACCGTTCGGGACGGTGACATACCCCTTCAACGCAATCCTTCCATCCGGAGCGCGCTGAAATCCGTTGCCCGGGTAGCTCAGGGGTAGAGCAGCGGACTGAAAATCCGCGTGTCGGTGGTTCGATTCCGCCCCCGGGCACCATTTTCCTTTAAAGATCTGATGTATAGCCTTTCACTATTGAACCATTTCAATTGAAAAATAGCGCTGGCAACCAAATGGCAACCAGCAAAAACCCATTGGGGTCAAAGTACCAGTACTCGGTTTGCCAGATATCGATTGGACGTGCCAGCTACCGGCTCCAAATCAGTCAATCGCATAGCAATGATTTCCGACTCTGGATTAATGGCCGCGCGCTGCTCAAAACGCGTCGGTCCGATCTCCATGGGGTAACGACGATAGGTAAGCAAAAGGAACACATCGCGATCTCAACTTATGAATGTCGTTGTCCCGGCGGCGCCCAAACGCTTTGTCGTGACCGAATTCGTACACGTTGCCGCCGTGTGGTTTTCGGGCGTTAGTGGCCATATCAGACCATTTTGGCGTGTTGCGTCAGGGTCGTTTCATAGCTTGCCATCATGGCACCGACAAACTGCACCGGAGATCACATTGCATTTACTGGGAACAAGGGGCTACGATGCGAACCGCGCGGAGCAGTTACAGAGTCGGGTCGTTGCAACACTCCAAATTCCAAACCACTGCAACGAAGGTGCCCCGGCCAACCACCGGGTGTTGGTGTAATGAGGCTGTAATCTCAGCAACCTGGCTAAAGGTGTGATATGGAGCGGTTTCGCCACCTGTACCAACTATCACTCCGCTGCACGTCGCTACCAAATCGGGGAACACTGTGACTTTGCTGAGTCGATTTGCACCAGTTGCAATGGTGAGAAGCTTGTTGATCGCAGCTCTGCTGGCCGCGGTTTGGTGGGTGCTCACGGGTGGCGAACCAACCTCATGGCTGATCGGTGTACCGCTCGTGATAGGCGCTTCGCTTAGCGGTCTGGTACTCGGGAAAATTCCGTACGCACACTTAAGTTTGGGCGGCACTGTCCGTTTCGTACTATTTTTTCTCTGGGGATCCCTACGCGGGGGCATCACAACTGCGGTTCTCGTGTTAACTCGTGTACGAACGGTGGAGCCCATGATGATCGAATACCGGTCTACATTACTATCAGGTACGCGTTTGTCAGTGTTTGCAGGCGTTATCGGTTTGCTTCCGGGCACCCTGACTGCTGAGCTCGAAAACGACTTGTTGCAGATCCATGTGCTGGATGCGCGAGGTCCAGTTTTGTCAGACGTGCAGGAATTGGAACGTAGGGTTGCCGCCATGTTGATTGCAAAGGAGCAAGCATCGAGATGAGCACAGTGCTTCTGGCGATGGCGTTATTCTTGCTACTGCTGCTATTGGCTGCCATGTTTCGGGTGCTTCGAGGGCCCACCGATGCGGACCGCATGATGACGGCGCAGCTCTTCGGAACGACGGCTGTCGCGATACTTCTACTCTTAGGATTTGCCTACGACACGCCGGAACTAATTGATGTAGCGCTGGTCATGGCACTGCTAGCCGCGATCGCCACTATAGCGTTCGTTCGAGACGGTGCCGACGTTGGAGCGGACGATGACGCTTAGCACGATGATTGCGTCACTGCTTCTTCTAATAGGCCTGTTCTTTTTCTTGGCCGGGACAGTTGGCGTGCTATTTTTGCCGGATGTATTCACTCGTTTGCACGCCCTAACAAAGGCCGACAACATTGGTCTTGGATTCATCGTTTTTGGATTGGCCGTTCTATCCGGGCAATGGCTCGTGGCCCTCAAGCTCGTAATAATATGGCTTCTCGTGTTGCTGAGCGCGGCGGTGGCGGCACACTTGATTGCTCAATCGGCCCTGCGCCAGGGGATTAGACCTTGGCAGCGCTAAGCTGGAGCTTCGATTTGCTACTGGCGTTGGCCTTGGTCTGGCTGGCTTGGCGAACGTTGGCCAGCTTCGATCTATTTAAGACGGTGGTGCTGTTTATTGCCTTCGGTCTGCTGTTGGCACTAGCCTGGGTCCGTCTTAATGCTCCAGACGTAGCCCTTGCTGAAGCGTCAATCAGTGCAGGACTGACCGGCGTGTTACTTCTAACCGCGCTGCGCCGGCTGCGCACCGTGAACAAACCAGATGAAAGTTTGGACGATGAGTAACTCAGTTCCAGTTCACTTGCGCATGTTGCTGGCGGCATTGGCGGCGTTGATGTCTTTGGTGTTGTCTGCAAGCGTTTTGACGCTGCCCGCCGGCACAAGCGACCTTGCGGACAGTGTGTTTTCACTAATGGACAAAAGCGGAGCCGATCATCCGGTTACTGCGGTGCTGCTGAATTTTCGCGGCTATGACACAATGCTGGAGATCGGTGTGCTTTTGCTGGCACTGGTCGGTGTTTGGTCATTTGGCCCCGCCCCGCCCGATCCTGCGACGTTGGCACCGGCCGGACCTGTGCTCGACTCTGCTAGATCTGTACTACTGCCGATGCTGTTGATTGTAGCCGGTTACCTGATCTGGGTGGGTGCCTCGGCTCCGGGTGGAGCGTTTCAGGCTGGCGCAATCGTTGCCGCAGCTGGCGTTCTGGCAATGCTAACGGGCTGGAGGCCAATCCCCGCCCTTCGTCCGGCAATCGAAGTCGGTTTGGCTCTGGGTCTGCTGGTATTTGTCGGAGTGGCCGGCGGCACCTTATCATACGTTGGTACCATTCTCCTGCTGCCTGAGGAAGCTGCAGGCAGCATGATCCTGCTCATCGAGGTGGCGGCCACAATCTCCATTGGCCTCGCCTTGACGGCGGTCTATCTGGGCGGCTCACCTTCTCACTGGGCCGAAACTAGGTAGCGGTAATGCAGGCGCCTCAGCTTTACGTTTTGGCCGGAGCTGCTTTGGTGGGACTTGGCCTCTACAGCCTATTCGCTGACCGGCATCTGCTACGCCAGATCATCGCCTTAAACATCATGGGTGGTGGAGTGTTCCTCGTACTGATTGCCGCCGCCAAAGGCGGCCAATTTGGAGACGTGGATCCGGTTCCCAGGGCAATGGTCCTGACCGGTGTGGTCGTCGCGGTCAGCGCCACAGCACTTGCGCTGGCTTTAGCTGGCCGTCTCCACCGAATGACCGGCGCGTCACAGTTGACGATAGGCGACGAAGACTGACGATGTTGGCGTCCACCGAGTTTCCCTGGGTTTCATGGCTCGTGCTATTGCCGTTGACCGCGACAATCGTATCGTTTCTCGTGCGGCGCCACGGAGCAACGATTTGCCTTGTAACCGCGACACTCAACGCCGTTGCTGTACTCGGGCTGACGGCACAGGTGGCAAAAACAGGAGCCGTTCACCATCACATCGCCGGTTGGGGCGCACCGGTCGGTATAAGTCTCAGAGCCGATGGTTTTGCCTGTCTCATGCTTTCGCTCACGGCGACGGTTGGCTTGGCGGTCAGTGTCTATGCAAGCGGTTACTTCTCGAAGCATGACCGACAGCGTCGATATTTCTGGCCTCTATCGTTGTTTTTGTGGAGCGGCTTGAACGCCCTATTTCTGGCAGCGGATATCTTCAACATATATGTATCGTTGGAGCTTCTCGGCCTCGCCGCCGTTGCGCTGGCGGCACTTCCCGGCACAGCAAAATCGTTGAACGCAGCAATGCGCTATCTCCTGGTGAGTCTACTCGGTTCGATGGTTTATCTTCTCGGCGTCGCGCTTCTTTATATTGCCCATAATAGTCTCGATCTAACGATGCTTGGCAAAGTTGTGGCACCGGGAATGATTACCTGGTCGGCGATGAGTCTGATGACTGCAGGCTTGCTGTTGAAGACAGCCCTCTTCCCGCTACATTTTTGGTTACCGGAGGCTCATGCCAATGCTCCGGCGCCGGTGAGCGCGTTGTTGTCAGCGCTGGTGGTCAAAGCATCCTTCTATCTACTGCTACGATTATGGTTTGAGCTCTTTGACGGCGCACTTTCAGGATCCGCGCTCCAATGGCTCGGAGCGCTCGGTGCTGCCGCCGTTTTATGGGGATCAGTGCTGGCATGCTACCAGAATCGGTTAAAGCTGCTGGTTGCCTATTCGACCGTGGCCCAACTCGGCTATCTCTTCGTCGCTTTCCCACTGGTCGCGGCGACAGGCGCCATCGGCTACAGCGGCGCTGTCTACTTCGCATTGTCGCACGGCTTCGCCAAAGCCGCGATGTTTCTAAGTGCAGGCACATTGTTGCATGTCGCCGGCCATGACCGGATTGATGAACTCGGCGAAATTGCTCCACGGCTGCCGATTTCCATGCTTGCATTTGGTATCGCTGGATTTAGCCTAATGGGGTTGCCGCCCAGTGGCGGCTTCATCGCCAAGTGGCTGCTACTGGAGGCCGCATTCCAAAGTGGCCAATGGTGGTGGGCCGTGGTGATCCTGATAGGTGGTTTACTGGCCGGCGTTTACGTCTTCCGGGTCGCGTCGCCTGCTTTTGTCCCAATGGCCAAACGACCGCCGGTGACTGGCGTGCGTCGGCTTGAATGGAGCGCCCTTTTCCTGGCGAGCATCGCCTGCATCATGGGCCTGCTTGCCAACTTCCCGCTTTCACTATTGTCCGCCGGACCTGTACAGCTCGGGCCGCTGATCGACGGGAAACTACAATGAGCTTGGAGTTTTGGTTACCGGCTCTGATTGTCACTTGCGCTACAGTTACCGCGCTTCTGATTTTCTGTGTACCAGAAGACGGCAGTGGATTGCGTACACTTCTCAATCTAGCAGGTGCGATCGGCACATTCGTTCTGGTTATCGTCATGTTGTGGGGCGTGTTCCACGATCAGACATATGAAACGCGTCTTCCGCTGGTTCCCGGTCATGAGCTGGTGCTACGCGCGCGCGCTCTTTCGGTCCTATTTTCGGTGCTGTCGGCATCACTATGGCTCGTCACCACAATTTATGCCGTCGGCTACCTTGAAGACTCGCCTAACCGAAAGCGGTTTTTTGGTTTCTTCGGCATTTGCGTAAGCACCACGCTGGGCGTGGCCCTGGCTGGCAACCTGATCACTTTTTTGATTTTCTACGAGCTTCTCACTCTGTCGACATATCCACTCGTGGTGCATCGCGGCAGCGAAGCCGCGTTGCGAGGTGGCCGAATATATCTGACATACGCACTTGGAGGCGGCGCGGTACTGTTGCTGGGCGTGGTCTGGCTGCATTCGCTGATTGGCCCGGTTGATTTTTCGATAGTCGGCGCGCTGGATGGTGTTAAGGAAACGCATCGCGTGCAGCTCATTGTCATCTTTATTCTCCTGATTGCAGGGCTGGGCGTAAAGGCTGCGCTGATTCCGCTGCACGGATGGCTGCCGCTGGCGATGGTGGCGCCCGCGCCCGTGAGCGCATTGCTACACGCGGTTGCTGTGGTTAAGTCGGGTGCCTTCGGCATCGTTCGCGTAGTCTATGATGTCTATGGTGCCGATACATCAGAAGAACTTGGTCTACTTACACCGCTGGCGGTGCTGGCTGGCGCTACAATTATCTATGGCTCGGTACGCGCTCTCTACCAGGATGATCTGAAGCGCCGGCTGGCCTATTCAACCGTGAGTCAGGTTTCCTACATAACACTTGGTACAGCTCTTATTGGACCAATCGCAGCGATCGGCGGCATAGTGCATCTGGTGCACCAGGGAGTTATGAAGATCACCCTGTTCTTTTGCGCCGGAAATTTTGCCGAGACCCTCGGTATCCACAAAATTAGCGAATTGAACGGTGTTGGCCGACGTATGCCCATAACAATGGCGGCATTCACGATCGGCGCACTCGGTATGATTGGTGTGCCACCGATCGCTGGATTCATCAGCAAATGGTATCTTGGCAGGGGTGCTTTCGAATCCGGACAGTATTGGGCCGTGGCCATACTCGGCGGTAGCAGCCTCCTCAACGCCGCCTACTTCCTGCCTATTCTGCACGCGGCTTGGTTTAAGCCCGCAGCGACTTCCTGGCCTGCTGAACGGCACTTCGGCAGTCAGGAAACACACTGGCTGCTGTTGCTGCCACCGGTGGTTACCGCGCTACTGGCACTCGGACTTGGTCTGTTTGCGAGCCTACCGTTTAGCCCTTTGAACTGGGCGCGGTTGGTGGCGGCAAGGGAGTTTGGCCAATGACCGCCGTCTCAAGCCTTACATCTGCCACTATGCTGCTGGCGGTGCCCGTTCTCCCTCTGCTACTGGCTGGGGGCCTCGCGATCCCCGTTTTGCGCGGGATTTGCCTCCGATTGGCGGCTTGGGGTGCTGTTCCCGCTCTGGCGGTGGCGCTATTGCTGCCATCGGAAGCATCGTTGAGAATACCGACACTGCTCCTTGGTACCCAGTTCGGGATCGATGAAACTGGACGATCTTTCTTGCTTTTCACTGCTTTGTTGTGGTGGCTGGCTGGACTGTTCGGCGCGCGTTATATGGCCGACGATCCCAAGCGCCTGCGGTTCACCGCTTTCTACCTATTGGCCATGGCTGGCAGTCTCGGGGTCAACATCTGTCTGGATCTAGCCAGTTTCTTTGTGATGTTCGCGCTGATGAGCATCAGTTCCTACGGTCTGGTGGTGCACAATGGCGATGCTGCAGCCAAGCGCGCTGCCCGCATCTATATCGCCCTCGTGGTGTTGGGGGAGGCACTTTTGTTTGCGGCCATCGCGCTGATTGCCAGCAGCGGTCAGTCCGCACTTCCATATCAAGACCCTACAGCCTCGGATGCACTGATTGCGCTGGTGTTACTCGGCTTCGGAATAAAGGCTGGCGCTTTGCCGTTACACGTCTGGCTCCCCCTGGCTCATCCGGCAGCGCCGATGCCGGCCAGTGCGGTGCTTAGCGGTGCAATGATCAAAGCCGGGTTACTTGGTTGGGTTCGGTTCCTGCCGCTTGGCGTGGTGAACGAACCGGAATGGGGCCTTGCCTGCGTCATTGCCGGTCTAGCTGCCGCCTTCTATGGCGCACTGGTCGGTGCGATTCAAGACAACCCAAAAACCGTGCTGGCCTACTCCAGCATTTCACAAATGGGGCTGATGACAGTACCGATCGGGATCGCTCTGGCGTCGCCAGAGGCCCTGCCGCTGGCACTAACGTCCGTGATTGTCTATGCATTGCACCACGGCTTGGCCAAGGGCGCCTTATTCCTCGGTGTCGGTGTGGCAACGCATGCCGGAAACTTGCGCTGGATGGTGTTTCTTGGCCTCTTGCTGCCAGCAGCAGCGCTGATGGGACTTCCTTTAACGAGCGGAGCAGTTGCCAAGACAGCGCTGAAATCTGCTGTAGGTGCGACCGCTTGGTCCGGATGGCTCAATCCCCTACTGGCGTTGGCCGCGATCGGCACGACGTTGTTGATGGCCCGTTTTCTGGTGACTCTACATACAACGACCAAGAGCCAGCATACTGCCAACCCCGGATTATGGTCGTCATGGCTGGCTGTCCTATTGTCAGTAGCGCTGCTTGTATGGTTCTGGCCAGCGGCCCAAGACGCGGCTAATGAAGCAGTGAAGTTGGCCAAGTTATGGTCAACGATCTGGCCTGCAGTTCTGGGTGCCCTATTAGCGGTGATGCTCTGGCATGCTTATTGGCGACGCAATGGAACATCGACTGAGGTCCCGAAAAGCTACCTTGTAAGAATCATTGAGGCTGCAATTCGACGTCGCAGTGAAACACCGGCAGAAGTCCTAACCGGCGACTCTGTGCAGTTCGTTGAGGCCGCCATTTGGCGCGCTGGCGCTCATGCTGCGTCATTCATGACCACGGCAGAGAGAACCCTGCGCGACTGGCCCGTGGCCGGCGTGCTGTTTCTACTGTTGCTGGTTCTGTTTTTCGCGACGGGTTCGCTCTAACGTTGCTCTTCGCTGTTCGGCAAAGCGCACCTGTCTCTGCGGCCGAAATTTGCCAACATGCGAGGCGCGAATACAAAGCTGGAATTATGACTTTGAATTTGACCGCAACCCGACTCCATCTTGCGATCTCGCATCGG
>JBPCXR010000328.1:0-3369 GCA_051027215.1 Pseudomonadales bacterium | reverse complement strand
GTGCAGGCTCGGTTCGCTAGGAGAAAGGCTGCCGGTCTTGATGTCGTGGATTGCCTTGTCGTCAAGTTGCAGTGCGCCGGCCCAGCGGTCGACGTTGACTCGGCGGTTGGGATGATATTTGCGTACCAGCTTGGAAATGAAGTTAACGGTCTGTGCCGTTGCGCTTCTAGTTTTTTGCCAAATCGTAGGTAAGTCCATGATTCAATTCCGCCCCCGAATAACCGTTGTCGATTAAGATAGACTTTTTGAGCGCCAGAGTCAGGATTGCTGAGGGCGAAACGTTAGCCATTTGTAAGTTCATGCTCCTGAATGCAGGCTGCGCGCTGGTCAGGGGTTGCTACGCTGGAATGCCCAGCCCAGCACCGGCAGTAGGTTCACCGAAATGATGGCCGCAGCAAACCAACTGACCCAAAGAAATCCAGTCGCCGTTGGCCACCAGTGTTGGTTGCAGAAGAAGGCGACTAATACTGTACCCGTGATGACCAAAAGCAGTGCCAGTTGCTTTAACAGTAGCTCTGCGAGCATCCGCCCCATGAAATCAAAATCCATACGCCCAAAGGGCTTGTGACCTCGGGGAAACAGCAGGAAAAACAAATTTTCACTAGCGAACACGACAAAATTCAACAGCGGCACGAACGCCGCTGCCACCGCGAGCGATAGACGTTGTGCAGATGACAAGTGGACAGCTGCACTCGCCATTAGCAACCAGAGCAACAAGCTCGCAATCGCTATGGGCACGATGAGCTGGCCGAAAACGATGGCAATCGGCCGGGCTGGAAGCGTCCTCAAGAAGCTCAGATGTTGTCCATCGTTGCGAAAATCGTAAGCCATTGCTCGGGGCACGATGAACACGGCAATGGCGAACAGCAGGCCGTAGCGTGGCAGCGAAGCCGCTGACATCTGCGGTGTAATGATGAACGGGCCGCTGACAGCCATGAATGTGGCCAGTAACCAAAGTCTGCGTGGTGCATGGCTGCAGACTGCGCGCCACTGTCGCCACGCAATGGTGGCAGCTGTGCTTGCGAACCCGGTTCCTGTGTCCGCGAGAGAGAACCGCAGCCGGTAAAACAGATCGCTTGAGCCAGTATCGATTGGTAACAGCGGTGCATTCACTGCGGAGTGTTCGGCTCGTTGTTCAAGCATCATCGCGACATAGAGCAAAAAGGCGTTGATGCTGAGTGTCAATGCAAGCCAGCCGATGAGCTGATTCCAGCTATTAGCGGTCATGAGATGGGCAAAGGGCTTAAACGGAAGCAATAGGAATTGAATGACCGGATCTGTTGCAATCAGTTGTGTGACCGTGAGCGTTCCTGGAACCAGCTGCCATCCGTAGGCACATAGGGCCGCCACCAACAAAAGCAGCATCATCGCTCGGAACCGGTGACGGTGATCTTTAGTCTTGCGCGTGGCCTCAGTGATTAGGCTGATGCAAACGGTCAGCAGCTGCGCGAATATCAAAGTGATGAATAAGCCGATGGTGGTAAAGAGTACCAGCGTTGTGTTGACCGTAATCAGTGCGATAACGAACGCACTCAGTGCCGCGCCGGCAGCAAACTGGATAAATTTGAATGTGATCAGCTGATTGCGCGGAATTGGCGCAGGGAACAGCAGCATCCTTTCAGCACGGGAGTAGTACAACGGTGGTGCAGAGGTGGTTAGCGCTGAGTAAATGGCCAGTATCAGTAGTCCCATAGGCAGCCACGTGGCGGCGTGATCCCGATACGAAAAACCTGGGGAAACACCCAGCAATTCAAGAACCTGCTCGGCTGGAGATGATCGCGAATAGAACAGTGCCGCAATCATGCCAATCATCAACAGCCCATATAGGCCACCACGCAGAGTATGCGTCTGTTCCCAAACGCTACGGGTCCCCGCTTTCAGTCGCATCCACAACAACATATTGAGACTGGGATGAAGCAGCAAATCAGGCCTCTACAGAGCTCTCGGTGATAGAAAAGAACAGTGCTTCCAATGCTGTGGCGCCCTGTTTGTTCAGTTCTTCGATTGATCCGTGCCAGCGCTGTTGACCCTCATGCAGCACCAGTACATGGGTGCATAGATCTTGAACCAGACTCAGCATATGTGAACTGACGACGATTGTAGCGCCAGCGGCTGCACGTTGCTGAATCGACTGGTGTAGTGTCCGAATGCCGCCTGGGTCCAAACCCACCATCGGTTCGTCGAATAAAAGCACGCTGGGGTTATGCAGGTATGCGCACATTACAGAAACTTTTTGGCGCATGCCGCGCGACAAAGTACGAGCAACTTGATGTCTGCGCTCAAATAACTGGAAGCTATTCAGCAACCGCTGTGCTGCACCCTCGAAGTGCGCTACGCCATAAACTGATGCGATAAAGACCATATGCTCCCAGATGGTCAATTCCTCGAACAAGGGTGGTTCATCGGGAATGTAGCCCATGGCAAATTTGGCCTGTAGGGGTGCTTTGACAACGTCATGGTTTGCCACGGTCAGCCTGCCGGTGTTGGGTGCGACAATGCCAGCAATGGCGCCGAGCGTAGTGGACTTGCCTGCTCCGTTGGGTCCGACCAAGCCTAGTATTTGGCCACTGTCCGCTTGAAAGCTTAAGTTGTGCACGGCGATGTGCGGGCCAAACGATTTAGTGAAGTTCGATACGCTTAGCATGGTCCAGTTGGGCGTGGGTAGAGCGCCTGCGCCGGGGCCTTAGTCCTTGGGCTTATAGCTGTCGCGCGATTCGACTGCGGTGGCCAAACAGTGCGCGGGATCGTAGTCGGAAAGGCAAAGTCGACAGGCCGATGGCCAAGCAGTTGTCGGACAAGTGTCCAAGCTGAGGCTGGAATCAGCGACTGCAGGCGGTGTTGCCGATGTTTGAGCCGAAGAGATAGGGGCGATGGTTGCTGGTAATTCCGGTGGCATTGGTGAGGCTGCTTCCGGCAAATCCACATTGCTGGCATCAGGTTCCGGCGTAACGATGGAGGATTCCGCGACTGATGCCTTAGTCTCTGATCTGAGCGTGACAGATGGCTTGATCGATGGCGCAGCGACAGATACTGGCACAGGCTTGTCGGCGATCGCGGGCGTCGGTACTTTTGTTATCGCAGGTGGAACTGTTGCGGGTGAAACGGGCGCTTCGATTGACGCCACTTGCGGTTGCGTGAACAGTTTTTTTGTAGTGCCTTGAGCGCTCTTCTCGAGCTTATTCAGCGTTATGCTGCTGCGCGTTAGACGCAACTGCTGCAGGTTTTCCTGCGCCTGCTCGTAGTGCCTCGGTGACAACGCCACAGCGCGATTGAGCAGATGTTCAGCTTGATCCAGATCGCCGTTAAGCAACGCGATGTAGCCGATGTCATTATAGGCTACCGCTTCTTTTTGAACTCGCAATAGATGCT
>JBPCXR010000327.1:0-25002 GCA_051027215.1 Pseudomonadales bacterium | reverse complement strand
CAGCTCCGCCTCAGACTGCAACAAACGCCTCGGTCTCGTCGGATCGAAGCTGCGTAGTACCCGGCCGAGTAGCATCATGCCGCCGTCTTCTGTCATGCGCTGGCAGATCAGATTCTGACGAAACATGGAATTCGGATCGCTCTGTAAATCACTACAGGTTTGTGCCAAACGAGTCTCGGTGGTGCTGTCGTCAACAAAATCATAACTAAGAGGCAGGCCGTCCGTTCGATTCTGAAATCGCCACTCTTTGTTGTCGAGGTGCTGCAGTTGAAAGCTACGCCCAAACTGCTGATGAGTGCCTTCGCGCAATGGAATGGGTTCAAGAATGCCGTCTCCAAGGCCAACATCAGCGATCCAAGGTTGACCGTCCACAGTCACCTGTAGCACCAGGTGGTTGCCGAAAGCCGAATCTCCACGCTCTGCGCGCATCACCCCGCCACAAACGCGCTTCACCTGAAACCCCATCTCTGCGAGCGCCCAACCGAGCAGCCCATTCATTTCATAACACCAGCCACCACGCTGTTGCTCAACGATCTTCTCGAAAATTCGAGCGGGACTCTGATCCACGGGGATTTCAAGGACGACGTCGAGATTTTCGTAAGTAATGCCGCACGCGTGGTGGCGATGAACGGCAGCGAGCGCATCGAGGGATGGCGTTGCCGCGCCGGAATAACCAATGCGATCAAAGTAGCGTTGCAGTTGCATGTATCTACGCTAGGTGAATATGCGTGCCGCCCAATCGTGGATTTTCGGAGTCAACGACTCGTGTTTAGCGTTGTAATCTGATCTCCAAGAACTTTAGCCAGCGCATAAACATGGGAAGGATAAATTCGTGGTGGTCGCTCGTAGCTCGGCCCGGCGACTTCGTCCAGCTCCATGCGAAGCGTTAACTCTGCAAGGTCAGAGACCATGGTGGTAGTCAGATCGTACACGGTATCTGTCGAGGCACCGCCCTCTGCCGCCTTGCCAGGAATGACGCGAATCAGCGCCAGATCAACGGATTCCGCAAGCGGGCGGGCACGATCCATTGCTTCGGCAAGGAGCGCATAGACGTCCTGAGGCATCTTGCAGCACTCATAGTCAGGCAAAGTGGGGTAGCGAGCCTGATCAGGCAGCCCACCACCGATGTATGTTTGCATTTGCGCCACGCGATCGTAGATATCCGCCCAGTCTGCACGTTCGCTGACCAGCTGATTGAGAATGTAGCCAGCTTCGATGATGTCGTGCATTACGTCTGCGGAGGTGGTGCGTCGGCGCAGCTTTGGAGCCGCCGGTTCAGCGGATATCTCCAGCGCCTTTTTGACCAGCTGCAACTGCTGTCGGGCTGCATCGATCATAGTGTTGACGTCAACTGAGGAGACATCGTGCTCTGGCGCCGACATTGGCGCTTGGCGCGAAACTCCAGCGACCTCTTGGGCCAAGCGGTTGCATTTGCGAAACAGCGTTTGTGCCTGAAAGAAAACCTGGCGCGGTTCGACGTCGGCAAGTTTGAATTCGCGTGAGCGAGGCAAGCGTTTGCCAATGGTCAAGCGTATCTGTTCGATTTCTTCGCGCAATGTTGCAACGTTCTGCAATAGCTGCGCGGGTTGCAATTCACTAGCGCGCTTGTCCTGCGCCAGGGTAGCGGCTGGGAAGCATAGTGCCAGGCACAGCCCAAGGCTAAGGATTGGCGCTCGGTTAAGGCTCAAGCTCATGTCACTCCTCGATGTTTCGGCTTACCAATGGGTAAACCTAGCGTTGCTGGACGGCTGGCTCAACTACTGTATTCACGGTGACTGCTCATCGGGTTGATGTTCGGCACGTATAGCCAGCTTTATCCATTTTTGGCAGTGCGCGATCAAGGTACATTGGAGTCAGTTTGTCGGACAATTTACGAACGTCTAGCCCCCACCAATATCGGCGAAGGGAAGCTACTGTAGGGAGGACATTGTAATCTGAGCTTGAATGGAAGGAAGTGAGCTTTGGGCTAAAAATGTGTTGGTTGGACGATTAGTCGATTAGCCAATAGGCGAGGTCCGACTGTTAGTCGGACCTCTGCTGTGAGCGTCGTGTTATCTCGATGACATCAATCATCGTCTCCGCATTCTGCACCCGGTACCGGGCGGAAGATTGCAAAGGCTTGCGGGTTCTCTGGGTAGGTGAGTTCCTGAACCCAATCGCCATCAAAATCGTGCTCATTGATGTCCACATGAACCTCAGCACAGAGGCCATAGCCGGGCTTGAACACACGCGTAAACGGCGGCGGAGTTGGATCCCCCGGACCATTCTGTGATCCTACACCCGCTCCTTCTCCTGCGAGAACCGACAGATCGACATTTAACACGCCGCCCTTGGCGGGCTTACCATTGCGTTTTAGCTCGCCGCTCGCCGCGCTAATCGCGCCTGAGGCATTGAAGATGGCCACTTGCGCCGCTTCACCACCGTCGTTCATCAAGTCCGCGAGTCCGCATCCAGGATCGAGGCACGCAGATGGATTGTTAAAGATCACCCACCAAATGCTGTACGGATAATTGGCCCTGTCGACCTTGGCCATGACCCTACCATCGAGGCGGTATGGAGTTCGCTTGAGCCATGCCGCTCCTTCGGCATTACTTTGATTTGGTTGAACGACCGCTGTCTGGAACACCCGTGCCTCATCGTGATCGTCGTCGTCCGCGAGTGCGATTGCTGGATTACCAGCCATAGCCAACGCCAGCGTTCCTGCTGCCCAATATTTCATATCAGTCTCCCTGTTGTCATAACTGCTTCCTTACTGCTTCCTTGGCTTTGCCGGCAGAGAGCTTGACGTGCTAGGGTTTGGGAATGCGTGTGAAATAACGTGTGAACCGAGAAACAAATGCACATTTCTTTAATCGGTCAACTCTCCGCGCGCGACAACGAAGCTCCGATAGCGTTACCTAAATCGAAGAAAGCTCGTGCGCTGCTTGGGTATCTCGCTCTGAATCGCGAAGGTGCTTCACGGGAGGAGCTCAGCGAACTTTTGTTTGCGGAAACGAAAGACCCCAAAGCGAGTCTGCGCTGGGCGCTCAGCCGACTTAAGATGACTCTCCCGGAATTGATTCTTGATTCTTCTCGGCCGAATTACCTACAGCTAGATTGGTCCCGCGTGACCACCGACGTCGAACGGTTACAAGAGTATCTGCGCACCATACGAAAAGACCGGTCTGCCTGGCGCGAAACCGCGCGTTTTGAGTCCAATCTCAATGGACACGTGTTGGACAATCTAGCGATTAACGGGTCGGTTGAGTTCGAAAACTGGCGTCTGGCGAATGACGGTAACGTGCACGCGTTGCATGAGGCTTTGCTTTACGAGCTGCTGGAGGCCTGTGATGAACCGAGACAGCGTGTCGACTTGGCCCGTCACCTGGTTCACGTAGAGCCACTCAGTGAGCATGGTTGGGCCGAACTGGTACGAGCACTATTGGAAACAGGGCAACTGCAACAAGCACAACACGTCCATGATCTGGCCGCGAAGCAGTTTTTGGCCGACGGCACGCCGTTGCAAGGTGAGCTTGATCAGGCATTGATGGCAGTCAGTGTTCGTTCAGCCCATAGGCCGACCAACAAGTCTACGCCCAACCATCGTGCGACCTTGGCGGTATTGCCTTGTGTTAAGAATGGCGACGCTGGCCTACCGGCAACGTTGCAGGAGCGTGTGACCGAGGCGCTGCACGCATCGGCAACCGCAAACCGCGCCTGTGCCGTCATGGCCTGGAGTATCAGCAATAACGCAAGGCAAGATGTCGCGGATGGTCGGTCCATAGGTTCGGACATTGGTGCCGATCTTGTGCTGCAGTCGCGATTGCGACCAGTGAATGGGTGCTATCAACTGGTTATGGAGCTGCTCGCTGTCGATGACGGTACCTGTTTGTTCAACTGGACCCAAGATTTTGAGCGCTGCGAGCCGGAAGCGCTGGCCGAGAAAGTCACCACGTTCTTCAGCGCGCGTTTTGAGATTGATCTGCAATTGGCATTGATCGCTAGAGCGCTCGCCCGACCTCCTGAGGCGCGAGGACTTTGGGATGAGTACTTTCTGGCGCTTCCGCGGATCTATGCGGCAAGTGGGCATGACCCTGTTGAATCGCTTGAACTGCTGCAGAGGGTTATTAGTCGCGAACCGAGTATGGGGCCTGCAGTTGCCGCAGCCGCATGGGTTCGAACCACCCATCCACAGTTTAACCAGAGTGAAACGGACCTCGAAACGACCGCCTCACTAGCTCGACGGGCTATTGAGCTCTGTCAGGACGATACCTTTGTCGTCAGTTTGGCAGCCATTGTGATTGCAACCACCGAGCGAGACCTAGACACGGCGCTGGATCTTGTGCAGCGAGCCCAGAGATTCAATCCGCACTCCACCATGTCGCACCTAGCACTTGGCGCAGTGGAGCACTACCGGGGTAACCATGCGGAAGCATTACGAATCTTTGAGTATCCGCCACGAGGGTTCGATACAGAGCCTTTGACATTTGCGCTTTGCGCGTTCTCAGCCTTGTGTTGCTATTTCTTGGGACAACCGCAAGCAGGGTTGCAGCTAGCGAACAAGTCCGTTGGCCACAATCCCAGCTTTGTCGTTGGTCGGCGGGCCCTGACCTTGTGTTTGTCCGCTTGCGGGGAGCGAGAGAAGGCACGTGCGGAAGCTAAGCGACTGCAATCGCTAGACCCCTCTGAGCATTTATACTTTTATCGAACGCGCTCCCCCTACCAGCAGGCAGACGACATTGAGCGAATCTGTAAAGAGTTGGGCGCTGTGGGCGTTACAGACCAGCCCTGAGTGAAGAGGCAAGGGAGCCCCTGCTGAACTAGAACAGCAGTGCAAAAAATAGTTGGCGAGCTGCGATCCGTTTGCAGCATCTTCCGTTGCAGCTGGCCCGACTACAAAAAAACTCCGTTGCGTTCGTAACCCATCTCCGCAAAGAAGCCATCGGCAGTCATCTTGCCGGTCTTTGCGGAGAAACCCGTTTCGGTAAAGCGTGCCTTGCCCCAGGAGCGTGCATCGGCGAACTCGCCAAGGAACGCCGCTGGGTCTGTGGGCACCACCGTATCTCCGGAACCTCGCCCAACGGGCGAATCCACCGCGTGCCAGACTACTTGCATGTCGACACTCGCAGGAGCCGACAGCGGACCACCAAACTGGAAGGTGTCAACCAGTGGCAGGTTACGCAGCGAAAGCACAGCTACGCGGCCGTGACGGGTTACCCTGAAGGCACCCCGGGGTATTTCGACGGTCCAAAACAGTCCATTGGGATAAATGCCGCCATTGATGTCGTTGACTTGCGATTCCGCACGGGGATCGATCAAGTCTAGTCAGAAGAAGCCGAACGCGCCGTGATGTTGCGTGCCGTCAGCCGCGCGGTACCGGCCTTCCATGATTCGGAGATCGAATTCGACGGCGTAGTTATTGCCGTCGTTGCCTTTGGCTTCGCCGGCAAGCACAGCGAATGCGGTGAAGCCCTTGTAATCCGTAATGGTGCTTGGTTCGACATTAACGCCCATGCCTTGAAGGCCTAGAACCGGCGTGAATGCACTCGTTGGCCCGGGTAGAAACCAATGCACGAACTCCAAAGGATGCCCTGCTGGGAGTCCCGTGGGTATTGTCCCGGGAATGGGCGATGGCATTGGTTTGGGTTGGTTAAGAGAATGGTGAGGGTGGCCTTTACCCGCCGAAGGGCGACTCGCCATCGCCCATGGTACTGCAGAGCCGGCGAATGCCGCAGCTGCCCCCTGAGTTACAAATCTTCGCCGGTTGAATCCGGCTCGCAGTTCGCTCATGGCTTGCCCCCCGTTAACAAGGAACTGGCTTGATAGTACGCTCTTGTTTTGCAAAATCAACTGACGTAGTTGCGGTTAAGCGACGCAACGAGATACCGCGTGGAATGCGATGCAGCGTCTCACTCCTCGAACTTTTGGCGTTGGGAACTTTGAGATTGTCTTACAGATTAGAGCCGTGTGACTGCTGGTAACACCTACGTTAGCGCGACAGGCTCTCGAACGAGATCCCGAACCTTCCCAAATACTGCCGCACCCGGTGCGAATCGTTGCCCGTTTTCTTTTTCTCTCTAGAGGCTTGAAAAATCTTCCTCCCTGCCTCCGCCAACGAACGACTCGTTCGACACACCTCAATCACGTAAGCGAGCTGCACGCGATCGAATCGATCAATCTCTGCAATGGCTTCGCCATCTAGCCACTGTTCTAGATCGACCCTACTAGGTTCATTCGATACCGCGCGCCAGCGCCGCTCGAGTAGGCTAATCTCCTGCTCGACAACGGCTTTAGATATTCTACCCCCGTCCGCAAGGGTTGCCATGCGCGTTACGCTCGAGTTCAAGTCTCGGAAGTTCGCTCGCCATTGTGCGTCTGTTATCGCGAATTCGACATAGCGCGTATACGCTTCCTTGCTGAAGCGCACCATGTTGCCGGCTTCTTCTCTTCGCCTTTTCAGTTCGAACTCCAGATTAGGTTCGAAATCCTCAATCCGCTGTTTTAGCGATGGCAATTGATACGTCCACAAATCCAATCGTGCCAAGAGGTCTTCTCTGAAACGCCCCTCGGTCACCATTGCGCCGAGGTCTTGATTGGTTCCGGCTATCAATTGAAAGTCGCTGCTAACCTCACGATCAGAACCGAGCGGTAGAAACGATTTTTCTTCGATGGCGTGTAGCAGCATGGCCTGTTCGTCTAGACCTAACTCGCCGATCTCATCCAAAAACAATAGTCCTCGGTCCGCCTCACGCAACAGGCCGGCGCGATTGGTCGTTGCGCCGGTGTAGGACCCTTTAATATGGCCAAACAGTGTCGAGCTGACGTTGTCGCCTCGCAGTGTTGCGCAATTCACCGCGACGAATACGCCTTCGAGCTGTTGACGCTGTTTCTTTAGGTTGAATACCTGCCGCGCCAGCTGTGATTTACCCGCGCCTGTTGGTCCAGTGAGCAGAATGGGCGCGGTTGAGCGTATAGACACCTTCTCCAGCTGTTCGATCATGGCGTTGAACGCTTTGTTGCGCGTTTCGATGCCCTGCTTTAAGTACGCAGCGCCTTCAAGCCGTTCCATTCGGAATCGCGAGGCAATCTGATCGTACTTCGACAGGTCTAGGTCGATTTCTTGGTAGCGCCCAGGCGCAGTTTCGCCCCGGCGCGGTGGCGACGTTTGAATGAGCGTGCCGGGCACGTGCCGCGCTTCGGTTAGCAGGAACCAGCAGATCTGGGCCACGTGAGTGCCCGTGGTCATATGCACGAGATAACGCTCGTTCTCGAGATCGAATGGGTACTCATCCATTAGCTGTCGCAAGGTGCTATAGACCTGGGCGAAGTCCCAAGGGTCGTCGAAGCGAACTGGGTGCTGCTGCACCTGAGTTTCGGGTGAGACGATGGCGATGTCTTCAGTCACTTGGTCCGCCAGCGACTTTTCACGCTTCTGCAGAATCAGCTCGATGCGATCCACGAGTAGATCGTCATGCTGGCACAGCGAGACCGTAGGTCGCCAGGTCTCCCAGCGTTTTTGGCCTTTGCCGCGGCGATCAAGGTTGGTACCGAGAATTCCAAACACAACGGTTTTCATATCTAACGGCTCAGCGATCTATCACAACAGATAGATCAAGGTATTCGAGTTGGATTGGCGCTGTAAAGGCTCCGCTAGCGCCGAGCACCAGTCTACGCCTGGTCGATCAGTCACTAACGCGCCGCCGATAGTTGTTGACCACTGATACCAAATGTCTGATACGGCTGGAAGGACGGATCATCTGTGAGTACGTATGTGCCGTCCTCCAGCCGCCAGGCCTGGTTATAGAGACTGCTCAGTTCTACCTGACCACCAGGCACGGAGCCATCTTGGTAGGTTTGTACATCGCGAATGGACTGGATAAATGCCTGAGCTCTGGCGTCGGCGCTGTGCTGCTGATCTTGCCAAGCTTGCTGCTGCATTCGCGCTATATCGCTCGCGGTTTGGGCCTGGATCTGTGCACGATCCCTCATGCCGTCAATGTTGATGATGCTGATCCGAGAAATGTGCTCTGAGATCTTCTTCGCCCAGGGAGGGTTCGAGATCATAGATATGCGCATGGCTTCAAATACCGCCGGCTGAAAAGTCGCTGCCGGGCCATAGGCGACGAAAGGAGATTCGGCCCAGCCCATGAGATTGACGATGGCTCCGCCGGTGTAGGCGCCGCCAGAGGTTATGTGGGTCATGGTGACCAAGGTGGTGACGATACCGCGCATAGGCTCGCCGTTTTTGTTGAACTCAACGTGGGCGTCGGCCGCGCGGACTCGGGTTTCGACGCGCTGAAATCCGTCGTCTTGCACCCCGTTTTGTTGAGCGCGCTGGGCTTCGATGTCAGGCCGCGGGCGGATACTGACGATGCGCCCGCCGGCGAAAAGGTCCGGCACGATGGCTTGCAGGTATGCCTCGATGGACCGAATCTGTGCCACCGGGCAGCCAGGGACTGTGGGCGCACCAAACTGGTTCCACTCCCAGCCTTGTGCTGGCAGCAGGGCCATTCCGCTGCGACCATCGGGAGATTGGGCGTTCCAATTCACGCTGAAGCCGTTGGTACATTGGAATTGCCGGCCCCAATGAATACCGCCTTGGGTCCTCCAACCATGAGGGGTGAAAATGGTGGCGGCCACCATCGGTTGTCTGAATCCGCCGTTGTCAATGACCACGGAAGGTTGGAGCCGCAGCGCGCCGTTTGCGGGCGTTGTGGCAGCACCGCAGGCATAGCTGCTGAGTACCATGAGTAGCCAGAGTATCGCGCTGATAGGGTTTGCGTAGCTCTTCATAAGTCCCTCGCTTGCCGGATTGTTACAGTGGTCATGAGCTAAGGCGTCGTTCCCTCGGAAATCGGCTCAAGCATCTTTCGCCGTGGTGGCTGAGCCGATTTCTACCGAGCCTACGCCTAAGTGGAAGCAGGCCAAGCACTGCGCCACATCATGCCAACTCAGGGGAATCCAAATGCAGGCCATACGAATCATCTTTACGGCGTTTTGCGCGCTCTGCGCTTTCACGCTGTCGCTGAGCTCCGCTGCTGAGACGGACTGGACTCTGATGATCTACATGGCAGCCGACAACGATCTGGAGCAGGCAGCGCTGATTGATCTGGACGAAATTGAAGCGGGCATGCCTGAGCAGGGGGTGGAGATCATCGTCCTCATCGATCGCGCTGAAGGCTATGCAGATGGCGTTGGCGATTGGACCGATGCCAGGCTGCTGCGCATGCGCCCGGATCGAACTCGCGGCGAAGTGCATGCAGAGACCCTGCAGCAGCTTGGAGAAATCAACACTGGCGATCCGGACAACTTAAAACGGTTCCTGCAGTACAGCCAAAAGAACTTCCCGGCCAAGCACTACGGTTTAGTGCTGTGGGACCATGGTGGTGGCTGGCAGGGCATGGCAGATGACGAACAGCCAGGTGGAGATATCGAGCACGACAATCTGACTCTTGATGAGGTGTCTGCCGCGCTGCGTGCGGGATTGCCACAAGGGCAGCTGCTGGATCTTATCGGATTCGACATGTGCTTAATGGCCCAGCTGGAAGTGGGCTACGAGGTAGCGGAGTTCGCCCGTTATATGGTGGCTTCTCAGGCGATAGAGCCTGGCTACGGCTGGCCGTACGACGTGCTGTTGCCAGAGTTTGGGCAGCGATCGGTTGGTGCTAAGCGCTTGGCACAAAACATCGTGCGCAAGTACGCAGACTTTACCAAGCAAGCGGGCGAACGGATCGCGACCCAGTCAGCTTTCGATCTTGCCAAACTCGAGACAGTGCGGGTTCATTTAGACGCACTAACGGATCGCTTGGCTGCGGTTGCAACGCAGCAGTGGCCGAACCTGTCTCGCGGTCTGTTCTGGGGTGATAGCTTTGAAACCGGCGGCAAAGCCGAAAACCTGCGGCAAGGTGAAGCCGCGCTTGCCAGCTCGGACTTGCTGGACGTCGTCAAGCGTACCCGACTGGCCTTGGGGAGAGCTTTTCCGGCGGAGCGAGAGTTCCAGGCATTGCTTGCCAGCGTGTCTGCTGCTGTGCTCGATAACCACGTCAGCGACCGCCACCGTTTGAGTCACGGCGTCTCTATCTATGCACCACCAACGCAAAGCAACTTCAATCAGCGCTACCAAAGTAGCCGCTTTGCCCAGAACAGTCGCTGGGATGACTATCTGCTGCATCTGCATGGATTGCAGCAGGCAAATCGACAAGCCCCTAAGATCACGGCCATGAACTACGTACGGGCGGGAACCAATCAGCCGGTTCAAACCGGCTCCATGCTTGACTCGACCACTTTGAAACTGACCGTGGAAGGCAACAACCTGTTGTGGGTGTCTGGGTTGATGGGCCGTTACGACGAAGCCAACAAAGGTCATGTGATCTACGCAGAACAATACCTATTCGACAGCCGCTACATGGCGGAGAAGCTGGCGGCTTCTGGAACTTCAGCTGATCTGTTGATCCCGGATTTTGTTGGCGATCGAGCCAGTCTCGAAATGGAAGTATCGCCTTCGAGTTTTGCAATCAGCAATGGTGAGATTGCGGCTTTTGCCACATTCGATACGAGCGCAGCCCAACTAGGGCAGGACAACAGCGCTTCTATACAGGCGCTAATCAAACGTGAAGGTCAGGGTGAACATCGCGCAGTGATTACTTTTGACATGATGAACTGGCGTGCCAACGGTGTAGTTTTGCTAGTCGAGCAGAGTGACGGTCGCATGGTGCCTCGCGGCCTGCAGCCAGAGGCGGATGATGAGGTGACGCTACTGTATAAGTTTGTTGCCGATGGTAAAGCCGACTTCGACCTCGTGCGTGGTGAAACCATGGCTTGGAAAGACGGGCTCGAGCTGATTCTCGACGAGATTCCCGAGGGTCGCTACACGGCCTGGGCGGTGGCCGAGAATCTATCGGGCGAAACCGATGTGGCCAGTACGACAATCACGACAACCGCGCCGAGAATGGACGTCAAAGCGGGTTTCGACGCAGCGAAAAAACTGTCCATTGACGATCTGGGTGGCAGTTGGACCTCGGTAGACGGTGAAACCGCATTTAAAATCGGTCAACCGTTAGAGCCTAACAGCAGTTTTGCTCAGTTGGTCATTGATCCGAGCTCGCTGACCGCGAAGTCGAGGGATTTCAATTTCGTGGTTCAACTCGACACTCGTCTGTTACCAACGCTGCATCTGTTGGTGCTGGATGCTGGCAATAACCTGGTTGGCAGGGATGTGTACATGTTGCTAGCCAATGCCAATGCGCCGAATCGGCTTTGGGTGAAGACCTTGATAGGTGCGGAAGGAAATGCGGTCGGAGAAATCGTTGAGGTGGTACGCGCGGGTCGTGGTCCAGCGCCTGGTCCAGCACCTGGTCCAATGCCGACCCCGGAGCCTCCACAGCCAGCCGTTCCACAACTGGCCGGTATTTGGCAGGGACAGACGGACGAAGGTTACGTAATGATCCAGTTGGCACCGAACGGTGAGCTCCAGCAAATTGAGACGGCTTACGATCAGAGTGAACGCATCGAGTCCTGGGGGCGCTATCAGTACGATGGCAAACTAATGCGAGTTGAGTACACACGCGCCCAGTTATGCAATTCTTGGGGCTGCGAACCGTATCGGCCAGAAGCATTGGAGCCTTTTCCGGTCAGCCTAAAAGGTGGCGCCCTGCAAACGCCTTGGGCATTGCTGTACCGGCAACAGTAGAGATGATCACGGCCAAGAACCGTCCCGGCAACAAGATGCTGGTCGCCAGGCCCGGGCTTTATCAGCAGCTAAAGCAGCGCAAAGTGTTTCGAGTCACCAGTATGTATGCGGTACTAGCTTGGGGCGCAGTGCTGGGCGCGGCCGAACTGTTTCCGAGTTTCAGCCTGGCTGCTTGGTACACACTTGGGTTTGCCCTCCTTGCTCTTGCGCTGTTGCCAGTGATTGCTTTGTTAACCTGGCTCTATGAGCTGACGTCCTCAGGTTTGCGCCGCGATCCGGCGGATCTCCCGATCGAGCACACTCTACAGCTCACCGCTACGGTGGCTGCCGGACAAAGAGGAACAGTAGATGTGCTTTGGCGAGGCGAGCTACAGCGCTTTAGTGAAGATTTTAGTATTGGTCGGGACCCTCGATGTGAAGTGCATACGGATGATCCACAGGTCTCACGTCGGCACTGCAAGGTGACCTTTAAACAGGGTCGCTGGCATCTTCTCGATCTCGGCTCTCGCAATGGCAGCAAAGTCAACGGCGAAGCGATTAGCGAGATCGAACTACACCATGCATGCCGGCTCGAGTTGTATGCCGGCGGATTGCCGTTGACCCTGTTTGTTGATTCTTAGATCAGTCGCTGCAGGCTTGTTCGAGCGTGCGCTGCATCCGCTCATAGCCACTGCTGCGATCGTAGGCGGTAATCTCTCCTGCTGACTCCACCATCTCCCACAATGTTTGGGAGTGCCGGTAATAGCTGCAGGCTTGTTGAGCTGTCGCAGTGATCGCAAAAACATCACCGGCGTCCAGCAGCGCATTGGCGTGATCTCGCACGAGTGAAAGGTTTTCGGCATCAGTTTCGCTCAATTCCCGATAAGTCCTGATCGCTGCGCGAATAGTTTCTTGACTGCGCGCCCCCTCACCAATACCGGCCAGCGCCTTTGCCAAAGCCTGTTGTTGGTTGGCCAAATTACGGAGCGAACCGGCATCCAAAGGGTCTTGATCGACGAGCTGCTGTGCTGCCGCCTGTCCTGCCTCGGCGTGGGTAATGGCGCTGGACCAATCGTCTTTGCGCAAGTACATGTTCGCCAGGCCAAGCTCAAAGCGCACAATTTGAGTGAGCAGCTGGGTATTTCCGGGCTGCTCTGTGTTTTGTTGGCGATAGTGACGCAGTGCTAGCTGATAGTCTGGAATTGCCAGTTCGCGTTGGCCTGAATCGGCATACAACTCACCACGCAGCCCGGTAAGGTATGCGCGCTTAGCGGCGTGATCATTAAGGTTGGCTTCGAGTACCGGATCGTTGAGCTCGGCTAAGAAGGCATCTAATTTCGACAGCGCAGAATCAAACTGGCTATCCCAGATGAGCACTTTCAGTAAGTCGCCGCGTAGATTCCACTTGTGGGTTTGCAGTACCCAGTCGACTTCTGCTTCTGTGTTAGGTACTTGATCTGCCAGTGCTAAGCCCGCTTGCGCTGCTTCAAGGGCAGTCTCAGTGTTCATGTCGTAGTGCAACAGCTGGTTGGTCAGCAAGCGTTTCACCCATACCATTTCCCGCATCGCCAACGCATCCCCCGGGCGGCGTCGCAGCAACTCCGCGAGGGCCTTCTCAGCCTTCTGTAGGAGTTCTCGGGAAGTCTGTGTATCGCCTAAGTTGGCTATCCCCAAGCCGCCATAAAGGTCGGACAGGCGTGTGTACTGAACGCCGAGGTCGAACAATATGTCGTCTGGTGCGTGAACATCTGCTGCCAGTTCGTCCAGATACTCAACGCCAACCGCTGCCAGCGTCTGGCGCGCCGGTAAAGTCCCTTGGATTTGATCCATTTGATCGTAAACGTCGAACATCACTCGTTTCGCCAGCTCACGGGCCTGATCAAAGCGCACGTCTGCTCGTTGTCGTTCTGTAGTCGCGACCCGGTACTGCATGAGAGTTACGATGTAGGAGGTCGACAGCGCGAAGGCAACGGCAGCCGTACCAGCCACTAGCCATTTGCGACGTTTGACGAATTTGCGCACCCGGTAGCCCATGGAGTCTTCCCGCGCCAGTACTGGGAAGCCGTCTAGATAGCGCTGTAGATCCTCTGCAAAAGCGGCGACAGTCGCGTAACGGCGCTCCGGTTCCTTAGCAAGTGCACAGAGCACAATGGCATCCAGATCGCCCTGAACCCTGGGAGCGTTGCGATCATCAAGATGACGTAAGCGCGTGCTTGGCGCTTCTGGTCGTTGTTGAGTAATCATCGCTTCGTAGCGTGCCGCTGACAGGTTGTCGGTGTTGAAAGGTCTTTCGCCGGTAAGACACTGATACAACACCACGCCCAAAGAGTAGATGTCGGTCGCGGTAGTTAACGGTTCTCCGATTACCTGTTCCGGGCTGGCGTACGCTGGTGTCAGCAGCATTGCTACCGTTTGATCCCGGTCGGTGAGCTCAGCATCGAGGGATTTGGCTATGCCAAAGTCGAGTAGTTTCGGTTCACCCTTTGCTTCTACTAGTATGTTGCCGGGTTTTATGTCGCGGTGAATCACCAGAGCACTGTGAGCGTGAGCAACGGCGGCGCAAACCTTTAAGAACAGTTGCAGGCGCTGGTTGAGATCCAGGCCTTGGCGAGTGATGTAAACATTCAGCGGTAACCCATCGATGTACTCCATTGCCACGAACGGCGAGCCGTCAGCGGTCGTACCGCCGTCGAGCAGTTTAGCGATGTTGGGATGGGTGAGATCCGATAAAATCTGGCGTTCGTTTTCAAACTGCGCGACAGCCCTTGCACTGCGAGCCGCGGCGCGTATTACTTTCACCGCAACCGTCTGTTTGAATTCACCGTCAGCGCGTTCCGCCAGATACACCTGGCCCATGCCTCCTTCGCCCAGCAGCTGCGTCAGGCGATAAGCGCCAACACGCTCGTCGATCAGGTTCGCTACATCGTTGCTATTGCGCAGTGTAAGGGTGGTGTCACCTTCTGCGGTGACCTCCCGAGCGCTGGCTAGCATGCGTTGTGCCTTACCCAGCATCTCTGCCGGGCAGTGCTGGTTTAGCCAGTTGTCTTGTTCCTCTGGTGTTTGTTGCAGCGCCATGTCGACCAGTTCGAGCAACGACCGCTCGAGCGTTCGATCACCTTCGGAATCAGGTGTGTTATGCGACGTCATTAGCCGATCTCGTCTAGATGCGACTGATCCATATCGATGGTGTTGAGCTTCACCGATGCTCTCGTTTTTTGCGGCGGGCGGGTGACATTATGCGTCAAGCACTGGTTGTCCTCATTAGCCGACCAACGCCATGCGCTGGCCAGGCGCAGGCGTTAGTTCAGCTCCGAGCGTGGAACTACCAGCCGTCGGCTTCGGTGGCTTCGCCTAAATCAACCTCGCCGCTCGACATGCTGTTGCCGCCAGCTCCCGCCGGTCCGTTCGGCCCGTACTGATAGCCAGTGACGTTTGGATTGTATTGTCCGCCACCCACATTGGGGTTGTATTGACCACCGCCGGTGTTGGGTCCCCATTCGCCAGCAGGCTGCAGGCCCGTAGGTTGTCCGAACGCGCCGGGCTGCTGATTGTTCGAGAACTGTCCATTCGGACCGTAGGCATTACCTGGTTGGCCGTAGCCTCCAGGACCGGGTTGCGGCGGAGTGTTCGGGCCATTGTTGTACCCTGGTCCGCCAGTGGTAACGGGTGCGCAGGCACCCTGTTGGGCACCAGGGCCAACGGCGGGTAGGGTTCCCGGCGGGCATTGTTGAGCGGGACCATAGCCGGGTTCGTAACCAGTGGTGTGCTGATACCCCTGGGCTTCGTCCAGTCCGAACTCGCTAGCGACTGTTATCCCTAGAATGAAGCCGCCTACCAGCGCCAGCACGATCTTAGAATTCTCTTTCATGTTCGGTGTCCCCCACCGTTGGTTGCAAGGTGCGCAATCTTTCGCGCTCATGGTCATCTAGTTGCTAAGGCGTGACCGAGCCAGAAACTGGCTCAAAGCACTCGCTGTGGGAGTCTGATGATCTAGTCTGGAGATCCGGTCTTGAGAATAACTATCGACTAGAAGATATATATATCTATATGGATAGTATCTGAATGACGGATGCTTGAGATCGATTTCGATGATTTAGCGATTAATCATTTAAAAACAACGGGATATGACCAATTACCGGCCCCGAATCAAACCTGGCACGGTCCTCGCAATACCCCTACTAACAGAATCTACCCAGTCCACCGAATAGGACCGAAGCGAATGAACAACACAAGCAATCAGAACTACGAGGTCATGGCAGGCCAGAACGTCCCGATTAAGTCCTGGACCCGAGGCGTTGCCTTCGAAGACGAAGCACGGGCGCAGCTCCGCAATATCTCCAGCTTGCCGTTCATTCATAAGTGGATCGCGGTGATGCCGGATGTGCATCTGGGTAAGGGCGCGACCATTGGCAGCGTAGTTCCGACCATCGGCGCAGTCATCCCGGCGGCGGTGGGTGTAGACATCGGGTGCGGCATGATGGCTGTGCGTACCAGCCTTGTCGCAAGTGATCTGCCCGATGAGTTGAGCGGGGTACGTACCGCCATCGAACAGGCGGTCCCGCATGGGCGCTCGGCGCGAGCGCGCGGTTCTCGAGACAAAGGTGCCTGGGGCAACGTACCAGAAGACGTTGCTCGGGCTTGGACGCCGCTGGCGGACAAGTTTGCTGAGCTGATGGCCAGGCACCCGGTGCTGAAGAACACCAACAACGTAATTCACTTGGGCACGCTGGGAACCGGCAATCACTTCATTGAGATGTGCCTGGATGAGCGCGAGTCGGTTTGGCTAATGCTCCACAGCGGTTCTCGCGGCGTGGGTAATCGGATCGGCACACACTTTATTGAACGCGCTCGCAAAGAGATGCAACGCTGGCAGATCAACCTGCCGGATGCGGATCTTGCGTACCTGCCTGAAGGCAGCGAGGGTTTTGCGGAGTACATCGAAGCGGTGGAGTGGGCCCAGCAGTTTGCTCGAATCAATCGCGAGGTGATGATGGTTCGGGTGATCGATGCGGTGCGAGGAGCGCTGGGTCGACCGTTCGAAGCACGGCTGCAAGCGGTGAACTGTCATCACAACTACGTGAACCGCGAGGTGCACTACGGCGAAGAAGTGCTGGTGACGCGTAAGGGTGCAGTGTCGGCCCAGGCTGGGCAGATGGGAATCATCCCCGGCAGCATGGGTGCGCGCTCGTTCATCGTCCGCGGGCTGGGTAACGCAGAGAGTTTCTCTAGCTGCAGCCACGGTGCCGGTCGTGTCATGTCGCGGACCAAGGCCAAGAAACTGGTCTCGTTGGCAGAGCACGTACTTGCCACAGAAGGCGTGGAGTGCCGTAAGGATGCTGGTGTCATCGATGAAACGCCTTCTGCGTACAAAGACATCGACGCCGTTATGGCCGCGCAAGTGGACTTGGTTGAAATCCAGTACACCTTGAAGCAAGTGGTGTGTGTAAAAGGCTAGGGCCCGGCGAATTGGCGCCGGGCTCGCAATCCGATAAGTATTGGCAAAGGAGAGCGGCGATGACGCGCTCAGAACAAATCTACATTGATGGCAGCCAAGGCGAAGGCGGTGGGCAAATTCTGCGTACGGCATTGAGCTTGGCGATGTGCCTTGGGCAGCCGGTCACAATCGATAACATTCGCGCCGGCCGCAGCAAGCCGGGTTTGATGCGCTCACATCTGGCGGCGGCGCGTGCAGCCGCAAGCATTAGCAGTGGCACCTTGGAAGGGGATCAGCTAGGAAGTACTGGCGTTGCCTTCAGCCCCGGCTCTGTGCGCGGTGGTAGCTATCGTTTTGCCATTGGCACAGCGGGCAGCACCACCCTACTGTGGCAAACACTGTTGCCGGCGCTGCTTTTGGCCTCTGAGCCAAGCGATCTAACCCTGGAAGGTGGCACTCATAACGGCATGGCGCCGAGCGTGGACTTCATTGAACATGCCTTTTTACCCGTGCTTGGGCAGTTGGGTATTCAAGCATCGCTGCGGCTGCTGCGTCATGGCTTCTATCCGAATGGTGGTGGCGCCTGGCAAGTGCACGTTGAGCCTTGGCAAAGGCAGCAGCCGTTGCAGCTTACCCAACGCGGTGCCTCCGTTGGTCGGCACGCGGTGGCAAAAGTGGCGTTGGTGCGACGTTCGGTGGCGGAACGCGAGCTAGCGCGTGTACAGCGCAAGCTTGGCTGGTCTGATCATGCATTGGAGATCGCGACGGTCGAGGCCGTTGGCCCGGGCAACATCGTTTCGCTGCGGGTGAGCTTCGAACAGGTGACCGAAGTATTCGAAGCGCTGGGTGAACTGCGGCTCAGTGCCGAACGGGTTGCTGGTCGAGCGATTACCCAGGTGCGCGAATACTTGGCCGCAGATTACCCGGTGGCAGAATACCTGGCCGATCAGTTGCTGTTGCCCATGGCCATTGGTCCTGGCGGTGTGTTTCGCACCGGCAGGCTCAGTGCGCATACGCGCACCAATGTGGCGGTCATCGAGCAGTTTCTCGGCCGTGGCGCCGTAACGGTAGAAGAGGACGAGAGCGAAACGCTGATTTCGGTTCGCGCATTCCGCTAGCGTTTCAGTAGTGGCAAGGCCCTCGTGCCAGCGGTCCTGGCTCGTGAGTCCAGGCTGGCGAGCTATCGCGCTCCTAGAGGAGTAAGCGACGGTTCGTACCCGCAGGAGGGCCAGCGATGGCTTGTTAGCTCAGTAAGGTAGAGCACTTCAGCTTATTGAAGGTGTCCCGAGTTCAACTCTCGGACAAGCATGGGTAAGCCCTAAGGGGCCGGGGTTCGAATCCCCCTGAGTTCGTTAATCACGAACCTAACGACGAGGCTTCGGCCTCAATTCGCGTGGCGCTCACGCGCGTCGGTTGGCGCTGCAGCAAGGATTGTCCTCCTGCTGCTCCGACCGGCGGCACCGGGGCAGCGACCCGCCTGTGAGTAGCGAGCCGGACGCGTTGGAGTAAGGGCGAACACGGCTGGGCTCCATCGAGAGTTCAACGAGTGAGCACGCACTTCAGCGCCGCCGAGCTTAGCGCTTGCAGCCGTCGTTGCTGCGGCGAGCGCCATGCACTTTTTTGCAGTAGAGAAGGATCAGAACAATGTGGCCAATCAAAACCGTTCGCATCGCTAACAACGAACGCGCTATCTGGATGCGCGACGGCAACTTCATGAGCGTGTTGACTCCCGGTCACTACCGCTTTTTTCGCCGGGTACGGCATACCGTGGTGAATCGCTATGCGCCCAGTGAGGTTGTGATCAAAGAACCAGAGCTACGCTCGCTTCTGCAAACCCACGGGCATGCGCTGGCTCCCCATGCCACCATCGTAGAATTGGCTGAGCAAGAGGTGGGGCTGTTGCGGGTCAACGGCATCGCCAGGCAATTGCTATGGCCAGGAACTGTTTATGCGTTTTGGAATCACGTGCAAGCGGTTGACGTTGAGCGAGCGACCTACACCGCGGATCTGGCAGTGCCGCAAGCTTGGTTGCGCGCGATTCGTCAGGCGGGAGAGCGTATGGACCTCGCGTCCCTGCATCTGCTGGTGCAGTCGGTGCAGGTAGATAAGGGTTTTGAAGCCATTCTAATGGTGGATGGCGCTGTTGAGCGCACGCTCTCTCCAGGTCGTTACGCTTTTTGGCGAGCTGGCCGCGACCTGGAAGTCACCATGGTCGACAAAAGGCTGCAAACATTGGAGGTCAATGGTCAGGAGATTCTGACCCGTGATCGAGTATCGCTGCGCATCAATGCGGCGCTACAGTTCACCGTCGCTGACGCTACTCGCGCAATGGTTGACGTGCCAAGGGTACAAGATGCAGCTTACCGGGCGGTACAGTTCGCGCTGCGTGGCGCGGTAGGTGGATTGACTTTGGATCAGCTGTTGGCTGACAAGTCGACGCTAGCTGGCCAGGTGCAAACCGATGTCGCGGCGCGTATTGCTGAACTTGGCCTGCAGGCTCAGGCGGTGGGCATTAAGGATGTGATTCTGCCGGGCGAAATGAAGACCATTTTGAATCAGGTGGTTGAGGCAGAGAAGCGTGCCGAAGCCAATGCTGTACGTCGTCGCGACGAGTCTGCCAATGTCCGCTCGTTGGCCAACACCGCGCGCATGTTGGAGGGTAATGCAATGATGGCGCGGCTCAAAGAGTTGGAAACTCTCGAAACCATCAGCGCTCAGGTAGAGACTCTGCAGGTAATGAACGGCCTGGATGGCGTGCTTAAGGAGTTGGTCACGCTGCGGGGCGATTAGTGCAGGGTCTTGGACGTTCAGCACATTGGGTAGGGCGGCGTTCGGCCCTATCGCCGTTGCCATGGCAAGATGGCATAGTTTTCGATCAGGGTGGAGCGGCACAATGACTTATCAGGTATTTCAATGGGCCAGCGGCACCGTTGGCCGCCATGCGGCGCGGGTAGTGCTGGGTCGGGCGGGTCTGGAACTGGTTGGATTGCATGTGCTGGGGCAAGACAAAATCGGCAAAGACGCCGGAGAGCTTGTCGGTGCTGCGGCCTGCGGCATCGCGGCCAGCTCAGACATAAACCTGATTAAGCAGTCGTCTGCTGACGTGGTCATACATGCGCCGCTTGCGTCCATGGTTTATGGCGAGGATCCGGAACAAGATCTCAAGGACATTTGCGAGTTGCTGGCGGCGGGCAAGAATGTGATTACCGTCGTCGGCTACATGTACCCTAAGGTCTATGGCCAAACGGTAATGGCGCAGTTGCAGCAAGCCTGTGAACAAGGTAACAGCACCTTTCATTCCACGGGTCTGAACCCCGGTTGGATGGGTGACCTAGTGCCGATCACCATGAGTGCCTTGTCTGAAAGGATCGATCACATCCACGTGCTGGAAATTTCCAACTTTGAACACTATCCCTCGCCAGAGATTATGTTCGAGTCCATGGGTTTCGCTTCTCAGCCAGAGCAGTTCGAACGCAGTAGCGAGCGCCGAACCCGATGGCTTAATGGTCTGTTTAGCGAGTCGGTACAAATGGTTGCAGATGGTACGGGTCTAGCGATTGATACCGTTGATAGCACGATGACCTTGGAGCTGGCATCCGAAGACCTACAAACGGCCTCTGGCACGGTGGCGCAAGGCACGGTTGCTGGCCAGCATTGGCGTTGGGCGGGTACCCAAGCAGGTGTTGAACGCATCGTTCATGAAACCGTGTGGCGCATACACGGCAGCGTCGCGCCTTCCTGGCCCGAGGGTAAACATTCCATCCGCATTAGCGGTAGCCCGGAAATGCTGTTGGAATTTGAAGCGAACTACGTCAGTGATGGTTTGTTAGCTACAGCCATGCACGCGGTTAATGCGATTCCTGCGGTGTGCGCGGCCGGCGCGGGGGTAAAGACCTTTCTCGATCTGCCTTGGTTGCTGACGCCCGGCGCTAACTGAAGCCCGCCAGTAGATGCGCTATATTGCTCGTCTACCGTAGCTGGAGTCAGACACATGTCGGAGTTCAGTGGCTTGCAGCCAGGCGCTGGATTGCTCGTTGGCACGCGCAAAGGCGCATTCTTTCTACGCTCTGATACTGGCCGAGATCATTGGTGGCTTTCGGAGCCGATGTTTCTTGGCCAGATCATCAATCATTTGGTGCTCGATCCGCGAGATGGTCGGACGCTGATTGCCGCGTCAACGACTGGCCATCTCGGTCCAACCATTTTCCGTTCCGTTGACGGCGGCGCGAGCTGGCAAGAAGCATTGCGGCCGCCGGCGTTTGACAAAGCCGCGCCCGATGAAAAGCCGAGAGTGGTCAGCCATACGTTCTGGATCTCACCTGGGCATGAAGCGCATCCGGGGCAATGGTGGGCCGGCACCTCACCCCAAGCGCTATGGCGCAGTGATGATCACGGCGCGACTTGGCAGAGTGTGCGCGGCTTTAACGACCACCCGGACTATGAGCAGCGCACCGAGGATCCCCAGGCAGGTACACCAGACGGCCCGGTGCTGCATTCCATTCTGATTGACCCCCGCGACGCTGCGCATATGTACCTTGGGCTGTCGGGGGGTGGCATCTACGAAACCCATGATCAGGGCGATAGCTGGGCGCCGCTCAATCAAGGCATGGCGACTACTGGCGCAGATCCGGATTCCGGTGAGGTGCAACCCACCTCCATCGAATGGTTGGAGCTCGGGCCCCAGCACGATCCGCACCTGGTGCAGATGCATCCGCTAAATCCCGATGTGTTGTATCAGCAGAATCACTGCGGGATATACCGCCTGCAAAGGCCCGAATCGACTTGGCAGCGAATCGGGCTAAACATGCCAACCGACGTTGGCGATATCGGTTTTGTCATTGGTCTACACCCGCGCCGTACCGAGTGCGCTTGGGTGTTCCCGATGGACGGTACCGATGTTTGGCCGCGTACCAGTCCAGATGGGCGCCCGGCGGTTTATCGGACCCAGGACGGTGGCAGCTCCTGGCAGCGCCAGAATCAGGGCTTGCCTGAGCGCGGCTGGTACACGGTAAAGCGCCAGGCAATGAGCGTTGATGCTGCAGATCCGGTGGGCTTGTACTTTGGTACCACCAGCGGCGAGCTGTGGGCCAGTGCGGACGAAGGTGAGCATTGGCGTTGTATCGCCGCACACCTGCCCGAGATTTACTCGGTTGAAGCGGTAGTCGCACGGTGAACGTATTCATAGCGCAGCCGCTGCGATCCTATACAGAGCAGCAGCCGGTAGTCAGCGCGCAGGGCTCTACCCTGGACGAGTTGCTGTACGACCTTGATCGACAGTACCCAGGGATTCGCTTTCGCATGGTCAACGAGCAGGATGAGATGCGTCGGCACGTGGTCTTTGTAGTGGACGGCGAGCGTACGCTCAATCTTGGCGTGCCGTTAGTGGGATGTCAGGAAGTGGTGATTTTGCAAGCGCTGGCTGGAGGTTAGGGCTGATCTTTGCGCGTTGGCAGTGCACCTGGCGCGAGGTTTGCAGCTAACATTAGGTTAAAATCCATCCAGCAGGTGCAGCTAAAGATGCCAGGGATTCAACTCAAGACAGATGAGCGAGTGTCGGCGATGCCTATTCGCCTTGTGCATATCAGTTTCACTTCGGCTGGAGTGCGCAGACTATTGTGGTTTCTGAGAAAGAGGTCGCCCAGGCGCGGAACGCGCACCATAAGTAAGTATCGGCCGTGCTAACCAGAGCTGGTCAATGCACCGATCCGTTCAATGATGCTTGGCCACAACGGCTTAGGTAAGTCGTGGCCCATGCCGTCCACAGCCCAGAGTGTTGAGCGAACCAAAGCCTCGTGGGTATCGATGCCTCCAGTGACTGGTACCAATGGATCTTCGTTACCGTGAATCACCAGCGCTGGTACTTGGACCTTGGCAAGGGCAGCACGCCGGTCTGCTTGTACGCTCGCCGCGGCCATCTGCCGCGCTACTCCAACAGGATAGAACGATCGATCAAAGTCTGCGGCGGCGCGGTCGCGCAATTCGGCGAGGTTAGCAGGGTATGCTGGGCTGCCGATGATCTTTGCGATGCTTTCGGTGCGAGCGATGCTGCCTTCGCGATCCTGAGCAGGCGCTGACATCAACGCGGCCATTGCTTCCGGTTTTGGCGGCGGTAGATTTCGATTGCCCGTACTGGACATGATGGAGGTCAAGCTCAGGACCCGATCTGGGTGCTGAATAGCCATCGTCTGCGCGATCATACCGCCGAGGGATGCACCACAAACATGGGCAGCATCAAGAGCAAGCGCATCTAGCAGGCCCGCAGAGTCGTTAGCCATGTCGTCCAAGGTGTACGGCACCTCGGGATCGCGGCCGGCCATTACCGCGGCAGTGATCGCGGCGATATCTGGTGGCCCCGCTGCTTCGAAACGCTCGGACAGCCCAACGTCGCGGTTGTCGAAGCGAATCACATAGTGGCCTTGCTCGGCCAGCCCTTGGCAAAAGAGCTCGGGCCAGCGAGTCATTTGTGCGCCTAGCCCCATGATTAGCAGTAGAGGGCGGTCGCGCTCCTCACCAAAGGTGTCGTATTCGATCTGAATGCCGTTAGCACTGAGTTGGGCCATGGAGAAATTCCGAAAACTGATAAATGACGGCGCATTCTAGCGGGCTCTGACCGTGTCGCAATGGTGGCTTGGCAGGTGAGTTGCAAACTCGCAGAACATAGTGAATCCTCAATTCCCAAGCCGCCCACGTGGAAAAGCCATGAAACGGTCATCGTTGTTTCTTGCGATACTCATTGTTTTTAGCTCGCCCATACCAGCAGAAGACATGCCAGGGGGCTCAGATCATGCGTTGATTCCCCGAGTTGCTGGTTCCACGCTTAAAGGCCATGCGCATAGTGGCTACGATGCTGGTAGTTTCGTTAACGCCAACGACGGCAGCAAGCTCTCTGTTGAACAGCCCGAAGGCGAGCGCAGCAGAATGCTTTATCTTGCGAAAGCCGGTGACTCGCCGTTGATGGTGCAGAAGAACTACGAAGCCGCCCTTGCCGAGCTCGGCGAAGTTGAGGAGGTCTTCAGCTGTCGTGCTCAGGCCTGTCCTGGATCGTCTTTTGCCACGTTGCTGTGGAATAGAGAGGTGATGCTCGAGACCCACGAACTGAAGCACCCTTACTATCTTCTCGGCGTGTCACACGCTGTTAAAACCCCCGCCTACCGCTACGCCCGGGTGGTAAAGGATGGCACGCAGTATCACGTCGGGGTATTCGCGGCGGGTATCGCTGATAACAACGCCAATGTCGACGAGCGGGGCTTAACCGCCGTTTTAGTTGAAGTGCTCGAGGTGAAGGATTTTGAGGCGACCTTGGAGTTCGTTGATGCTACTGCGATGCGCAGCGAAATTGACTCAGCGGGCCATGTTGCACTGTACGGCATTCACTTCGATCACGATAAAGACACGCTCCGAACTGAATCTAACGCGACGATCGCAGAAATCGTAAAGGTGCTGAAGGCGGATGCTGCGCTGTCTATCTATGTCGTTGGGCACACGGATACCGTAGGTGCGCTCGAGTACAACCAGGCGTTGTCGTTGCGGCGCGCACAATCTGTAGTCAACGCATTGGTCAGCGGCGGCATCAGCGCTGAACGACTCACTCCGATCGGCATCGGCCCGGTGGCCCCCATAGCGAGTAACGACAACGAAGAAGGGCGCGGTCTCAATCGGCGCGTGGAGTTGGTGAAACGCCCATGAGCTCAATAACCGGCGCGGTTTGCAGGCCCCACATGCACCAGCGGAACCCTCGATTACCCTTTAGGTCGTAACTCTTACTCGTTGCAGGTGAGCACATGAGAAAACTTGTTCTCTGCTATGCGCTGTTAGCGGCGACCGTTGCCAGCGCCAACGATGCCGTCCCACGGTATAAACCCTCCTCCCGGGCACCAGCAGCGCTCGATATCACCGCGAATGCTTATGGCTTCAGCAGAAC
>JBPCXR010000326.1:0-32228 GCA_051027215.1 Pseudomonadales bacterium | reverse complement strand
GGTTAGGACCGATTGCCGATGAAGCCAGCTGGTTTGATGGCCTGCGTAGCATTGGCAGCGGTTCTCTCGAACTGAACTGCAATTGGAAACTCGCGATAGAGGCGAACATTGAGGTTTACCACGTAACCACGGTGCATCCGGATACGGTCGCGTTGAGCCTGGACTACCGTGGCTCGGCAGAAGAACTCTATCAGCGCGGGCATAGTCGCATGATCGTGCCGGATAAAGACTACGATGCGCAGAAAGTCCATGCCGCGGCCCAAGACGATCCCGTGTATGCGCTGATGCGCCACAGCAACGTCTCGTATCTACTGTTTCCTAACCACTTGACCCCGGGTGGGATCCGCGCCGACGGCTCGATGGGTATGACGCTGCAGAGTTTCTGGCCGATTGCACCAGATAAAACGCTGTCGGAATGGCACGTCATGGTGCCAGATTGGGGCGACGGTTCGCCGCCAGCCAACGCCGAGCGGGTGGTAGACGGCTATTCAACGATCATGGACGAAGACACCGGGTATCTCGAGCACGTGCAAAAAGCCATCGAGTCTAAGGCGATTGAAGGTTTATTGACCAGCTATCACGAGCGGCGCGTGTACCACCACGAGGCGAGTATTGACCGCCTAATTGGAATTGAAAATGTGCCTGAGTCACTACGAGTGCAGCAGATCCTCCCCATCGCGGACGCGGATTGAGATTCGCTGACGATGGCGCTTGCAGCAGACCACAGCAACCCTCAAGAAGTGATTGTGGCGGCAGCGGAACGGTTGCTGGCGGAAGAGGGGCCGCAGAAAGCGACCGTGCGTGCAATCACCCAACTCGCTGGGGTCAACGTCGGCGCCATCAACTATCATTTTGGATCTCGCGACGGTCTTATGCGAGTCATCTGCGCCAAGCACATGCGCGAGTCAAACGAAGCCATGCTTACTCGCTTGCAGAATCTCGCGATTGAGGAAGGCCGCGAATGCGTCATGCGCATTTTCGAGCCATTGGTGAAAACAGCTTTTACGGTTTGGTTGCACGACGATGTGCTCAAGGGGCTGCGCAACTTTCTGGTGGTCGATCGCGATCTGGTGCACAAACTGGATGTTTCCGAGATGTCTGATGTTTACGAAAGTATGCAGGACGCTCTGCGGGAAGCGTGCCCAGGATTGTCTGCCAAAGAACTGCGGCGCCGATTTCGTTTTGCCATGGGTACTGTCATGCAGGAGGTCCGCTCCCATGATGACAGGGGAACAGCAGAAGCCGGTGAAGCCGTGGTGAGTGATTTGCTGAAGTTTGTGGCTGCTGGGTTTTGTTCGTGAGACTTACGGTCGAGCGTGGGGGCCTTGCGAGTGGTTAAATTTGAGCTACGTTACGCCCTGCGGCAACCGGAATCGAAGGGCGATAACTTTCAACCGCGTTACCAAGCCTGTGTGGAGCAGTGTGCGTGGGGCGACAAGCTCGGTTTCTCGGCAGTCATGATCTCAGAGCACCATGGCTCCCCGGATGGTTACATGCCATCGCCCATGGTGCTCGGAGGGGCGATTGCAGCGGTTACAGAGCGCATGCGTATCCGCATCCTGTCGCTGGTTGGGCCGCTACACAATCCCGTACGTTTTGCCGAAGATTTGGCAACCCTGGATCTGGTCTCCAATGGTCGGCTGGAGCCGTGCATCAGCGGCGGCTATGTCGGCTACGAGTTCGAAGCCATGGGCACTTCTCTGGCTAACCGCAAGCAATACATGGACGAGATCGTGCCGTTTCTACACAAGGCTTGGACCGGGAAACCGTTTGAGTGGCAAGGCAAGACCATTCGCGTCACACCACCGCCGGTGCAAAAACCTGGGCCACCCATTTGGATGGGCGGTGCATCGAAAGCGGCTGCCCGGCGTGCTGCTCGACACGCGGATGTGTTTCTACCTGCGCACCCAGATCTGATGAAGACCTATCGCGAAGAGCTAGAAAAGCTCGGTAAGCCAGCAAATGAACCACGGGGCCGGTCGTTCATGGTTTGGCTAGCGGAAGACCCGGACAAATTCTGGGCTGAGTTCGGACCCAGTGCGCTGCACGAGAACAACGTCTACGGTGCCTGGTATCGGGATTGGGGCGCATGGAACGGCTACGAGATCGAGAAAAACGCCGACGCTCTACGAGAAACCGGGCGATATCCAGTGGTCACGCCGGATGAGTTGGTTGCCCAGATCGAAAAGCGCAAGGGCAACATCACGGTCATGTTTCATCCTATGGCCGGTGGAGCAGAACCGGAGCTGGCCTGGCAAAGCTTGCAGCTTGTTGAGGACAAAGTGATCCCGGCATTGCGGGAAAAGGGAATCGAAACAGGAGAAAGCACATGAGTCACTACGACATTCTAGTTCGCGGGGGCACGGTAATCGACGGCACAATGATTCCGCGCTTTCGTGCGGACATCGGCATCAAAGACGGCAGGGTCGCGAAGATCGGGACCAACGGCAAAGCCACAGCAGATCGGGTGATTGACGCCGGCGACAACATCGTCGCACCAGGCTACATCGATATCCACACGCATTACGATGCACAGATACTGTGGGATCCATACTGCACAATCTCCGGCTGGCACGGGGTGACGTCGGTAGTTCTGGGTAACTGCGGCTTCGGTTTCGCGCCGGTCCCACCGCACCTGCGCGAGCGCGCCATGCTTATGATGACCCGCAACGAGGCCATTGGCTTTGAAACGATGAAAGAGGGGATGGAGTGGGATAAATATGGTTGGGAGACCATGCCGGATTGGTTCGAGCACCTCAAACGCATACCGCTGGGTGTGAACGCCACGGCGCTGGTGCCACTGAACCCGCTCTACGCCTACGTTATGGGTGGGATTGACGAAGCTAAGGAGCGGCGGCCTACCGCTGACGAAAAAAAAGAGATGGTACGCCTCATGTACGAGGCGTTGGACCATGGCGCCTGTGGCTTTTCTTATCAACGCTGCGGTGTTCCTTCGGTGCAGCCAGACTGGGACGGTTCGCCCATGATCACCGACATGTTGCCCGACGCAGAGATCATTGAGTTTGGTAAGGCACTCGGAGAATACGGCCGGGGCTTTATCGAGATGTTCGACGCTGTGCCATCGGATCACGATACGGTGGAGGATTTTATGACGTCGTTGGCTCGTGCGAGCAACCGGCCTATCGTGCGCAACATTCTATTGGCGAATGATGAGTACCCGAAGAATCACCGGGCGTTCTTGGACTGGCTCAATGAATCCCACGAAGAAGGTCTACAAGTCTTTGGCATGGGTTTTACGGTGCGCTCACCCACTGTGCTCACGTTTGAGGACTGGAGCCTGTGGGATGGCTTTCCGGGCTGGAACAAAGTCATGAACGGCCCGACCGAACAGCGCGCCCAGCTCATGCGCGATGAGAGTATGCGTGTGCAGTTGCGCAGAGAGATGGATACCGGCCGAGTGGGCGGCCTTGGCACCAGTGGCAAGCCGGCGGAGATGATCATTAACGATACTGCTGGCTACGCAGCATTAGACCAATACCTGAACCGAAAGGTCGCCGACATTGCCGAAGCTGAGGGTAAACACATTGTCGACGTGATTCTTGATGCAGTGCTGACCTCAGACTTTAAGGTAGAGTTTCGCGGCAATGCGTACGACACCTCGGTGGAGACGACTATGGAGGTGTTGAACAACCCGTATGTGGTTCCGGGTATTTCTGATGGTGGCGCGCACACGCACTTTTCGGTACAGGGTGCGTATCCAACCGATCTACTGGAGTGGTTGGTTCGTGAAGAAGGCGTGCTGAGCGCGGAGAAGGCACACTATGGCCTAAGCCGGTTGCCCGCTCACATGTGTGACCTGGGCGATCGCGGCATCATACGCGAGGGCGCGCCTGCGGATCTGGTGGTTTATAACCCTGAGACCATTCGGCGTACGCCGTCGTGGGATACCCTAGACAAGGCGCGAGATCTGCCGGCTGACGAGTGGCGTTTAGTGCAGCGCGCTGAAGGGCTGAACTACACCCTGGTGAATGGCCAGGTGACCTTCGAGGGGTTGGAGTGTACCGGTGCGACCCCGGGTGAGTTGATGTTGCTCGGGGAGCAGTAGGTCGTGGCGACAAAGGCCAGTGTTGAGGGTGGGGCGGTAAGCGCACAAACCCAAGAACTGACTCAGTTACGGGAACAAGTGGCCCAACTCAGTTTTCGGCTGCAAAATCTTGAAGCGGTGCAAGCGGTGCGGAACACACTGCTAGATTATTCGCACCTCCATGACCGCGGCCTCTCCAGTGAGTTGTCGGAGTTGTTCACCGCCGATGCTGTGTTGAACATATCAGGGTATGGCGAAGATCTAGACACCACCATTACCGGGCGCGACGCCATTCGAGACATGTACGCGCAGTTGGATGCGCGTTCGAATGGTCCGCCACCCTACAAGCACGCAATCACTAACCTGCGCATCGAGGTGGATCGGGAGCAGGCGGTGGCGTCCAGCTATCTGCTGGACTGGGGTGGTGAAGCCACCGATCGCGGGCCGGGTGGCAGCATGTATCGCGACCGACTTGAGCGACAAGGCGACGGGCGCTGGCTGATCAAGCACAAACGAATCGTCTGTACCGCGACGTTGACTGTTGACGCGGTATCGTCGTTGCCGATTTAACAGCACCAGTGCTCTAGCGCTGACAGCGGAGGTATGGATGGCAGGCAAACTGGAAGGTCGGGTTGCGGTGGTCACCGGCGCAGGTCGCGGTGTCGGGCGCGCGGTCGCACTACTTTTTGCCCGTGAGGGCGCAAAGGTGATCGTCGCCGACAACGGCAGCAACGTCGATGGTAGCGGCACCAGCGCAGCGGTTGCACAACAAGTAGTCGATGAGATTCAGGCGGCCGGGGGCACTGCCTTGGCGGATACCGGTGATGTAGCGGATTGGGATCAGGCTGAGGCCTTGATTAACAAACCGCTGGAAGCCTGGGGTGGGTTAGACATTCTCGTGAACATCGCGGGAAATTTTCGTGTAAACAACGTCACCAATGTCACCCGAGAGGATTGGGATGTGCTGCGTAAGGTGCACATGGACGGGATGATGTTCACCAGCCGGTTTGCCGCTCGACATTGGGCCCGGGGCGGTGGTTACGGTCGCTTGCTCAACATGACTTCGGACTCCGCCATGTCGGGTGTGCCTGATACATTCGCTTACGCGGCAGCCAAGTCCGCGGTAGTTGGTATGACCCGCGCGATTGCGAATGCTCTGGCAAACTACGGCGTGACGGCCAACTGCCTAACCCAGGGTTCATTGACGCGCATGGTCGACAGCTATTTTGGCGCCGATGCTGATGGTCGCAAACGCAGTGAGCTTGCGACCCCGGAGCAGCGTCCAGAGCAGGTTGCTCCGCTGATCACCTATCTGGCGTCACCGGCTGCAGCTCACATAAGCGGTCGCATCTTCGGCGCCTACGGGTACAAATACATTCGTTGGAGCGAACCGCATCACGAGTGTGCGATGGAAACTGAGGACGCTTGGGATTTAGATGATGTGTTCGAGCGTTTCCCCCAGACCCTAGGCGCAGGCCTGAGCCTTGAAAGCGACCTGTTGTGGCCGATGGAATCCATTGACGCCGTGTCGGGTGAAACCTTGGACAAAGGCCCGGATCTGAGTGGAACACGTTGATAGCGTGCTGCGGGCCACTAGTACCAATAAGTAGTAGAAGGAGAGTGGGATGAAATTTGGCATCAGTATGTTTCCCACGGATTTCAGTGCAGGACCTGCGGAGCTGGCTCTTGCTATAGAAGATCACGGCTTCGAGTCGTTCTGGGTCTCCGAGCATTCACACATGCCCTTGAGCACCGAGTTTCCGCTGGCGGACAGTGTGCCGCGTGACTATGCCAGCATGCTGGATCCGTTTGTCGCTCTCGCTACGGCTGCGGCCGTGACTAGCAACATCAAACTTGGCACTGCTATCTGTCTTGTTCCCCAGCGCGACCCCATCAACTGCGCCAAGGAGGTGGCGAGCTTAGACCACGTTTCTAACGGCCGTGTGCTATTCGGCATTGGTGCAGGATGGAATGGGCCAGAGATGCGCAATCACGGTACCGAACCGTCTGAGCGGTTTCGGGTGATGCGCGAGCGTGTAGAAGCGATGCGGGCACTGTGGACCAGCGAAGAGGCCGAGTACCATGGTGAAAAGGAGAATTTTGACCCGGTTTGGCAGTGGCCCAAGCCGGTGCAGAAACCGCACCCACCGATCCTTGTGGCGGGAGCTCACCCAAACGTGCTCAAACGTGCGGTTGCTTATGGCGACGGCTGGCTGCCCGTGGTGGTGCCTGAGCACACCGAGCAGACTCGTGGTCGTATGACACCGCTCGCTGATCTATCTGAATGGGTTCCCAGGCTTCGCGCGCTGGCCGATGAGGCCGGCAAGCCTTCGCCCATCGTCACCACATTGGGTTTAGTGCCAGATAAGCAAATCCTTGCCACTTACGAGCAACTGGGTATCGATCGCGTAGTGCTCGGGCTCACCTCAGCGCCGATGGAAGATGCGTTAAGGGAACTCAAACAACACGTCGCCAGCATCGAAGCAGCGGGTGGGCGGTTGGGTGGCTAAGCGGCAGCGCATAGAGTAGTGGCGGTACTTCTAATCTTACCGGAGTAGAAGCTTACGGCAATGGAAGGCTTCAGCGTATCCAGACTCCGAGTGGCACTCGATGCCGCGCAGTCGCATTAACGCGGAGAATGTCTCAGGATCGAACCAGCTTTTCTTCTGTTGTGTTACGAAAAACTGATCGAGCACCGCGATCTTCTGATCTGCGAGCGTTTGGGCAACTGCATTGAATAGGTTTGGTATTCCCAAATCGCCATCGTACTTTGGGGTTTCGTACTCCAAAATTAGATGGTTGCGAAAAGTCTGCCAGGTGAGGTCCGAAATAACTGCGTGGTCCTGGTGCCGGTCATGCCGATAGTGGGTAAGAATGAGATCCGGTTCGCAGCGCGCTTTTAGGGATTCAAACTCAGCCTTGATGGCCCCAGCTTGCATGGGGAAGTGACCATCCTGAAACTCATTGATCTGCACGTTGGCGTCGCGATATCCACGCGTACAGTATTCTGCCGAGTCCGTTGCTTCCGCCCGCCTGCTACCGGTGGCGCTGAACACTACCCAGTCAATGTGCGCTTCTGGATGTCGATCAGCGAAGCTGAGAATTGTGGCCAACGCACCGATCTCGATGTCGTCACTGTGCGCACCGAGGCAGAGGATGTGGGGCGTAACTTTTTCGCTGAGATGAAAGTCAATGCTTAACATACTAGGTATTATTTGCCCAGACTTCCCAAGGGCGATCACCACGTCCGTGCATACGATCGAACATGATTTTATCCTTGATCGTATCCATCGGTGCGTAGAATCCGGTCCACGGCAGAGAGCCGAGCTTGCCTTGCTCTATAAGGCGGCAAAAAGGTTCCTCCACCAGCTCCTCGCCGGCTTCAATGTAATCGAAAATGTCTTGCTGCAGCACCATGTAGCCACCGTTAATCAGGAAGCCGGCATCAGCCACGGGGCCGATGTAACGAACTACACCGTCATCACCTGCCTTTATCTGATGAAAGGAATGCGCAGGCTTAGCTGCCAGTACACTGGCCGTCATTTTGTGTGCTTGGTGATAATTGATGAGCTCGGGCAGCGGAAAATTGGTCAACTGGTCCGAATAGTTTGCTAAGAAAGTCTCCTCACCCGACAGGTGCTCTTTTACCGCAACGAGTCGTTCACCGATGTTCGCGTGCAGACCGGTATCCACGAATCGAATTGTCCAGTCCGCGATGTCACTTTCGGCCGGGTCTAGAGTTTTACCGCCATCCCGCATAACAAAATCTCTGTATCGATGACTGTTGTAGTCCAAAAAAAACTCCTTAATCATCTCACCTTTGTAGCCCAAACATATAATGAAGTCCTTATGACCAAAGTGTGCGTAATACTTCATTAGGTGCCACATAATTGGTCGATTGCCGACATCTACGAGCGGCTTGGGAATGGTGTCGGAGTGTTCTCGGAGCCTGGTTCCCAGACCACCACAAAAAAGAACGACTTTCATGGTGCTTCCCTCTGCGATTCTGCTGTTTCGGCAATCAAGCTAGCAGTCTTCAGCTCGTCTGCGACCGTAGCTAAGGCGTGCAGACTCAGTCCGGACTTTTCAGCAATGTCCAACAATGACGTTTCGCCGTCAGCCTGATTCAACAGCCATAGCATTGCTGTTTCCCTTTCCGCCAATTGGGTACCGCCAGTAGCGCGGTACATACCGCGCTTGCCTAGCTGCGGCTCGCAGTAAGGTTCTAGATTCTGGTAGTAGCGGTTCTCTTCAAGTGAGTCGAGGATCTCCATAGCCACATCAACGGACTCCTGCAAGCGCTGCTCGCTGACGATATCCAAGTTGTCCGCGGAGCTGTGATACTGCGGATAGCCGCCATTGACGGATCGGGTCAGTCTACCGACCGGTAGGTTGATTCCTGGAGACCCAAACTGACGTTCATCGTAACCATAGGGACTGAAATCCAGAATTCGATTGCGATCACTTCGTTGTCTAAGCACATAGCTGGCGATTCGGTCTACTTCGGCTTTTCCGGATCGCGTCTTCTTGAATGTGTGCGGCGCATCGTCGCCCAACAGTCCTAGAACCAGGCCGTGTTCAATTCGTGGCAGATTCGATTGGTTTTTGCTGAGCCAGGTAATGGAACCGATCGTTCCAGGCGCGAAAACTAGCCGATAGCTGAAGCGTCGCGATGGCTGTTCCAACAGCAGTTGACCCAGCTTGGAGAGGACAGCGATGCCACTAAGATTGTCGTTGCACAGCGAAGGATGGCATACATGAGTGAAGAGCAGCACTTCACGCTTGCTGCGCCCCGGCACCCAACACTCAGCGTAGCTTAGGCTGCCTACTTTCAATTCAGTGTCTATCTTGACCTTGTACCTGGGTTCACGAAGAGTATCCCGCTGGCGTTGAGTAAGACAGAACCCCCAATCTTCGGTGTAGTAAGAGGTGCGGTATGGAATCCAGTCCGGATGTTCAGGCATCGAATGCAGATGCGCGTCCAGTTCTGCTCGACCAATTGTTGTGTCGGTAGGACGGCTGTAGTTCAACAGGTGAAGGTTGTGATCAGAGAAATCAAGCACCCGTTCACCCGCCATCGTTTCGATATATGCCTCGCGAACGTTCCATTCTTTTGGGACGTTCCAATCAAAGACCGAGGTGCCAGTGGGTACTTCATGTGTGTCCAGCGGTAGCGAGTCACCAAGAATATCGAAAGTTTCTCGAACCCCGTCGCCTGTGATACTGCGGCAGATTGGATAGAGTTCCCGAATCAGGTCCAGCATGGCAGGGCGATCTTCACCTTGTTGAGGTGCGCGGCTCACTGAGAAAAACACTCTAGGTCGACAAGATCGAGATCGGCATATGCCGCGTCCCTTTCGTTAATCACTTCGATCTGCCGCGGTAAGCTTATATTCAGGGCTGCATCGTTCCAGCGCATGCCACGAGAGAGCTGGGGTGCGTAGTAGTCGCTCATATCGTACATTACGGTGCTGTCGTTCGATGCAGTGATGAAACCATGAGCGAAACCCGTCGGCACGTAGAGCGCACACATCTCTGATGCTTCTAGGCGGATCCATTGGTGTTTAAGGAACGTCAGGGAGTTTGGCCTCAAATCGACGATCAGATCATCGATTGCACCGGCGATACACCGGACTAGCTTCCCCTCAGTAGATGGCGGCACTTGATAGTGTAGCCCTCTGAAGGTTGCAGCTCGAGCGTTGTAGGATAGGTTTGCCTGCACGAATTCAACCGGAAGTCCGATCTCTGCAAAAGCGTCTGCACAACGGATGCGTGTAAAATATCCGCGTTCGTCTTTGTGAACAGGAAAGCGAATCAGGCAGGCGTCGATTAGGGAGAGCTGTTCAACTTCCATCAGCTAACCCAGTAGTAGTCTGCGTCGATCTGGCCTGTATCGATTAGTTGATTCAGGCAATGTAGACGTGTATATGCTGAATGATTGAAGAGTTCTGGTGAAAGCTTAATGCGCTCGAATAGCGCTCTCAATTGCTGTGCGCCTGCCAGAGCGGTCCATTTGCAGGAGAATGCTGGGAGCGTTCGATGAATCTTGTCGAAGTTGACCTTGTAGCTGCGATTGTCACCACCGCTGTCTCCAAAGGTTAGGTCACTTTCAGGAAACACTTGCTGCACAATTTTGGCGATCTCACGGACACGGTAATTCTCATCATTGCTGCCGACGTTGAACGCCTGCCCAGAAATGGCATCTGCCGGAGCGTCTAGCGCGCAAGTCACCGCGGTACAGATATCTTCGATGTGGACAATGGGCCGCCATGGTGATCCGTCACTGGTCATGGCGATTTTTCTAGTAGTCCAGGCGAGCCCGCAAAGATTGTTGAGCACGATGTCAAAGCGCATTCGAGGAGAGGCACCAAAGGCGGTAGCATTTCTCAAGAACACTGGAGTAAACACATCGGAAGCCAATGCACCGACATCGCGTTCAACTAAGACCTTGCACTCTGCATATGCAGTTTGCGGATTTACAGCGGAAGCTTCGTCAACGACATTTTCAGTGGCGAGCCCGTACACGCTGCAGGATGACGTGTAAACAAATCTACGCACACCTGCTTGCTTAGCCGCATTGGCAAGCTTGACCGAACCCAGGTGATTGATGTCTAAAGTTACTTTTCTGTTGGATTCTCCCAATGGGTCGTTAGAGAGCTCCGCGAGATGCACAACAGCATCTACCCCGTCTAGATCACTCGGCCTGACATGGCGTATATCCGCGCAGATTGAGGTGGGCAAACGATTCAGTGTGCTCGGATCGGTGACAAGCCAGCCGCTACGGTAGTACCCCGTATCGAGACCGACGACATCGTGGCCTTCCCGCATCAGACGGGAAGCTAGTACGACTCCGATATAGCCATCCGTTCCTGTCACGAGAACCTTCATATCAACTCAGCCTGCAGATGTGATACTAGAGAAATATAAGTTTCGGCTTGTTCAGGGTGCATCGAAGACCTCTAGTTCGGGGATGGGGACCACGAAGCGGCCACCCCACTGAGAGATGTATGCATGACTTGCAGCGATTTCATCTCTTAGATTCCAAGGAAGCACCAACAGGTAATCTGGACGCGTTTCGCGTATTCTCTCTGGTGCCAGAATTGGAATTCGCGTACCAGGGGTATATTTGCCCTGCTTATATGGGTTTCGATCCACGGTGTAGTCGAGAAAGTCACGACCAATGCCGCAATAATTTAGAAGAGTATTGCCCTTTCCTGGCGCGCCGTAGCCCGCAATTCTTTTTCCGTCACGTTTCGCATCAATTAGAAATGCCAAAAGCTCATGTTTGATTTTGTTCACTTTCGATTGAAACGAGCTGTACGTCTCCAGACATTCGTATCCTTGAGCTCGCTCTAAGTCGAGCAGTTGCTTGACCGTGGAGCTTATCTCGCGTCCACACGATCTGTGCTGAGCATAAATTCGTAGCGATCCGCCGTGAGTCGGCAGTTGTTCAACGTCGAAAATATCTAACCCATGCTGGCGAAATACTCGGCGAACCGTGAGAAACGAAAAATAGGAAAAGTGCTCATGATATATGGTGTCGAACTGGGACTGCTCTATGAGCTCAAGTAGGTGTGGAAACTCCCCGCAAATCACACCGTTTTCTGCCAGCAGGATTTTCATTCCCGCCACAAAATCGTTTAGGTCTGGTACGTGCGCGAGAACATTGTTGCCAACAATTAGATCCGCGCCGCGGTACTTGTGCTTGATGCTTTCTGCTGTTTCCGCGCCGAAAAAGGCGCAGAGGCTTTCTATACCCTTTTCCTTGGCGGCCGCGGCAACATTCTCTGCCGGTTCGACTCCCAAGCAAGGCACATCATGAGTCAGGAAGTGCTGAAGCAGGTATCCATCATTGCTAGCGACTTCGACGACGAAGCTCTGCTGATCGATATCGAAGCGGTGTCTGGCCATCTCGACGAACTCCTGCGCGTGTTGCACCCAGGAATCCGAAAACGAAGAGAAGTAGGCGTACTCGGAGAAGATGTCCGAAGCCATAACGTACTGATCAAGCTGAACTAGCAGGCAGGTCTCGCACACCATTGCGTGCAGTGGATAGAAGGGCTCCATTTGGTTTAGCGTGGCGTTGGTAATGTGAGATTGACAAAGCGGGGATACTCCCAGGTCGATGAAGGATCGCGTCAATCTACTACCGCAAAAACGGCAAGTGATTGAACGACTCACAATTGATCCTGTAGAGCGCCAATCTGCCAGTCGCGTAGATCAAGTTGGAAGCGTTCCGCTAGCGCATTGTTGGCGGCGGCGAACTCGAGTCTCAGTGTTCTTAGCGTTTCAAGCTCTTCCGTGGACTTTTGAATACTGTCAGGATCGGTGTTCAATCGTCGATAGACTCGCCTGGCCCAGTTGTACAGTGTCCAGTGTGGCAGTTTGGAGCGAACGGCAAGATTCAGTTTCTGCAGCGCGTGCGAGCGGATTCGGTAGGACTCGTTACCTTTGTCGAAATCGTAGCTGTCGTAAAAACTAGGATCGAGGCCCAGATCCGCGCAAAGTCGTTGCATGTACTGTTGGCTGTCGCGCTTGAGGTCATCGAACAAATATACGCGCACACGATCCTGGCCAACGCGAGCAACCCATTTCTCGATGTGGGCCAGATAGCGGGCATTGTCGATGGCATTCTGCAACAGTTCGTGGTGAGCGAGCGTTTCGGAACGCACTCGAGCCAGCTCAATGAACTCCGAAAATGTCATGGTGTTCGGCAAATACTGCCAATTGTTCTGAAGGTACTGAAAAAGCGAGTAGATTTGAGACGCGGGCTCTCGCAGTAAGAATATGAACGTTGGCTCGTTAGGCAGTTCCGGCAGTTTTTGGAGGGCGATTTGCTGATACATATAGTCAGGCCCGGCTTCCATCACAACGCGTGGGACGCTTGGCCCATTGGACTCAAAGAAACGCTCGTATCCTGCTACGCCTTGATTGTGATAGTTAGAATCAGGATTGTAGGCGTGACTGTTTTTGTCTACGAAATACTCTGTCTCCTTAACCTTTGGGCCCGCTACATCGGGGTGGTCGGTCAACCACATGTGAGTGGAAGTGGTGCCAGCTTTTGGCGCACCCAAGATAATCACGTTTGGTAGCATTGATTGTGATCCATTTGTGAATATGAAGCCGGTGTGCCGAGGCAACGCGAAGCCTCAAGAACTTACCATATCGTAGAAGGTCCGTGGGTCTGCAAGTGGCTTTAGACGCTTTGTAACAAGTTTGTCCCACGCTTTGCCGAATGCGGCAGAAGCGGTGCTCGGTTGTGCTAAATTACTGCGTTGAAACACAGCAGTACGGATGATTAGTGGATATCGTTTTCGACTCGGCAGTACGCGACGACGAGCGCCGCAAGCAGCTATACACTGGGGACATTTTTGTCTATTCACCCAATCCCGCTACGCGGGCACTTTGTGCTTTTGCCAGAGAAATGGCTGAGCAGGCGTTTCATCCGCTGGACCCGCGCGAAGCTCAACACTCTATGCCAGTTGAACAATTCGCCGGAGTGCTGGCCGAGCTAAAGCCTGCGTTTATTCATGATTCAAGAACAAAGACGCTCCTCCAGGATGTAATGCGCAGTCTGGGCTGCGATCTTGCCCAATGCTACTTCGACGTCCCCAGAATGCGTTCGTCAACGTCGGGGGGCTACCTTAAGTCTGGCATTGCTTATGCGTTTCATCCGCATCGAGATACGTGGTACTCGGCGCCGTTGTGCCAGATCAATTGGTGGCTACCCATGTACCCGGTGCAGCGCGGTAGCGGCATGAACATATATCCTGAGTATTGGAACAACGCGGTACGAAACGGCTCTCGAACTTACAACTACGCACAGTGGAATCGAGAAAGCCGATACAATGCTGCACAGCACATCCACAAGGACACACGGATACAACCAAAACCAGAAGAAGCTATGAACTTAAAGGGAGCCGTAAGCATCGAAGGCCCACCAGGCTCTCTCACCATGTTTTCGGCAGCTCAAATGCATGCATCAGCAGATAACCAGGGTAATGAAACCCGTTTCAGTGTCGATTTCCGAACGGTGCACTGGGACGATGTAGTACTAGGTAAGGGTGCCGCGAACGTTGACTCTGAATGTGCTGGCACGACTATGGGCGACTATCTACGGGGCTCTAGCCTGGCGCACTTGCCGCAGGAATGGATCGACCGCTACGAGGCAGGTTGGGCGCGATGACTGATTCAGTTGATCGGGGTTCGCTCGCTGGCCGTTGCATACTGGTCACGGGAGCTAGTAGCGGTATCGGTCAAGCTATCGCCCTGGCACTTTCTGACCAGGGCGCTTCAGTATGTTTCACAGGCCGCAATATCGTTCGCTTGCAGGAGAGCGTAGCGGTGGCCGGAAAAAACGCAGACTTTGTGGCCGTGGATCTAACCAATCCCGAAGCGCCTCAGGTACTGGCCGATCACGTCGCTCAATCGTTTGGATCCTTGCATGGATTGGTGCTCTGTGCCGGTAGCATTGGTCTAAACGTCATGCAGCAGGCATCCCTAGGGGACCTAGAGAGTCAGGTGCAGACGAATGTAATGGCGCCCTATGCACTGTGCCAACGCTTGCTGGGTGCTCTAGTTGAAGGCCAGGGTGATGTGGTCTTTCTTAACTCAAGCATCGTGCATTACCCGAGAGCGAATGCAGGACAGTTCGCCGCCACCCAACACGCAATAAGTGGTATTGCGGAGAGTCTGCGCCAGGAATTGAATCCACAGGGGGTCCGGGTTCTCTGTGTTTATGTAGGGAGAACAGCGACCCCGCGACAAGAAAGGCTTTACGAGTTGGAAGGACGTGTCTATGAACCGCTACAGCTAATGCAGCCGGCTAGCGTTGCCGCAGCGGTGACAGCCGCGCTCACCATGCCCAGAGATGCCGAAATTACCGAATTGCATGTTCGGCCGATGACCAAGAGCTGATGCACCTGATGACGAATCCGCCAAAGGTCAGCATCGGGGTGCCAATTTTCAACGGCGCAAACTATCTTCAGGAAGCTTTGGATTCGCTGCTGGCTCAAACCTATGAAGATTTCGAGATTTTGATTTGCGACAATGCTTCAACCGATTCAACAGGTGATATCTGTAAGAAGTACGTGGCACAGGACCACAGAATAAGCTATCACCGTAACGAGCAGAACATCGGCCCGGACTTGAATTTTACCCGCATCGTCGATCTTGCGCGCGGGGAATACTTTAAATGGGCGGCACACGACGATCTGCTTGAGCCAACGTTTTTACAAAAATGCGTTGCAGCTCTAGATGCGGATCCAGAGGTCGTACTCTGTCACTCCCTGACTCGAATTATCGACCATCAGAACAGAGAGCTATCAACATATGACAGTGGGTTGCAGGCAGCCGCATCAAACCGCCAGAGTAGACGATTCGCAGCGTTGATCCTGCATCAACACATTTGTAGTGATATGTTCGGATTGATACGAATCGACGCGCTCAGGCAAAGCAAGCGGTTGGAGGGCAATTACCACGGCTGCGATCGGGCTATGTTAGCAGAGCTATCTCTGATCGGCAGATTTGCACAATTACCTGAGGCGCTATTTCTCAACCGCGAGCATCGAGCTAGATCTGTTCGCTCAATAAAGTCAGGGGAGCGTTGCTCGGAACCACGGCAAAAGGCACGCGCAAAGATCCCAATGAACACATTGCGCCTGTATCGGGACTATTGGCAGGCTGTTCTGAAACATGCAGATAGCGGCATCGAGAAAGCTGTCTGCATGATGTATCTGCTGCCTTGGTGGTTCGTCAGCTGGAACGCGCTCAGAGTTGGCACGGAACTTATCGCGCAGATATATCCGAACTTCTATGACATCGCAAAGCGAATGAAGAATAGATACGTTCAACCGGCACATCCTCTATACCGTGCAAGCGCTGAGGCAGAGAAGTAGCAACACCGAATAATGCAAGGGTTTGATCTCTGCATGCAGTTACAACCGTTCAGGATGCCTTCAGATGTGGCAGGTCCTTAAAGATCGAATCCCAGATCGAGTCAAGAATAGGACTCGGAATTTTCGTCGCAGTGCATTGCACAAGCGCATTCAATGGCGTGCTATGTACGGTGGTGAGCGGCAAACGCCCACCTTTCTCGTAATCGGCGCTATGAAGGCGGGTACAACATCATTGTTTCGCTACCTCTGCGAGCACCCACAGATTGCTCCACCCATTACTAAAGAGGTCAACTACTTCAACTTCAATTGGACGCTGGGAAGCCAATGGTATGCGGCACATTTTCCCTTTGCCTCGCCGTTGTCAACGCAAATCACAGGAGAGGCGTCGCCCGGATATCTGGTACACCCGCGAGCGGCGTTACGAGTCAGTGAGCAAATTCCTGATGCTCGCGTTATCGTACTGCTTCGAGACCCAGTTGCTAGAACGCTCTCTCACTATTTCCATCAGCGGCGAATAGAGCGTGAACATCGACCGTTAGAAGAAGCGCTGTTTTCGGATAGCTCATACGCAGCCTTTGATCTGCCGGAAGCACAAGAGGCTAGCTGGCTTGAAGCGCTGAATGCGAACCCCAGGTCTGGCACGAATGCGGCTAAGCTGCTGGCTTCATGCCCACTGCATCGTGCTTACATTAGCGGAAGCCTCTATGTTAAACATTTGGCCGCGTGGTTCGAGCGCTTTGATCCGGACCAGATACTCGTGATGTCTAGCGAAGACTTGTTTAGGCGTCCTGATGAACAGTATCGGCGGGTATTGGATTTCATTGGCCTAGAGTTCGTTTCTCAGGAAAATATGCGCGCCCACAATGTGGGTAAGTACCCGGATTCGGTGAATGTCGACACTGTAGCCCGTCTAAAATCTGAGTTTTTCGAGCCAAATCTGCGCCTGTATGAACTTATTGGAACGGATCTTGGCTGGAATCACTAGCCCATGGGGACCAAATCATTCTCGATTGATCGAGCTCGGTGGGCCAATCTGCATAGAAAGGCTGCCACGGCCCCCGGAAGTGCAGCATCGGCATCGACTGGCATATGAACAGGAACGATGAGTAGTTGAAGCAACTACTGACCAAGCTGAGCTTTGATGGAATGCTCCGGGACAGCGGCATAACGTTTACGTTGCGTTTGACTGCCGCGATTTTCGCATACGCGAACTTCATACTGCTTGCACGGTTGTTGCAGCCATCATCGCTGGGGCACTTTGTATTTGCTCAGTCTTCGCTGTGGTTGTTAGTAGATCTTGGGACCTTAGGCTTAAGCTTTGCCGCGATGCGTTTCATCCCAAACGCAGTCGCGCAAGATCGCATGGATGAGGCGTCTAACTATCTTGCGTATTCTCGACGTGCCGTACTGACCAGCGCTCTCCTATTGGCGACCGTGCTGTGTATTTGGCTTTGGGTGAATAGCCCGCCAACGCCACCCACTCGTACCCTGCTCATGCTCATCATCTGCATAGGCGTACCTTTCGGTGCTATTACCGCGCTACACAATGCCGTTAGCCGCGCATTTAGATGGTTCGTCTTCGCCTCCGCCGTAGGCGTTACGCTGCGTCCAGTCATGTTTTTTATAGTGTTGGTGTTTTTGTTTGTTACTCTTGATGAGCCCACGTCCCCGGATACCGTTGCCTGGATATTGGTCGGGATACTCGCAGGGGTCTCTCTACTACAGGCACTAATTCTACGGGTGCGACTCCGGCACTTGGCTTTACCTGCTCCCCGAAAGTCTCACGGTCGTAAATGGCTGAGTACTGGCGTTCTCCTGTTGTTCGCCACGATCTATAGTAGCTACGCGCTTGATCTAAATATCGTCATTGCTGGTCTTTACCTCGAGCCAGAGCAGCTTGCTGTGTTCAATGCCGTCTTGCGAACACTAGCAATTCTTGGTTTCGCCAGTGCCGCTGTAGGTGTTGCATTGTCACCAAGAGCAGCGGCTATGCATGCACGGGGCGACGTTAACCAATTGAATCTAATGGCACGTAAAAGCGTATTGCTCACGGTGATCGCATCGCTTATGGCAGTCGTTGTCTTGGTGGCCCTAGGTGAGCCTATTTTGCGGTTGTTCGGTGAGTCTTTTGCCATTGGGTATCCAGCGCTGCTGGTCGCAGCAGCCGGCCAAGTATGCCTATCCACTAGCGTTAGCATGTTGCCGCTGGTGGCGATGACTGGACATCACGTCAGTTTGGCGTGGGGTGTCGCCGTCCTAATACCGATCGTTGTTACATTGCATGCGATTTGCGTACCCCTATTTGGTTTGATGGGCGCAAGCTACGCATTTGTCGGTGCAGCCGTTTTCTGGCTAATCTGGGTTTACTGGATTGCGCGACAGCGGGTAGGTATTCGATTGTTCTCCAGCAGGCTGCAACCTGGTTTATGAATACCCGTCCATCTACCTAATTGAATATAGACGAGTTGTCCATTCAAGTGCTCAGATGCGTCAATTGATTACGGACAGGAGACTCGGGCTCCGTTCAATTATTCCGTGCATTGGATGGTGAACCGTCCGGAATCGCGCTCTGGTTTTTGCTGTAGAACGATGGGCCTCAGCGCTCGCTAGCGTGTTGAAGCTTCAGCTCCTGCGGTCGTTTTGCTACTGGACGCTGCTTACCGAATAGATAGGCGGGATTGCAGTTGGCGATGTTGACGTAGCGCATCGCACAAACGTAGCGTTCAAGTTCTGCATCGGCCTGGGCTCTGCAGTCGTACGGCCCGTAGTCGTACTCTCGCGTTTGAAAGTACCAATCCCCTTCGAGAGAGAATATTCGATCGGCCTTACGTGCGAAGGTCTGTCCCGGTTTGTCGCTAGGGCGCATCGGCTGCCTGCCTTCTTGTCAAGTAAGTGATTAGCCGGGACTTTGAATCCGGCAGGGTTAGCATGGCTGGAGGCCGCTAGCCCTGCCAGATAAGTGTCACATAGTGAGACGTGGCGACCACTAGAGTGCTAAGTTTTGAGCGCTCCGTCCAATTCAGGACGGGCTAAGCGCTGATCTTCGGTTGCAGACGCCAGCGATGTATTCATGCCTGTTGCGCCGCCACGGGCGAAGCGAAGCGTCGACGCCGTGGTTAGCGATTCGCCGTTGTTGGTCCTATCTAGCCTTGATGCTGGTTGCTAGATGTCTTGGCTGGCCAATAAATGTTTCTCGCCTGCGTTATGCTGCCGAAGTGGTCAGAAGACAGTCTGCAACAATTTGAATCAGTCACCATTTGCGCCGTTGCAAGTACCGGCTTTCCGCATGTTGTGGCTTGGCAATGTGGTATCCAATTTCGGTGGACTCGTGCAGGCTGTGGGAGCTGCTTGGCTGATGACGCTAATTGCTGCATCCGATACGCAAGTGGCGTTGGTTCAAGCCTCCACGACTCTGCCCGTCATGGCGTTTTCCCTGCTCAGTGGCGCAGTGGCCGACAGTTATGACCGCCGCCGTGTCATGCTCTTGTCTCAGCTGTTTATGTTTGGTGCATCCGTTGCACTGGTAGTTGTTACCTATCTCGAATTGATTAACGCTTGGTCGCTGCTTGGCCTGACATTCCTCATTGGCTGCGGCGTCGCCTTCAACAATCCGGCGTGGCAAGCATCGGTGCGCGATTTCGTGGGCATGGATCTGCTGCCCAGGGCGGTGCTGCTGAACGGTGTTGGCTTCAATGTAACGCGTAGCGTTGCGCCCGCAATTGGCGGCGTGATAGTAGCGACCGGGGGCGCGATTGTTGCGTTTGTGATCAACGCGGCCAGTTACATCGGCGTAATTTTTGCAGTGTGGTCTTGGCAGGGTCCGCCGCGGCAGGCGGCTTCCCATCGTGAACCGTTGCGTTCGGCCATTGCCGCGGGGGTTCGCTATGTACGCCAGTCACCGAATTTGCGACGGCTCTACATTCGCGGTTTCATCTTTGGTTTCAGTGCCATCACAGTGTTGGCACTGCTGCCGCTTATCACGCGCGACCTCCTCGCTGGCAGCTCCTTGAGTTACGGCATACTGCTAGGCGCGTTCGGATTGGGTGCTGTGGTTGCAGGAGTTACGTCTGAGCGGGTTGCCCGACGATTCAAGAGTGAACAAATGGTGCGCTTAGCGTTTCTCGCTCTGGCGATCACCGTCGTAGTTTGCAGCCTCAGCCGCTGGTTCGTCCTGACGATGGCTGCCGTTTCTTTGGGTGGTTGGGCGTGGGTAACGGCGTTGGCACTATTTAACACCACTGTGCAGCTGTCCACGCCCCGCTGGGTGGTTGGCCGTGCGATGTCGTTCTATCAGATGTTCACCTTTGGCGGCATGGCGCTCGGTAGCTGGATCTGGGGTCTACTGGTAGAAACGCACTCGCTGTCCTTTGCGTTGCAAGTTTCGGCGAGCAGTATGGGAATTGGCCTCGTGCTCGGTTTCTGGCGGCCGCTGCCCAGCCGTGAGGAGCTGAACTTAGATCCATTGGATCGTTGGCGCGAGCCGAATCTCGGGTTGGATATTGTACCGCGCAGTGGCCCCGTTTCCGTGGTTGTGGAATACCTTATCGGTGACGAAGACGTAGACGAATTCAGTGTTCTGATGCGCGAACGGCGGCGTATTCGCCGGCGTGATGGCGCTCGTCAATGGACTTTGCTGCGCGACTTAGAACAGCCTAATCAATGGATCGAGCGTTTTGATTTACCTACTTGGGCTGACTACGTGCGCTTACACTCGCGAACGACACAGGAGGACGGCAAGATCGGCGACCGAGTGCGAATCCTGCACCAGGGCAGCGAGCCGCCTCGGGTGCGAAGAATGTTGGTACGCGATCCTGGGGATTTAGGAGTGGCCAGAGCAGAAGCTGGTACCGACCGCTCCTCTTGGGGACTGTCGTAGAAAACGCAGGAGCGAGCAATCACTCGCATCGTCGCGCCGAGCTAGAAGACTCAATCTCCAAAGATTACGGTCTCGGTATCGCCGTTCGTGATTTTTACGTTGGCGAAACTGGCTGCACCCTGTTGTCGCCCGAATATGCTGTTGGCGATAAACCAAACGCCGACAATGCGCGCAGGCTCACTCAGTTGGATTGATGCCCGATAGTCCGCAAGTACCTCCCGAGTGTGTTGGTGCCACTCGCCGAGACCGTCTCGGCCTTTGGTAAGCACCCAGTGTGTTTCGCGGCTATCCCACCAAGGCAAGGGGCAGCCGAAATGCGTGCCAGCTTCAAGCTCTGGGCTCCACATCCAGGTCAGGTCTTGACCGTTATCAAATTCAAGAGCGATGCTGAGGTAGTCGTGGAACTGTGGCTCGGTCTCTGGCCCCAGAGCAGGCAAGCTGTCGTAGCGCCACTCGAAGTTGAAGCGAGTGTCTTCGGTCAGTGGCACGTCAAGGGGCAACTTGACGATGCCTACATCATCGCGCGTTGCTGCCTGAATACCAGGTCTACCATCTTTGGTGCCATCCATCCAAACGTTTGAACGTCCGAGGTAGGGCAGGTAGTAGAATCCATCTGGCAGCGTTCTGCGTTCTGCCAGGGTTGTTAGCGCACGCTGAGCGGCTGAGTCGCCAGCTGTGGCCAAAGACGTAAGTCCGACCTCCATCGGTTCTTCGAATCGTATTGCCTCAACGGTGATCTCGACAGGAATCGGCGGGGCCTCTGCAAACTCGGCTGGATAGGTCCCCGCGTCGTCGTCCCAGTAGACGCCAATGGGGCGCAGGGTGAGGAACAGGTCGCCGTCTGCATCCGCCGTAAATACTTCGACATCAGCGGCAAAGTTACGTGCTGTTCCCTGTTCGCCGATCCGATACCAGAGCAGATGGCGCGGCTCCAGGGTGAGCCCGTCTGCTTCCCAAATGCCCCTGCCGATCAGGGCGACATTGTCACCGGACTTGATTTCTAGCCCCGAATGGAGCCAGCCACTCATGGCGTTCGCGATATCGACGGTCAATCGATCAGCGGCAACTTCCTCTGCGGGTGCAGGTGTTTGTGCCTCGCCTGTGAGTGGCGGTGACTGGTCACTGCACGCTGTCAGCAGGGCGATCGTGCCCAACGTCCAGATAGCGGGCTTGAGAGTTACTGTCTTCATGGGTCCTCCTTTTCTTGAACCTCTGACCCCGGTGGCGGGATTGCTTAGTCTGTCGCACTCAAGCGCTCAATTGTTTCTTTGATTATGCTCGGTATGTTGAGAGCATTCCTCCATTCGGAGATACATTGCGGTCGCCGTAGGCTCTTAACACGCCCAGCCAGATCACACACGAGGTTTAGCACAATGTCAGCATTCATCATCGCCAAAGTCGATATCCACGACCGAACCAAGTACGCAACCTATGAGTCCGGGTTCATGCAAATATTCGCCCAGTATAGCGGTCGTCTATTGGCCGTCGATGAAAACCCGCAACTGCTTGAAGGCCAATGGCCGTACACTCGCACGGTAGTAATAGAGTTTCCATCCAACGAAGAAGCTATGGCGTGGTATGGTTCAGACGAATATCAAGCACTCGCGAAACATCGTACCGCCGCGTCTACAGCGAGCATCGTTCTGATCAACGGGCTGGCGCCGCCTCTCGAACGCTGACAGCGAACGTCACCGATTCCCGTCTCCTTAATCAGCCCTCCGTTGGGCCCTTTCTTGCATCGGTCAGATCCTTCAATAAATGCTCTATCTCCGTGCCGCCTATTGGTGCTCGAAGGAATCCATCTGGTTGCAACCCAGCCGGCTGACGTTTTGGATGAGGGCGCCCCGCATCGTTCGACCAGAACACAACGGGAATGAGCGTTCGTGACCAATGGTGTCGCACGTACATAGTACTGCTTGGTTATCGTCGATGGTTGCGTAACGCTGGCGATGGGAGATTTCACCTACTACGTCATGAGACCTGGGGCATGTGACTTGGGACCACCTGGCTTGCGGTCATGTTCTCGCTTTCAACCCTGGTCAATGCGATCTAACCAGCAGGTGATCCAACCGGTGTTGAAGTCCGCGACTACGACTTTATAGATGAAAAATGGTTACATACTCCAGGACAGATAGCCTCGACTAGGGTTTCTTGTACCATCGCCGCCGAGTTCCCGTACATTGCGTTTGGGTCGCGGGCAAATAGGCCAATAGCCCGTTTTCGATTAGTCGATTGACCGAAGTCTTTGCTCAGAACACATTGACAGGCCTGCACGAGTCGTAAGCTGGTGTTAAACCAGGGAAGCTACCAATCCCTAGTTCGTTGCTACCACTGTGCCTGTCCTTGGATCAATATTCGAACGAACTTGATTACCTGGCCATTGAGCAGCGCAATCATTGCGTGTAAATATTTGAACTTGACCTTGCCCTGGCTGAATAGTGCAAATGATCGCAGCGGCATAGTGGTCATCATCTCATTGAACATCCTGTCCAGCGTGGGATCTTCGCTGTCGCCAACGCCCATGTTCTCCTTAAACTGGGTCTCCATTCGTGATCGAACTATTCGGCCCAGCCAAGTTGTTTCAAGGTCTGTCAGCGTAGAGTTGATGTGAAACGGGCGGCTGCACTCGGCGGTCGGTAGCGCTTTGCCAAGCATATGCTCGAACGTGGCTTTGTTCACTTCTAACGTGCCATCGATAATTTGAGGGCCAGGAGAGACGAGGGCTGGGGATGGCGTATCCTCAGAGTCAATCTCAACCTCGGCACTTAGACGAATATCACGGCTCGACGACCCCAGTCGCACCTCATAGGTTCCGGCTTCCACAATCCATCCTCGCGTTTCGACGTCATAGACCGCAAACGCGTTGGTATCTAACGCCAAGGAAACGATTTTCGATTGGCTTGGTTCTAAGATGATTTTGCGATAAGCCTTTAGCTCCTGCTCTGGCCGATAAATTGCGCCGCCCATTTCGTGAACGTAGAGTTGGACAACTTCAGCACCCTGCAATTCGCCAGAGTTGGTTATTACCAGTTCGACCAGGCAGCCCCCATCTTGGGGCGTCACGACCAAATTGGTGTAAGAAAATTTGGTGTAGCTTAATCCATGGCCAAATGGAAAAAGTACAGGCGCCTCGGCACTATCGAAGAATCGATAACCGACGTAGAGCCCTTCGCGATACTGTACCTGACGTCCCTCACCGGGGAACCACTGATCCGCTGCTACGTCACATTGCGTAATGGGAAAGGTCTCCGCAAGCTTTCCACTGGGATTCGCGCTTCCGAACAGAACGTCAGCGGCTGCCCCGCCGCCAGCCTGCCCAGCGAGATGGCATTCCAATACCGCCCTGACACTGTCTATCCATGGCATTTCTACGGGCGAGCCATTGGATAGCACCACCACCGTGTTGCCGTTGACCTGGGAAATGGCTTCGATTAATTGATTGTGTTGTGCAGGCATCCGCATGTGATCGCGGTCGAAGCCTTCGGATTCGTAAGAGGGGGGTAATCCGGCGAAAACAATGGCAGTTTCTACTTTTCTAGCAACTTCTACGGCTTCCTGTATGAGCCTGTCGTTTTTTGGAGAATAGACTTGCTCGTATCCATCTGCGTAGAGGACCTCGCCGCTCGTCCCAATCGTTTCACAGATGGCGTCGTAGGCGCAGTCGAGTTGGGTAGGTGTAACCTGTGAACTGCCTGAGCCCTGATAGCGCGGCTGTTTAGCGAACGCCCCAATGACGCCAATTCGACCTCTTGGTACCAGAGGCAATTGGCAGTCGGTGTTCTTTAGCAAAACCGTTGACTCCACAGCGGCGCGATGAGCTAACAGATGGTGGGCGCTTTGATTCATGGAGACTTTACGCTCCTCTAGCTCGCCTCCGCAGAGTGCAAGACTTACGTTGCGCGCGATGGCTTGATCCAAAGCCAACTCGGGTAAGCTTCCTTCAGTAACCGCAGTCTCAAGACGTTGGTCATTCATGCCGCCGCTGCTGGGCATTTCCAGATCTAGGCCGCTCGCAATGCCTTTAACCCGATCATTGGCTGCGCCCCAATCCGTCATGACCAGCCCTTGGAAGCCCCACTCTTGTCTTAGCACTATGTTGAGCAACCAGTCGTGCTCGCTACAATATGTGCCGTTCACACGGTTGTAGGCACACATCACCGTCCAGGGCTGGGCTCTTTTGACCGCAATTTCAAAACCGCGCAAATAGATTTCGCGTAACGTTCGTTCATCAACGATGGCGTCGACGAACATTCGGCCCTGTTCTTGATTGTTTACAGCGAAGTGTTTGACGCTGGTGCCTACGCCTTGGGACTGAACTCCATCAATAAGCGCTGACGCCAAGTCGCCGGTCAGCAATGGATCCTCCGAAAAGTACTCGAAATTTCGACCGCACAGTGGGTGCCGCTTGATGTTCATCCCTGGGCCTAACAACACCGTAACCTTCTCGGCAACGCATTGCTCGCCGAGGGCGACACCAATCTCGGTCAATAGATGGGGATCCCAAGTTGCCGCCAGTGCGCTGGCTGTAGGGAAACAGGTGGCCGGGACACTGTTTTTAAGGCCAACGTGGTCACCGCTGCTCTGCTGCTTGCGAAGTCCATGTGGGCCATCGGTTACCATAACCGATGGCACTCCCAATCTGTTGCATGCTTCTAGGAACCAAAAACTTTTACCGGAAGCAAAAGACGCTTTTTCCCGCAAAGACATCTGTGCAACGATCGCCGCGGCTTCATTGTGTTTCGCGGCGATGCCAGTTGAACTCGTACTGCGATCCATAGAATCCTCTGCTACCTCATCGTCTCTATCCCAACCGTCACGCATCGGGTTTGGGCACGAACTACGTTGCTGCATCTACGTAGGCGCGTTGCTCCGCCCCCACGCCTGATCAGGCCGCCTTCATAAAACGCGCGTTCATCTGCAGATAGGCATTTTCGTTCGGGTGTTTGGCCCAGATTTCACGCCATTCAGGGCTGCTGGTAATGCTGCCAAATTGCTCTTCACGTGCGGCTTTGCTTGGCCATCGAATGATCCAGCACACATTGGCCTGGCCGTTGGGTGAAACAATCGGATTCGAGCCGGTTACTTCTGGCTCCATGCCGTCATCCATCCAGAAATCGATTACGTCCAGGTTTGCCTTCAACCAGGGCGCCGCCAGCTCAATAGCCCAGACTTTGTAGGCTGCAAACCACTCGGCTTCGATGGTGTAGTCTCTAATTTCAACGATGGCATCCGACATATCAGCTTCCCCTAGCTCGCCTTTTTGATGAACCGCTACATTACCATTGTCGCGTGCCGACGTTGAAATCGGGCGTTTTCTTGAGCAAGCCCGACCAGCGTTCGTTTGGCTGCCGAGGAGATTTGCATTGACCACAACCAGGGACGGCCAGCTTTCGATACGCCAGTTGCTGGGCTATGCCTGGCTGGAAATGCCGCTTTCTATGGTGGCGACTCCCATGGCGCTGTTCATTGCTCCTTTTTATAGTCGTGATCTCGGCCTGTCGCTGGCAGCGGTGGGCACGATCATCATGTTGGCGCGAATCAGCGATGTGCTTACAGACCCATTGATTGGTCAGCTGAGCGATCGAACCCGTACTGTATTGGGTAGACGGAAGCCGTGGATCCTAGCAGGCGTTCCCTTGCTACTGCTGTCTGTGTGGATGCTGTTTGCCCCCCAGGATCCGGTGACCAATTGGTACTTTGCTATTTGGCTGGTGGCCCTCTGGCTGGGCTGGACCTTCATGAACATTCCCTTTTATGCATGGGGTGCAGAACTGTCGCCGGACTATCATGAGCGTACGCGAATCACCAGTATTCGGACGGCGATCGGTCTAATCGGGACCCTGATTGCTATTGTCGTGCCGCTGTTGACTGGACTGTGGCTGGGTTATGGATACGCCGTGGCGGAGTCGCTGCATGTCATTGCCATGTGCGTGACGGTGGCTTTGGTAATTGGCGCCGTACTGCTCTGGAATGTCCCTGAAGGTGTGCCGGTTGAATCGCGACGCGTTTCTCTACGCGAAGGCCTGCGTATCATGTGGAGCAACGGCCCTTTCAAACGGCTAATGCTAGGTTTTACGATCGCCGCGCTAGGGCCGGCCATTGGCGGCCCCTTGTACATTCTATTCGTAGTGCATGTACTTGAAGCCGACGTTGCCAGCAACCTGGTGCTGTTGGTTTTCTATGTTGCCAATCTGCTCGGCGTGGTGCTTTGGGGAGCAGTCGCGCGTAAAGTCGGTAAGCGTAAAGCTTGGCTGATGGGTATGACCACTGTGATTGTTGCGCAGCCAGGCTATTGGCTGTTGGGTACCGGTGATCTCAATTGGATGATGGTGGTTTTCTTTCTACTTGGCATTGGCATAGGGAGCTTTACTGCGTTGCCGGCGGCAATGAAAGCAGACGTAATAGATCTGGATCGCCTGCGTAGCGGGGAGGATCGCACGGGCTTGTTCTTTTCTGTGTGGTCGCTCGCTCAGAAGCTGGTGCTGGCATTTGCTGCGGGCGTCGTCCTGAACCTGCTAGCGCTTTTTGACTTTCAAGCCGCTGGAGACAACGGCCCGACCCAGATCATGGCGTTGCGAGTCATCTTCGTTGTTCTGCCAGTGCTCTGTTATGTGGGTGCGTTTGCCATTATGTGGGGGTATCCGATCTCTGAAGCGCGGCATCGACGGCTGATGGGATTGTTGAAACGTCGCAACGCCCGGCGTCTGGAAACATCGCTTCGGAGTTATGTGTCGAAGTAAATCGGCGCTTTACTTCGACCTCAAAAAGAAAGGGCGTACCGTCGCCAGTACGCCCTTGGTCTCGCGGCCGTCGAATCGGCTATCTATTGAAGTTGTAGGTGAGTGCCAAAGTCACCAATCGCGGCGGCGCGATCGATGCTGTCATATCACCGTTAACCCCGGGATTGATTTTGGCGAGGGGCTTATTCCCAATGGAAGTCACATAGATTTCATTGAAGCAGTTGGTGCAACTCAGCCCGATTTCCATAGGGCCGTCCTGTTGGAAAAGCGTGGCGGCAATATGCGTCACGGTACGAGAAGGAACATCCGTGAACGGCTGATTGAGCACTCGTTCTCCGTCGGAATGGTAGATGGTGTCAAACGACGCTTCCAGGCCCCAGCCATTGAATACCGAAGCGTTATAGCTGGCACCGACGTTTATAGACAATGGAGGCCCGCCATATTTTTCGCCGGATAGATCTTGAATGGGCGCACCTGCGGGTCCGATATGACAGCCTGGGCCTGTTCGGGTTGCAAGGTCGGGCAGAGCCCCATCGACGGGGTGGCAACCGGCATCTTCCCATTCATCAAATTCTAAATAGGCATAAGACAGTGCGGCCCGCAGTTGCAATGCGTCGCTCACCTGATAGATCAAATTGGATTCCACGCCATAATTTATTGCTACTGCCGCGTTCTGTAATGTGAAACTCGTGGTGTTCGAGTTGAAGATGCCAACCTGCAGATCTTCGGACTCGAAATAGAAACCGATAATCTCGGCACTGAGTCGGCCGTCCATAAACCGACCTTTCATTCCTAGCTCGAATCCGTCAACCGTCGTTTCATCGAACACCAGAGTGTCGTTGGCAACGTCTATTGGTAGAGCGGCGAGATTAGGCACTGTGCCTGGGTTGGAAATACCCGCAGACTGGAAGCCGGCCTTATACGCCGCATATAGCATCATGTTTTCGCGAGGGTGGTAGCTAACGGTCAGCTCTGGCGACAGGTTGTCTGATTCGTCCGATGGGGTGTAGACCAAACCAACGGGGCCGAACCCAAGCGCGCCACTGTTTTCAAAAAGGTTGCCACCAACCGCTTCGCGTTCTTCTTCCGTATAGCGTAAGCCGCCGGAAATTTCCCATTTCTCGTTGATTTGATAGTCAATGCTACCAAACACGGAGATGGTCTCTACGTCATTGTCCCAATGCTGGTGATAGTTGATGTAGGAGCCTGTGTAAGGCGCCGGGGCATTGGTCGCTGGCACACTGGCGCCGAATGCGTTACTTAAGTTTTCGGTCAAGATCTGAACCGGTGCATCTAGATCGCGAAACAGATCCTCATAAAAGACGCCGGCCATGAAATTGAACTTACCATCGTAGTTCGATTGAATCCGAAATTCTTGTGTAAATGAATCCCCGGACTCACCCTGCTCAGAAACGACCACCGCAAAACTGGTGTAATCGTAATTGGTGTATTCGCGGTGCTTGTAATCCCAGTAGCTGCTCAAAGAGGTGAGTTGGTAGTCGCCGACATCCCAATTCAACTCAAGCGTGTAGATATCATTTTCTACGCGGTTGAAGAATCGATCACTTTCGTCGATGAAGGGATGTGCGTTGGCAATGTCTGCCGGTGGTAGCGCGCTATTTCTTTCTAGTCGCGGAGAATTTGTACATGTCTGGGATACGTCCGGCCAGAGGAATGGGCCGGCGCCGTAGTAAGGGTTTGAGCCAACACCATCGGCGCAGGCGTATAGTATTGTTACCCCAGCATCGTTTTGCTCTGATTCAGAGTAAAATAGTTTTAAATTGGCCTCAAAGCTTTCTGTTGGCTGCCAGACTGTTGTCCAACGAACGACGGTTTGTTCCTGGCCTGGATATTTGTCATGTGATGGTCCGCGAACGGGTAAAGGTGTGGAGTACTGTGTGATTCCCACAGCGCCGTCCGGCAAACTGTTGTCAATAACCCGTGCTGAGTTATCGAGCCAGCCACCATCCATGTCCTGGTATCTTCCGGCGATACGCATCGCTAAGGTGTCACCTAGAGGGAACGAGATTCCTGCTTCAAATACGGGATCTTCCGCTTCAAATTCATAGCTGGCTCGAACGAACCCCTCTGCATCAGCGCCAATGGTGGGGGACTTGCTGGTGACGCCGATGACTCCTGCAGGGCTGTTCTTACCAAAATACAGGGACTGGGGTCCTTTCAACACTTCCACTGTTTGCAGGTCAAAGAAGCCAACATCCAGCACGTGGCTGCGTTGGAAGGACATGCCATCCAACACTAATGACACCGGCTGATCAGTTCCGTAGTCAACGGCAAGATTGCCGACACCACGAATACTGATGTTGCCCCCTTGGCCACCACCGGCTGCGTGGGTAATTTGCACGCCGGGTATTCGCTGGGTTAGTTCAGCCAGGTCTCGTGTTCGATACCTATCTATTTCTTCAGCAGTTAGGACCGCCGCGGACACCGGAACATCGATGAGCCGCTCTTCACGTTTGCGTGCGGTGACGATTATTTCTTCGATGGCGGCGGGTTCAGCGGACCAGACTTGGGTGGGCAGAACTGTGGTAGAAACTAGTAGAAGGATTAGATACTTAGCGGAAAACTTGTGGACTTTGTTGTTCTGGACTGCTGCAGACATGAGAACTCCCGAAATTGGTTTTTCTATACCCCTGGGACTGCGCGTTAACTTTCAATTGCTACTTCGCTACACAATTGACCTATCCAAAAATGAATTATGGACGCCTCCGCAAAATAGACTATACGCAAACAATTAGGCGTGCAACAGCACCACCGAGAACGGATGGTTGCGATCGAAGAGGCGCTTTTGGCGAGCCCGTTCGACGCTTACTCTGTGTCCAAAAATGAGTAGAGGGGATCGTTGGGGTACAGCCCCCCGCGGGTAGAGAGCGCTTCGTACATGCTTCCGGGCTGATCGCGTTGGTCTGTGCTCGGTTGCTCGATGATCCAATCGGCAACGAATGTGCGGTGACTGCACTTCCACTCACCGTTCACACGCTGGTAGCGATCCAGGTATCGGCCGCCGCTCAACGTGTCTTGGTCCCCGTCGTCCGTGGGCGCTGTGGCGATGGCGATGACGTAACTCTCGGCGACGGCTGAATCGCCTTGCACCTGGATCCATTCGTTGTTCACTGTATGAGCCATGCGCCGCATGGACTGCGCGGTTTCAAGCATGAGCTCGCAGAACCCGCCCGCGGCGCCGCGGTAAAAGTCGCCCACATCAACGGTCGCCTCTGGGGTCCATAGCGATCGCAACAAGGCGGTATCGCCCCGATCCACCGCGCGTGCCTGAGCGCAAATTAAGTCGTGAATTTCTGCTTTGGCCAATGCCGCTTCTGCCTGGGCCACAAGCTCCGCTGATATTTCCACAGTGCCTCCATCGAAATGCGTCAGTTTGTCTTGAATGCCCCAATGGGTTAGCAACCCAACGCCCGGATCGTCTACGCTCTTGCGGCCCCGCAGGAAGGGATCCGGATAATCAGCCAGCCCAGTACCTGTGGCCGGTTGATTAATGTTCCAGTCCAGAACATAGGTTCGATGGCTCAGCCGCCAATGCCCATCACGCCGCTCATGACGGTCGAGATAGCGCCCGCCAATGAGTGATTGCGTGTCTTCGCTGGACGTGTATACGAACACATAGGCTTCGGAAGTTGCCCGATCACCATCGAGTTTAATCCAGACGTTGGCTGGTCGGTGCATGGTGACGTTGTTGGGTTCCGGGGGGCCGCCGGCAAGGATCTCGCAGAAATCCGCGGCACTGCCATCGAAGAACCCATAGGCCACATCCGCATCGTCGTGAAATCCGGATTTCAACAGGGCCAAGTCGCCCCTATCTATGCCTCGTTGTACCGATGTGATCGCGTCAGAGATGCACCGCCTGGCCACAAGTTCCTCGAGCGCTGTCGACAACTTCGTGACCGTCATATCGCCCCCCATTTCCTTCCTCCAGATTCTATGCGGTTGTACGAAAAATAACAGCCGTCAGCGATCCCACCAATAGCTCCAACCGAATGCCCAAGTTCAATTCGGTGAAGGCGTAAAATCTACCCAGGATTACTGGGGCGAGACATCTGTGATGTGCAGTGTCACCATGGCCGAATGGCTTCGGTTCAAAACCAAGCTTCTGGTACTTCTTATTGGGTAGCGTGAGACATGGCTAAGCTAGCAAATAAGGTCGCCTTGATTACCGGGGCAGGCAGCGGCATCGGGCGCGAGAGTGCACTTCGCATGGCTGAAGAGGGAGCAGCGGTAATGTGCGCGGATCGTGACTTTTCGGGTGCCGAAACCACCGCCGGCATCATTCAAAATAAGGGGGGTGCGGCGGATGCCTTGGAGCTGGATGTGTCCGTCGAGAGCCAAGTCAAAGCTTCACTGAACATCACTGTTGCCCAATTAGGTGGCCTGGATGTCATTTTCAATAATGCCGGAGTGGGCGGTGCTGGTATCGGCTGGGATCAAACCATCGCGGTGAACCTCAGCGGCGTGTACTACGGACTATTTCACGGTGCGCCATTTCTTGCGGCGCAAGGTGGTGGTGTGATCATCAACACCGCTTCTGTCGCCGGTTTGGTAGGCTTAACGGGACCCACGGTAACGGACGAACTAGACGAAGGGGTAGGTGCTTACGTTGCCGCGAAACACGGGGTGGCAGGGCTGACCAAACAATATGC
>JBPCXR010000325.1:0-30133 GCA_051027215.1 Pseudomonadales bacterium | reverse complement strand
TGACCACCGATTCCCAGTACGTGCGGCAAGGAGTGACGTTGTGGCTGGATAACTGGAAGCGCAACGGTTGGCGCACTGCGGCGCGCAAACCGGTGAAGAATAAAGATCTGTGGCAACGTCTAGATGAGCAGGCCCAGCGCCACCAAGTGTCCTGGTTTTGGGTCAAAGGTCACAGTGGTCATGAAGAGAACGAGCGGGTGGACGAAGCCGCGAACCACGCCATTGATCGGATGTTTAATCAAGGTTGAGTCGATGCGACAAATAGTTCTCGATACAGAAACCACCGGCCTGGAAGCTGAGCAAGGCCACCGCGTCATTGAGATTGGCGCGGTTGAGCTAGTCAATCGACGTCTCAGCGGACGACATTTTCACAAGTATCTGAACCCCGAGCGCGAGATCGACGAAGGTGCTCAGGAAGTACACGGGCTGTCGGCAGAGTTTCTCGCGGATAAACCGCGCTTCGCCGATGTCGCCGAAGAATTCGTCGAATTCGTTAACGGTGCGGAGTTGGTCATTCACAACGCCCCCTTCGATCTTGCGTTTCTCAATAGTGAACTGTCGCAGTTGGATGCGGAAGCGCACACTAAGGTTTGCGCCCGTTTTGGCAAGAGTCGGCGGCGACGCCTGCAGAACCTTTGCGAAGTGACCGATTCATTGGCGTTGGCTCGTCATCGGCATCCCGGTCAGCGCAACAGCCTGGACGCGTTGTGTCGGCGCTACGATGTCGATAACTCAGCACGCACGTTGCACGGTGCGCTGTTGGACGCAGAAATTCTCGCTGACGTCTATCTGCTGATGACCGGCGGTCAAACTGCGTTGTTCGCCGCCAGCCAAGGTGAGCAAGAGCAGGCGCAGAGAGAAGAGCACTGGCAGCCGCCAGCGGCTTTGAAGGTGCTTACCGCGTCAGCTGATGAGCGTGCGCAGCACGAAGCCTATTTAACCCTGCTGGATGATGAAGCGGGGGCCGCGGTCTGGCGACGCTACCAGTCATAACCAGTAGTGGACAGCGAAGAACCCGGTTACGCCCATGGTGAGCGTATAAGGCATGGCCATATATACCATGCGGCCATAGGACAGTCTCACCAGCGGTGCGATTGACGAGGTTAGCAGGAACAAGAACGCCGCCTGACCATTTGGCGTTGCGACACTGGGTATGTTGGTTCCTGTGTTGATGGCGACAGCCAACAGATTAAACTGTTCGCGGCTAATGTCTGCACTGTCTAGTGCCGCCTTCACTTCATTAATGTACACGGTCGCAACAAATACATTGTCGCTGATGGCAGACAATACACCGTTGGCTACGTAGAACATGCCCGGCTGCAGTGACTCGTCCAACGACAGCACATAGTCGATGACGGGAGAGAACAAGTGCTGGTCATGGATGACCGCCACGATGCCGAAGAACACCACCAGCAACGCGGTGAACGGCAGTGCTTCCTCAAATGCTCGACCGATCTGGTGCTCTTCGATTACCCCATTGAACGCCGTCTGAATCACGATCACCATCAAACCGATTAAGCCCACCTCGGCGACGTGGAAGGCTAGGGCGAATACCAAACACAAGGCGGCAAAGGCTTGGATCACCAAGCGAGCGACGTCGCGGTTGGTTCGGTTTTCAGTTTCGTTATCGTCGTAGGCGTCCAGTATTTCTCGCACCCGTTCCGGCAGCTTCGCTCCGTACCCGAACCAACCTGATAGCTCAAGCAATATGCAAGTGACCAACCCCACGGCCAGCACAGGCATGGTAACCGGTGCCATTCTCAAGAAGAACTCGACAAACTCCCAGCCAGCCCGACTGGCGATCAACAAATTCTGTGGTTCGCCAACGGTGGTACAAACCCCTCCCAAGGCTGTGCCAACAGCACCATGCATGAGCAAGTTGCGCAGGAAGGCCCGAAACTCATCAAGATCAGTGCGGTGTAAATCGTCGATGCTGTCGTCGGCGCTGTGCTCATGCTCGTCAAGGAAACTCTTGCCAGAAGCAACCTTGTGGTACACAGAGTAGAAACCGACAGCTACACTAATGATGACCGCAGTGACCGTGAGCGCATCTAGGAACGCCGACAGCACGGCGGCGACGAAGCTGAAAAGGAAGGAGATGGCAACCTTAGAGCGAATGCCGAGAATGATTTTGGTGAAGGTAAAGAGCAACAGCTCTTTCATGAAATAGATACCCGCCACCATAAAAATTAGCAGCAAGAGGACCTGAAAGCTGCCGAACACTTCCATGCGTATCGTTTCGGCGTTGGTCATGCCCAGCAGCGCTGCTTCGAGCGCTAGCAGTCCGCCGGGCTGCAGCGGGTAGCACTTGAGCGCCATGGCCAACGTGAATATGAACTCAAGCACCAGTAACCAGCCGGTCGCAAATGGTCCTATTGCAACGAGTAGTAGAGGGTTCATGACGAGGAACGTCAGAATGGTCGTTTTGTACCAATCCGGTGCCTGACCCAAGAAGTTGTCCCAGAAGGCCAACATCAGGGAGCGCTGAGAAGTGCTTGTCATCGATCGCGTTCCAGCCAATATGACTATGAGTATAGCTGCAGGACGCGGGAACATAGAACCGAAACCGGAGCCACGGATTTTTCGCGTTTGGGCGGTTTATGGTAAATTTTCCGCTCCATTATTAGGTGCTCATCTATGTCCTGGCCCACTGCGCCCAGTCGCTTCCAATCTCTCGAGCGTGCGCCTGAGCAATTGCCCGAACAGCGCTACTATTTCGTCTGGATTAAGCATCAGCTGCTGGGCCGAAACGAGGACGGTGCGTTACGCCCCCTGGATCGAGACAGCTATCGCTGGCTGGAGATCGAGGTGGAATTCGAGCACTTTCTTGGCCTATACGATGGCGCAGCCTGCTACGCGGTCAGTGCCAGCGGGACGCTGCCAGAAGGCTATGCGGCTGGTGATCTGCGCAGTTGGTTGGGACGGGTGGAGCCAGATTTGTTTGCGTTGGCAGGCCGCTCGTCGCAAATCGTAGATTGGCACGGTACCCATCAATTTTGCGGCCGTTGTGGCAGCGCCATGAACGACCATGAGAAAGATCGAGCCCGGCAGTGCGGCGACTGCGGATTCATCGCCTACCCAAAGCTTTCCCCCAGCATCATCGTGCTCGTGGTGCGTGGCGAAGAGATGTTGCTGGCCCGCAATGCGGCCTGGCCTAACGGTATGTTCAGCACTCTGGCAGGTTTTGTAGAGCCTGGTGAGTCCATAGAACAGACCGTGCACCGTGAGGTGGCGGAGGAGGTCGGCATTTCGGTAACGAATATTCGCTACAAAGGTAGCCAGAGCTGGCCGTTCCCGAACTCTCTCATGTTGGGCTTTCATGCCGACTACGCCGACGGTGACCTAGTACTGCAGGATGACGAGATTTCTGAGGCCGAGTGGTTCACTGCCGACAAGCTGCCGCAGATTCCGCCCAAGGCAGCCATTTCTCGCTGGTTGATCGATGACTTCTGCGCGCAGCAGTCAGGTCAAGGCGCTTAGGCGCCGCGAAATAACGTCAGCAGCGGGAATGTCCACAGCAGATAGCCACTAGAGCGAAAGCGCCCAGCCATGAACTCGACCATTACGTCTGCGCTACCGCACAGCAGTTCAAAGGCTTGAGCGGGGCTCTCAAAAAAGAAGGTGACGTCCATGAGTGCGCCATCGCCCTGCCAGCTGAGCTGACCGTGGTCAATCTGTAGCAACAGCTCCTTTTGCCCGCATTGCAGGCCAATGTTGCCGTGCAGCGTTGCCAGTACCTGCTGATTGATGCGACCCGCAAGTTCCAGTTGGAGTTGATCGATGTTCATGCATAACCTGTCGAGTTGTAGCGGTATGGTCTGACCTGCGCTACCGGTAGACCCATCATACCAATGCCGATAGGCTAGCGCGCTTGCCTAGAGCCATAGGGTCAATCACGAGGTGTTATGAGTTACCTATATGAGTATCTGCTGTTTTTAGCCCAAGCGGTCACCCTTACCGTGGTGGTGCTGATTGTGCTCTCAGCCTTGGCATCTTTCGGCAATCGGCGCTCTGCGCCCAGTAGTGGTCACCTGGCGGTGACTAAGCTGAACGATCAGCTCGAGGACTACCGCAACGACTTGCGCGGTCTGTTGCTGGAAAAAGACGCCTACAAGCAGCTAACTAAAGCAGAAGAGCGCGAGAGCAAGGCCAAGGCCAAAGCAGATAAAGAGGCAGAGAAGAAAAAGGCGGAGGCCCAACCCCAGGCAACGGCAACGGATGAAGCTGAGGCTGACACACAGCAGCCCAGCCCAACGTTACCTGTTGCCAAACCCTTGCCAGGACGCCCACGGCTGTTTGTGGTGGATTTCGAAGGCGATATTCAGGCCTCCAAGGTGGATCATCTTAGTCACGCCATCACCGCGGTTCTCACGGTGGCCTCCATAGAAGACGAAATTCTCGTACGGGTAGAGAGCCCCGGTGGTTTGGTACACGCCTATGGGCTGGCGGCATCTCAGCTGGCCCGCATTCGCAGCCGGGAAATTCCACTGACCGTTGCTGTCGACAAGGTCGCTGCCAGCGGTGGTTACATGATGGCCGCGGTGGCGAATCGGATTATCAGCGCACCGTTCGCCGTTCTGGGTTCAATCGGGGTAGTGGCTCAAGTCCCCAACGTGCATCGGCTGCTGAAGAAAAACGATGTTGACGTCGAGGTGCTTACCGCGGGCAAATACAAGCGCACCTTGACGATTCTCGGCGAAAATACCGAAGAAGGCCGGGAGAAATTTGTCGAGGAGCTCGAGGTTACTCATGAACTGTTCCAAGAACACGTGAGCCGTTTCCGTCCTGCAGTCGACATCGAAGCTGTAGCAACAGGGGAAGCCTGGTATGGCGAAAGAGCCATTGGCATGAAGCTCGTCGATGAGATCATGACCAGTGACGATTACATGATTAAGTCCTGCGAAAGTAGGGACGTGTTGCAGGTGAGCTGGAAAGAGGACAAGAAACCACTGGACCGGTTGTTTGAGAGAATACAGGCGGGCATTCGATCGCTCAGCAACCGCTGGGCCTCCCAAGCCATGCCAACGCCGTCGATGAGCGTTGACAGTCGACACAGCACCTGGCTAGGCCGGATGCACAGCAGCAATTGGACAACGAAGGTTGATTTCAACGATGAGTGAATTTCGTGCATTCAGAGTAGACAAGACAGAACAGGGATTTGCGCGCTCCATTGTTACCCGGCAGGAATCGGAGTTACCCGACGGGGACGTGTTGATCGATGTGCAGTACTCCTCGCTCAACTATAAAGACGGACTTTCAGCAACAGGGAACCCAGGCGTTACGCGGAAATTTCCACACACGCCTGGAATCGATGCCAGTGGCACCGTGCTTGAAAGTCGCAGCGATGAATTCGCGGTGGGTGACAGCGTGGTGGTGATTGGCTTCGATCTTGGCATGGGCACGCCCGGTGGCTTCGGTCAGCGCATTCGTGTTCCAGTGGGATGGGTCGTGCCCTTACCCGCGGGTTTAACGTTGCGTTCGGCGATGGTGCTCGGTACGGCCGGATTTACCGCAGCGCTATGCGTCGACAAGTTGGAATTCGCCGGAGTGAAGCCCGCCGATGGCCCGGTGCTGGTGACTGGCGCTACCGGCGGTGTTGGTTCGGTTGCGGTTGCGCTGCTAGCTAAGCTTGGTTACGCGGTGACCGCGGTTACCGGCAAAGCCGACAGGCACGAGTTTCTACGTAGCTTAGGGGCGACCGAGATTATCGACCGGGAGGCCGCCCGGTCTGGCAACGACAAGCCGCTGCTGGCCGAAACTTACGGTGGAGTGGTAGACACCGTGGGGGGCGAAATACTGGTGAATGGCCTCAAGAGCTTGAAATACGGCGGCAGTTTGGCAGCTTGCGGTTTAGTCGACTCGCCGGCGATTCCAGCCACGGTACTGCCGTTCATTCTTAGACACGTTAACTTGTTAGGCATTGACTCGGTGCAACTGCCGCTAGCAGAAAAACGTCGAATCTGGGAGAAGCTCGCTGGCCCCTGGCACTTAGACAATTTAGATCAGCTGGTAGAGCCGCTAAGCCTAGAGCAGCTCAGCGACGCGATCGATCGAATATTGGCAGGTGCGATGGTAGGTCGAGGATTAGTAACGCTCACTGCTAATGGCGAGGATGCCTAGCGGTCCAAATCCGTTGCAATGGGCCGCCTCTTAGCTGAACTTTAGTTGGCTGCCAGGCCCAGCGCGCTAGGCAGTCGTGTTGTGGTGGCCTGGTCAACCCACTCGTGGGTTGCTGACTTCAGCTTTGCCAGGTTGTTGGCTTCGACTTCGCGCGGCGACTTCTCTACTGCGACCGCGCCGCCAACGGCAAACATACCGTTATAGCTTTGTTCGTTGCGGGCAACGTCATACACCATCAACATAGAAGGCATGGAAAACTGTGGCTTGAACCCAGACACCTTCTGTACTTGATAGTGGGCCGCACGTAAGAGCACTACATAGGAAACGCCGCCGTTCAGCAGTGTTTCGCGTAGCTTAGTGCTTAAGTTCATCGACACATTCATACCATCTGAGCCGCGGGTGTTGAGAATCGCCTGCTCAAACTCTCGGTACAGAGAGTTGTCCAGTATCTGGTGCATGGGCTCAGCGGCAAAACCTACGGACTGAAGGCTGTTGGAAAATGTGGCAGTGACTTCGCGGTCGACGTCCCAAGAGCCTTCAAACACTGATTGCTGGGAGCGGTTCTCGTTCCACAGCACTTTATAGACCATCTCATCGTAGTTGATCTTTTTGCCTTCCATGTAAAATGCAGCGGCAACCTTGGCCTGCTGAATCTCAGAGGCAACCTCTGGGCTGAGTTTCGTTGTGGAGGCACATCCAGAAATCAGAACGAGAGAAAGCAATAGGGTTAGTGCGCGAGCCATGCCAGTAGTCCTTTATTTGTTTGCTTCACGGACATCGACCAGAACGCCGTCATCGTCGAAAGCATAGATAACTGCTGCTGCTGTCATGCCAAGCGGTACATTGTGGATGTCAGTGACTGTGTAGGTGGTAACCGTGTTGCCGCCGCTTGGAAAGGCGTAGATGACGCCTGCCAGAGCCGGCTTATTGCGGTATCCCCAGTATTCAATTTTGTTCTCAACTACCCGGTGCTCGGGAAAACCCAGCGCATCGGCCACCTGACTTTTGTTGGTTCCGCCGACTTCGAAGGCGACTTCGTTGATATCGCTGACGTTGCCGATGGTCGATGCACAGCCCGTGCAAACGAGCACCGAAAGGATCAATAGGGTGGTGAGACGAAACATCAGGCGGGCTTCTGTTTATAAACTGAGCGCATTATAGGAAGTGGCGCTACGCTTGAACCGGAACAGCCTCTCCAGCTGGGTAGCGACTGACGCACAAGTTTGCGTAGAGATCAGGCTGCAGCAAGTTGAGTGCGCCATGAATGGGTAATGCCGAATCCGAGGTTGGCGCGCTGGCTAGACGCCGAAAATCCTCACTAATCTCGGCGTAGCTTGGCGCTTGGGGCGATCGGGCTCGGAAACCGAAATATCACTAGGTAGGTGTTCAGCACTAAAGTGATGACAGTTGCCCCTTGGATGACGTGAGCCGCTTGATCAGATAGCAGCAATGCGCCGGTGGCTACATAGCTCAACAGGAGCGAGAACTCGGAAGCTTGCCCAAGGCGTGCACCAACTTCCCAAGAAGCGGCGTTGTCTTCTTTCTGCCAGCGCAACAAAACGGCAAACACAGCAGGTTTGAGTCCAACCAGGAGTAGGGCAAGCAGTAGGGTAGGAACCAGCACTTCCAACATGAGTTCGCTGTTGATGCCGGCGCCCACCGTGAAGAAAAACAGCACCAAGAAAAAGTCTCGCAGGGGCCGCAGGTTTTCAACAATGTAAGGCGCTACCGGAGTTGAGGCGAGGGATACGCCCGCAATGAACGCACCGATTTCAAATGATAAGCCTGCGCTTTGCGCAAGGCTGGCCAGGCCCAAACACCAACCCAAGGCTAGCAGGAAGATAAACTCGTTGAACGCATCGAAGCGCTGCAGCAGCGGTAACAGTATCCAGCGCACGCCCAGAAATGCGGCGGCAAGAAGTAAGGGCAACGCCAGCAGTGCCATGGCCAGATTGGTCATCGTGACGGATACCGATTCGCCGTATCCGGCGATAGCCAGCAGCGCAATGATTGCCAATAGATCCTGAATCAACAATAAGCTTACGACCAGCTCGCCGATATGCCGATGGTGCAGCACTGTTGTGGGTAGGAGCTTGATGCCCATGATGGTGCTGGAGAAAGATACTGCGATGCCAGTGATGATGGCTTCGGTGATGGTGAAGCCGAACGCCAGCATGACCGAAGCACCAATGCTGCAGAACACGATAGTCGTCAGCGCACCAGTGAGTAGTGATTCGCCCAGCATGTTCTTCAAGCGATTCGGTTTGAGGTCTAAGCCGACCAGGAATAGCAGGAAGATTATTCCGAACTCGGCGATTTCACCGAGCTGGGTGGCGTCGCTGACCCAGCCTAATGCATGGGGTCCCAGGGCTAGGCCAAGCAGAATATAGGCAATGATGAGTGGTTGGCGGGTATACAGCGCCAGCGCCGCGAGCACCGCGGCACCAGTAAAAATCAGAAAAAACGACTGGATGATTCCAGGATCATGCACCTCTTCTCATTCGGCGGAAGGCCGGCTCCGGATTGCTAACGCTGGCCTGATAATAGTCTGTGTAGGGGTCAAATGCTGCCTGGGCAGAGGCGATTGAATGGGGGTTCGGCAGTAGCACCGAATCAAAGCCACAGCGGCGCATGTAGTGCAGCAAATCTGGGTGGGTTTCACCTACCGCGCGCAGCTCGCCCAGGAACTCATAGCGGCTGCGCAACAGCACCGCCAGCGATAGGCCACGACCGTCATTGAACGCCGGAAACTCGATGGCGATCAAGTTCACCTTGGGCAGCGGCATCGGTGGCTCGCTATCGACGGCAAGCAACAGGCCCTGGTGCTGGTCTGGATCAAATTGGGCTAACGGCGCATGTAGCCGAGCGCTGGAGCGGGCGTGGCCGTTGCCAACTGCCTGCTGCTCTGCAGCCACCCAGTCGTCTTCGTCGATCGTTTGTAGTAGGTCATCCCGCAGGTTAAGCAGCATCGGCATAAAGGCTCTCCTTGAAAGGATCGATACCAATTCGGCGGTAGCAGGCGAGAAAGGTCTCTTCTGCAGCGCGCTGGCTAAGGTAGGTATCGAGAATTTTTTCGATCACATCGACCACTTCATCGCGCCCAAAAGATGGACCGACGATGGTGCCCAACGAGGCATCGTCTCCAGAGTGGCCGCCAATGGAAATTTGGTAGAACTCCTGGCCCTTTTTGTCCACGCCCAGCACGCCGATGTGACCCACGTGGTGGTGTCCGCAGGCGTTCATGCAGCCAGAAATATTCAGATCGACGGGTCCCAGATCATGAAGGCGTGCATAGTCATCAAACCGGCGCTGGATAGCTTCCGCCACCGGGATCGACTTAGCGTTGGCCAGTGAGCAGTAATCGCCACCCGGGCAGCAGATCATGTCGTTCAATAGTCCAGCATTGGCCGTTCCCAAACCCATGGCGCTGGCTCTTTGCCACAGCTCCAACAAGGCGTCCTGGCGAACGTCCGGCAGCACGAAGTTCTGCTCATGGCTGATGCGAATCTCGCCGAAGCCGTAGGCATCAGCCCAGTCTGCGACTGCCTCCATTTGCCCATCGGTAACGTCACCGGGTGGGATGCCAGTAACTTTGGTAGAGAGCGTGACGCAGGCATAGCCCGGCTGTCGATGTGCCACCACGTTGTGACGCATGAAGCGCTCGAATTGCGGATCAGCCAAGCGTTGACTCGCCAAAGTGTCGCTGATGTCGGGTCGTGCAAGGTAAGGGTAGGGCGCAAAGAACGCCTCTACTCGTTCGATCTCTTCGTTGGTGAGCGTGCTGGCCGAGTCTTTTAGATGGGCCCACTCAGCGTCCACCTGGTCGCGGAAGCCGTCGGCGGTCAAGGCACGAACAAGTATCTTGATGCGCGCTTTGTACTTGTTGTCCCGGCGACCATAGCGGTTGTACACCCGCATGATCGCTTCCAGGTAAGTAAGCAGGTGCATGACGGGCAAATTCTGGCGGATGGTCGCGCCGATCACCGGTGTGCGGCCGAGACCGCCGCCAACGATGACGTCGAACAGCGCTGCGCCGCTTGCGTCACGTTTAACCCGCATCCCGATGTCGTGCACCGCAACGGCAGCGCGATCTGTTGCTGCGCCGGTAATGGCAATTTTGAATTTCCGTGGCAGCCAGTCGAATTCCGGATGTGCTGTCGACCACTGTCGAATCAGCTCGCAGTAGGGGCGCGGATCGATGTCTTCGTCCGCGGCTACCCCAGCGAACTCGTCCGTCGTCACGTTGCGTATGCAATTTCCGCTGGTTTGAATGGCATGCATGGAGACCGATGCCAGGTCTTCCAGAATGTCTGGCACTTCTTCTAGTTCTGGCCAGTTGTACTGCATGTTCTGGCGAGTGCTCAGGTGCCCATAGCCGCGATCGTAGTGACGGGCGATGTGCGCCAGCATGCGCAGCTGTTCACTGTTCAGGGTGCCATAAGGTACTGCCACTCGCAGCATGGGCGCTAGGCGCTGGATGTACAGTCCATTGCGCAATCGTAATTGCAGAAACTCCGCCTCGCTCAACTGCCCCGCCAGGTAACGTGCGGTTTGATCGCGATAATGCGCTACGCGTTCGCGCACGAACTGGTGATCGAGACTATCGTATTGGTACATAGGCGCAGCGCTGGCTCGGTCGAAGTGGATGGGGTCAAAAACGGCAGCACGGCACCCTAGCATCGTTGCTTGCGGCGCAAAAGAGCCTGAAATTCATATGGTTAGAACAACCTGTGGGTTCTTGGCATGAGCCCTCGAGGCACTGCGCAGTTCGGCGCCACCAATGCCTGGGACGGCGCGCGTTGTGTACGCGCCGCTGACTCGCTAGACTCCGCCGCCGAACACCCCCAAGTGCCATTTTGAGTAGCTTGAACCTGACTGGAAATCGACTTCATGAGCGCAGCAGACCACCACGACACCGAAGCCAGCCAAGAGGCTAGCTATGCGGCCGAAGACAGCCGTGCCGACGCCATTGCCATCGGTATCATGTTCGTCACATTGGTACTGTTTGCGGTGCACTTCGCCTCTGGCTGGACCTTCGACATCTAGCAGCCCCGTCTGGGCAGACGTCTCTGCCTTGCAAGATTGCGACGCCGTATCTCTAGCAGTTAACGCCCTAAGCTTGGCCGTAGCAGCATGGCCGCATGTTCCGCTGAGATGCCTTTGCGTTCTGCATAGTCCAAACACTGGTCGTGGTCGATTGGACCAAGGCCGAAATACTTGGCCTCTGGGTGGGCGAAATACCAGCCGCTGACCGCTGCTGCGGGACTCATCGCAAACTGTTCCGTGAGGCTGATGCCGGTGTTCCTGGTGGCATCCAGAAGATCGAACAGGGTGACTTTTTCGCTGTGTTCCGGGCAGGCGGGGTAGCCTGGTGCCGGTCTTATGCCTTGGTAGCGCTCTTTGATCAGATCGCTGTTGTCGAGCTGTTCGTCTTCAGCATAGCCCCACAGCACCTGGCGAACCTGCTCGTGTGCATGCTCTGCAAAAGCCTCGGCCAAGCGATCTGCCAAGGCTTTGATGAGGATCTGGTTGTAGTCATCGTCGACGAAATCAGCCAACACGGCATCGATACCAGCGCCTGAGGTCACCGCAAACCCGCCGATATAATCAGGTTGGCCGACCGGCGCGACGAAGTCCGCAAGGCACAAGTTGGCTTGGCCCTCTGGCTTGATTCGTTGTTGGCGGAGGTGGTGCAGTGTCGTTTCAGCCTGTTCCCGCGACTCGTCGCGGTATACCAGTAGATCATCACCTGAGCTGTTGCAGGGCCAAAGGCCAATAACCCCGCGAGCCTGTAGCCGCCCATCGGCAATGAGCCAGTCGAGCATCTTAGTTGCATCCGCAAACAGCGAGCGGGCACTTTCGCCAACGACCTCATCGTCAAGTATTGCCGGGTATTTGCCTGCCAGTTCCCAAGTCATGAAAAACGGGGTCCAATCAATGTAGGGCACCAGGGTTTCAAGCTTGACGTCATCTAACACAGTGACACCAAGCTGTTTCGGCTTTGGCGGCTGGTAGGAGTCCCAGCGGATCTCTGTAGCGTTGCCCCGTGCCTGAGCCAGAGTTAGGTACTCTCTTTTTTGTGCCCGGGCTTCTGTGCGGTCCTTTATGACCCGGTACTCTGCAGCCAGTTCTTCGGCGAACGCCGGGCGTTGCTCAGTCGATAACAACTTGCTGGTGACGTTTACGCTGCGGGAGGCATCTGCCACGTAAACCGTAGGCGCGTTGTCATAGGCCGGAGCGATGCGTGCCGCTGTATGCGCTTTTGAAGTGGTTGCCCCGCCGATCATCAGCGGTAGATTCAGATTCCGCCGTTGCATTTCTTCAGCCACGTAGACCATTTCGTCCAACGATGGGGTGATGAGTCCAGACAACCCTATGATGTCGGCCTTCTCTTCGATGGCGGTGTCGAGAATTTTGTCCATGGGCACCATGACGCCGAGGTCGATGACCTCGTAGTTATTGCACTGCAGAACGACGCCAACGATGTTCTTGCCAATGTCGTGGACGTCACCCTTGACTGTCGCCATGACGATTTTGCCTTTGGCTTCGGGCTTGTCGCCTTTCTCAGCTTCAATGAACGGAATCAGATGACCGACGGCCTGTTTCATGACTCTGGCGCTCTTTACCACCTGTGGTAGGAACATCTTGCCTGAGCCGAAAAGATCACCCACGACGTTCATGCCGTCCATCAGCGGGCCCTCGATCACGTGGATCGGGCGCTCGGCGTCCTGCCGTGCCTGTTCCGTATCGTCGATGATGAACTCCGTGATGCCGTGAACCAGGGCGTGCTGCAAGCGTTTCTTCACGGGCCATTCGCGCCAGGCCATATCTGGACCGGACTGCTCGCGTTTTTGCCCGGCGTAATCTGCAGCGATGTCCAGCAGTCGTTCAGTGGCGTCGTCGCGCCGATTCAGGACCAGGTCTTCGACCCGCTCGCGCAGCTCATCGGGAATGTCTTCCAATATGCCCAGCTGTCCGGCGTTGACGATGCCCATGGTCAATCCCGCACGGATCGCGTGGTACAGAAAAACGGTGTGAATCGCTTCTCGAATGGGGTTGTTGCCGCGGAACGAAAACGACACGTTGCTAACGCCACCGGAGATATTCGCTCCGGGCAGGTGGGTCTTGATCCACTCACAGGCTTCGATGAAATCTACGGCGTAATTGCGGTGTTCTTCGATACCGGTGCCAATGGCAAAGATGTTGGGATCAAAGATGATGTCTTCTGGCGGGAAGCCCACCTCTGTGGTCAGTAGTTGATACGCTCTTTTGCAGATCTCGGTTTTGCGCTCGAAAGTATCTGCCTGTCCGGCTTCATCGAAAGCCATCACGATCACCGCAGCGCCATAGGATCGGCACAATCGAGCGAGGCGCAAGAATGCTTCCTCGCCTTCCTTTAGGCTCAGCGAATTTACGACGCTCTTTCCTTGAACGCACTTTAGCCCTGCCTCAATCACCTCCCATTTGCTCGAATCCAGCATGATAGGGACTCTGCTGATGTCCGGTTCGCTGGCGATGAGGTTGAGGAACTGGACCATGGCGGCTTGGCTATCCAACAGGCCTTCGTCCATGTTGATGTCGATGATCTGGGCACCGTTTTCTACCTGTTGTCGGGCGATGCTCAGCGCCTGGGCGTAGTCCTGCTCGCGGATGAGTCGAGCAAATTTTGCCGAGCCGGTGACGTTGGTTCGTTCGCCGACGTTAACGAAAAGGGAATTCTCATCCACGCTTAACGGCTCTAAACCCGACAGATACAGCGCTCGCGGTTTTTCGGGGTCGGGTCGAGGAGAGGTCGCAGCAACCGCCTCGCCAATTGCGGCGATGTGCTCCGGCGTGGTGCCGCAGCAACCACCGACCACGTTGAGCATTCCGGCTTTGGCGAACTCACTGAGCGTATCGGCCATATCTTCCGGCGATTCGTCATATTCGCCGAAAGCGTTCGGTAAGCCGGCGTTTGGGTGCGCGCTGATGGCGCAGCTAGCGGTTCGAGACAAGGCTTCAACATAGGGTTTGAGTTGGCGTGCACCAAGCGCGCAGTTCAGCCCGACGACTAGTGGCTCGGCGTGAGACACGCTGTACCAAAAAGCTTCGCTGGTCTGCCCAGAAAGCGTGCGCCCGCTGGCGTCGGTGATGGTGCCGGAGATCATCAGTGGCAGCGTTTCGCCAAGCTGAGCGGCGACGCTGCGCACAGCGAAGATCGCCGCTTTGGCGTTTAGGGTATCGAAGATGGTCTCGATTAGCAGCAAATCTGCCCCACCCGCCACCAGACCTTGGATGGCATCGGTGTATCCCAACACCAGATCATCGAAGGTGGTGTTGCGAAACGCTGGATCATTCACATCCGGCGACATACTTGCGGTGCGGTTGGTTGGGCCAAGCACACCCGCAACAAAGCGCGGTAACTCGTCGCTGTGGAATTCGTCACAGGCGGTGCGAGCGATCGCCGCGGAGGTTCTATTCATTTCCTGCACTAGGGCCTCAGTGCCGTAGTCCGCCTGGCCGACGTCGGTCGAGGTAAAAGTATTGGTCTTGATGATCTGCGCGCCGACCTGCAAATAGCGTCTGTGACACTCTGCGACCAGTTCTGGCTGGGTCAGACTCAGGAGGTCGTGGTTGCCTTTTAGGGGTAACTGGTGATCGACAAATCGCTCGCCGCGATAGTCTTCTTCCGTCAGTTTGTGCTCCTGCAGCAAAGTGCCGTACGCGCCGTCGAGAATGATGATCTTGCGGGCCAACTGCTCGCGTAGGGACGGAAGGGCTGCGGATATGCTCACTGTGCTGCTCAGTAAAGTTTGGGTATAGCGCATCTGGCCCGAGCCCCAGCTGCCTGCACCTCTGGCCAGATTAACCTGTTCGATTGACCCGGCAGTTTAGAGCCTTGGCCGCAGGGCACAATTGAACAGTTGGCGCCATGGGCGTGAGCGTTGTTCATGCGAAATCCCCCTGGCGTAGCCCAGCTGTTGTGGGGCTTGCAGCGCATTTGATAGAATTTCCCACTAAATTGGTCGGAAATTACGGCAGGACCCCCAGCGATGATCGAGATCACGGAGAGCGCACAAGCCTATCTGCGCGACCTGTTGGAAAAACAGGAAGACGATGAGGTCAGCATCCGGATTTTCGTTGCCCAACCGGGCACGCCTCAGGCCGAGACATGCATTGCCTATTGTCGTCCAGGCGAAGAGCAGGACGGCGATGTGGCGGTACAGTACGAGGGTTTCAATGCCTGGTTCGAAGGTCGTAGCGAAGCCTACCTGGTGGAAGCCAAGGTGGATTACCAGGAAGACCGGATGGGTGGCCAGCTGACCATCAAGGCGCCCAATGCCCGGGTGCCGAACGTTGGTCCCGATGCGCCGCTCGAAGATCGCATCAACTACGTTCTCTACAACGAGATTAACCCGGGCCTAGCCGCCCACGGCGGTATGGTGAGCTTGGTGGAAATCGTTGAAGAGTCGGTTGCCGTGTTGCAGTTCGGTGGCGGCTGTCAGGGCTGTGCCGCCGTCGACATCACGCTGAAAAACAGCGTCGAAGCCTCTCTACTCGAGCAGATTCCTGAACTAACGGCGATTCGCGATAGCACCGATCACACGGACACGGCCCACGCCTACTATCGCTGAGCTGGCTGCCAGCGGCGCAACGTAGAACTCAGACGGTTCCTGCTGCGCGCTGCTTAAGCGCGTTTTGCAAGCGTCCATCGAGCCTGGTCAGGAGCTCCTCAGTTTCTGTCCAACCGATGCAGGCATCGGTGATCGAAACCCCGTACTCCAATGCATCGGTCTGCAGAGCTTGGTTACCGCTGTGTAAGTGGCTTTCGAGCATGAGCCCAATGATCGAGCGATTGCCCTGTTCGATCTGGGTTGTGACATCCTCTGCCACTTCGATTTGCCGTTGGTACTGCTTAGCTGAGTTGGCGTGACTACAATCCACCATGATGTTGGCGGTTACGTCGATTTGCTCCAATGCTTGCTCGCATGCGTCGATATGGCTTGCAGAGTAGTTCGGGCCGTCACTTCCGCCTCGCAACACTATGTGCGCACGAGGGTTGCCACGGGTTTCGATCACCGCCACTTGCCCGGCTTGATTAATTCCCAGGAACCGATGTGGACTCGCCACTGATTGCAACGCGTTGATGGCAACCCCTAGCGTGCCATCGGTCCCATTCTTAAATCCGACAGCGCTGCTGAGCCCGGATGCCATTTCTCGATGGGTCTGTGACTCCGCGGTTCGAGCACCGATCGCCGACCAGCTGATCAGGTCGTGCAAATACTGTGGAGTAATTGGGTCCAAGGCTTCAGTTGCCAGCGGTAGCCCGAGCTCGGCGAATTGCAGCAGCAGTTGCCGGGCCAGAGCCAAGCCCTCGGCAATAGCAAAGCTGTCGTTCAGGTGTGGATCGTTGATCAAGCCTTTCCAGCCGGTGGTGGTGCGGGGCTTTTCGAAGTACGCGCGCATCACTAAAAGCATTGAGCCGGCTACCTGGGGCTGCAGCGCCGCGAGTCGCTTGGCGTACTCGAGTGCAGCTTGGGGGTCGTGAATGGAGCAGGGCCCAACCACGACGATCAGCCGGTGATCGATGCGGTCGAGAATGTGATTGATGTGTTCTCGAGCCGCGGCAATCTGCGTGCTGACCGCGCTTGGTAGGGGCAGCCGCTGCTTCAGTGCCTGAGGTGTGAGCAGCAGCTCAGAGCGGCCGACATTGAGATCTTCGGTGGGTGCGCTTGGCGTGTTCATAGTGCTACCTGTCAATCGATTGGCGCAGTTGCCAGTCGCGGAAATCGGGTCAAAAAAAACCCCGCTTGGCGCTGCCTGACGGGGTTGTGACGAGGCAGCCGCTTAGCGCCGCCCAGCTTTCTGCTGTGCGGCCTTAGTGAGTAAAACCCTCGTACCAGTAGCCGCTAGCTAGCGCGCTGTACTGGCTTTGTGTGCCTGGTTGCTTTGGCAATACATGCTTCATGGCGGCGATGGTAAACCGCTTGGCGACAGATGTGAAACTGCAATTCGCGGTCCCAGAGTACCAATTTGGACTGTATTTGCGTCCGTGTGGCTGGCGCAGCCGCCCCACGCGCTGGCAAATTGGCTTAGAATAGGGGCTACCCGGACTGACTAAAGAAGCTGACTATGTGGTACCTGATCGAGGATTTTTTCGAGCAAAGCTTGGTTATGCAGGGCTTCATCGGCCTGGGTTGGTTGAGCGTGCTCATTATGATGAGCAGCTTCATTTACACACTATCTCAGTGAGCGTCTGCCGTGTGGCTGGCTGAACTGTCGGCAACCCAGCGCGAGATGTTGTATGGCCTGGCCTATAACGTCGTCGTATCCGACGGTCTGCTGGATCCGAACGAAGAGGGCATGCTCGCTGAATTTCGGCGGGAGATGTCTCTCGCCGACACAGGTTTACCTGAGTACGTTGAACTGGATGGCATCGAATCGGTTTTCGATGGCCGTCGTTCCCGCTTCATCGCAATATTGAACCTGCTACGGCTGAGCTATGCCGACGGTGCGTTTGAGATTGAAGAAGAGTGCCTGCTAAAAGAACTCGCCGAAAAATTCTCGCTCGGCGATGAAGACTTTTTGCTCTTGGACAATTGGGTCCGGCGCTGGCTCGTTCTTGAGGAAGATGCCGAGCGGTTATTCAGCGCAGGGTAGGGCCGGCCCGAGCATCTGATCGTATAGATCGTGCAGGTGCTCAACCACCACAGCTGGATCTAGCTGCAGCTCAGACTCGGTTCTAAAGCGGATGCCGAGTCGATAGCCTCGCTCGTGGGCTGTACAGTTGTGCACAACGCCCACCAGATTCTCGACCGCCAGATTGCCCTGTCGCAGGCTCAGAAACACGGTGCGGTGCTTGGCAAGTGAATTCGGCCAGAGCAACGCTATACCCTCGCGGGAAAAATCTAGCGCGACTGCGGGACGATTGAACCATTGACCACGGACGCGGAGGGTGACTGCTAGTCCATCGCAGGCGTTGCGAACTCTTGATCGACGGTCAGCTTGAGGTACTGCTGCTGACATATGCCAAGGGTAACCTCAACTTGCAAAAGTGCGAGTGACGTAGGTCACACATTACCCAGACCAAGGACTCAACTGCGTTTTCGTTCAGCAGCCATTAAGACATCTCGAGCCTCGTTGATCTGCTGCGCGAGAAAGTCGCTACCGCCCTTGTCAGGGTGGTTTGCGGCAATCAACCGGCGATGGGCGGCCTTAATCTCTGCCTTGGGGCTGCTTACGCTGATTCCGAGAATTGCAGCCGCTTCTACGGCGGTGAGTGTGGTTCGCTGGGTGCGCAGTGTCGGATGCTCGCCGAGACGCCGCAGCGCTAGCCAGCAGAGCCCAGCGACCAAAACCACGACGAGTATTTTCAACAGCATGATCGTACCTCCATGCGGGTATCATGGGCCATCGGACCATTGGAATTCCATGTAAGGTGGAGCAGCAGGAAATCAAACGCTGGCTGGACCAGCTGCAATTAGAACACCGAGACTTGGACGAGGTGATCGCCCATTTGATCGCCTCGGACCATCATGATCTGATGCGAATTCAGCGTTTGAAGAAGCGCAAGCTGAAACTCAAGGATATGATGATCCGCTTGGAAAGCGAACTGATCCCGGACCTCGACGCCTGATGCAGGACAAGCGCCTAACAGTGGCCATATCCTCGAGGGCACTGTTTGATCTGGATGCCAGCAATGCGGTGTTTGAAGCAGATGGCCTTGATGCCTACCGGCACTATCAGATCCAACACGAAGATGATCCGCTGACACCCGGTGAAGGCTACGTTTTCGTCAAAAAACTCTTAAATATCAATTTTTTATTCGAAGAACCTCGAATTGATGTGATTCTTTTGTCGCGAAACTCTGCAGATACGGGGCTGCGCATTTTCAATTCCATCAAGGCCCATGAGTTGGCAATCGCGCGGGCAGCATTTTGCGGTGGCGACAATCCGTACAAGTACATCACTGCCTTCGGCTGCGATTTGTTTCTGTCGACTCAGGCCGAGGATGTGTTGAATGCCTTGGACCATGGGGTCGCCGCGGCGACGTTGTTACCCGCCCAAACAAACCAAAAGGGTGTGCCCGCAAGCGCAACTGAGGCCAACCAGCAAGGCATGGCAGCGGTAGACGACCCAATCCTGCGACTCGCATTTGACGGCGATTCGGTATTGTTCTCTGATGAAGCTGAGCGCATCTATCAACAGGAAGGTTTGGCAGCGTTCAGCCGTCGCGAGGCCGCGGTGGCCTCGGAGCCACTGGCCGGTGGCCCTTTTAAAGGATTGCTGGCCGCCTTGCATCACCTGCAGCGAGAGTTCGATGCGGAAGACTGTCCAATCCGCACCGCATTGGTAACAGCGCGAAGCGCACCGGCACATGAGCGCGTCATTCGGACTTTGCGAGATTGGGACGTGCGTCTGGATGAGTCGCTATTTCTCGGCGGCATGGACAAAACCCAGTTTCTCAAGGCCTTCAAAGCAGACGTTTTCTTCGACGATCAGGCCCGCCATTGTGAGCGTGCCGCGGGTGTAGTGACCGCTGGTCATGTACCTCATGGCGTCGTCAACGAGTAGGGGATCGGTTTGGCTGGTCACATTCATTTACTGATGTCTGGGATACATGGGTGGCGACCCACTGCAGCAGGTATACTCGGCGGGCGCTATCAGGGACCGGCCGCTTCATGAAACTTCAGCAACTGCGCTACATCTGGGAAGTGGCTCACCACGATCTGAATGTTTCTGCTACCGCGCAGAGCCTGTTCACCTCGCAGCCTGGAATCAGCAAGCAAATACGCTTGCTGGAGGATGAGCTGGGTGTGGAGATATTCGCCCGTAGCGGCAAGCATCTGACCCACGTAACTGAAGTAGGCGAAGTCATCATCGCCATGGCAGGTGAGATCCTGCGCAAATCGGCGGATATCAAACAAATCGCCCAGGAATATAGTGACGAGACTCAGGGCAGCCTGACCATCGCCACGACTCATACCCAAGCGCGCTACGCGCTGCCGCCGATAATCAGCCATTTCCGTCAAAGCTACCCTGATGTGGTGCTGAACATGAATCAGGGGACGCCGCATCAGATCGCCGAGCTTGCAGCAACGGGCAATGTCGATTTCGCCATTGCCACCGAAGGTATGGATCTGTTCAACGATCTGGTGATGATGCCTTGCTACCGGTGGGAGCGCGCGGTGGTCATGCCCGCAAACCACCCCTTGGCGAAACGCAAATCATTGAGCCTGGAAGAGCTGGCGAATGAGCCGATCGTGACCTATGTATTCGGGTTTACCGGGCGTTCTAAGTTAGATGAGGCGTTTAACGCTGCCGGGCTCCAGGCCAATGTAGTCTTTACTGCTACAGATACGGACGTGATCAAAACCTACGTGCGCCTTGGATTGGGTGTGGGCATCATTGCCAAAATGGCCTATGACCAGCGTGTTGATCAGGACCTCGTCACCATCGACGCCTCAGACCTGTTTCAGTCCAGTGTCACGCACATTGGTTTTCGTCGAGGCACATTCCTACGTCGCTATATGTATGAGTTCATAGAGGCTTTTGCCCCACATCTGGACAAGACAGTGGTGGACGCCGCGGTGGCTTGTAGCACCAAGGCCGAGCGGGATCGACTGTTCGCCGAGATAGAACTGCCTATTCGCTAGTGGGCTGCGCGGCAGATTTTTCGGTTTGAGCGCCAATCGACCAATTTCGGAAAGGGGATGCGTTGAACGTACTGTGTTTAGATTTAGAAGGTGTGCTAATTCCAGAGGTCTGGCAGGCCGTCGCCAACCGCACTGGCGTGGAAGCGCTGCAACAAACCACGCGAGACATTCCAGTCTATGACGATCTCATGGGGATGCGGCTTGCAACCATGGCCCAGCATGACATTACGCTCAGCCTGATTCAGGAAGTCATTGACACCCTGGAGCCATTGCCCGGTGCTGCCAAATTTCTGGATTGGGCCAAAGAGCGCTTTCAGGTCGCCATCATTTCTGACACTTTTTACCCTTTCGCTCGGCCGTTCATGGCGAAGCTCGGCTGGCCGATGCTGCTATGCCATCAACTGCAGATAGAAAACGATCGAATCGTGGGCTACCACATCCGCCAACCTGATCCGAAGCGCTGTTCGGTGAAAGCCTTCCAGAGCCTCAATTACCAGGTACTAGCAGCGGGGGACTCATTTAACGATTTGTCTATGCTGCAACAAGCAGACAAGGGTTGCTGGTTCTGCGCGCCCAAAGCCATCAGCGCTCAGTACCCGGAGTTTAGTGTTGCCGACAGCTATGAAGAATTGCGTGAATCACTGGAACAAGCAGGCTAATAGCTTTACTCGTTGATGCCGCCGGTGGCCAGTAAACGTCCAATCTTTTCACGGATTTCCTCAAGTTCTCGATCAGCCTTGGAGTCGGCTACCAGGCCGCCACCGCCCCACAGATGCAGTTCATGTCCTTGGGTCACAGCGGTGCGAATGGCGACGCTAAAGTCAGCGGCACCTTCCCTGTCGATGTAGCCAATAGCGCCGCAGTACACCGAGCGGCCCACCGGCTCCAGCTCGTTGATGATATCGATTGCTCGAATCTTGGGTGCGCCGGTGACTGATCCACAAGGAAACAGCGCAGCAATTAGATCCACCACATCCCGCTGATCGCTTAGGTTACCCTCGATTGTGCTCACCAAGTGGTGCACGTTGTGGAAGCTTACGGGTTCGAACAGGTGGCTGACCGCGACGCTGCCAGGCACGCAGACGCGGCCCAGGTCGTTGCGCAGTAGATCGACGATCATGAGGTTCTCGGCTCGATCTTTGTTGCTCTGCAGTAGGTCTAAACGGGCCAAGGCATCCGCTGCGGGACGCTGGCGACGAGCGCGGGTGCCTTTGATCGGGCTGACGCTGGCGCGACCATTGCGCAATGCCAGGAACCGCTCTGGCGAAAAGGAGATGACCGCTGCATCCGCAGCCAGGCCGAGGTACGCGCAGAACGGCGCTGGCTGTTGTCGCAGCCACTGTCGGTAGAGGTCGAACGGGTGCCCTTGTAGTCTGGCTTGAAAGTGTTGAGCCAGATTGACCTGATAACAATCCCCCGCACGAATGTATTCCATGACCGCAGCGAAGGCGCGCTTATAGGCCTCAGTCGTCAGGCTAGTGATGAATGGCGATACTGCGGTAGATTCCGACTGGCGCGCGGTCAGTGCCAACCGACCGAGAACGTGACGCTCGGTTTCAACATCTGGACTGTGTAGGGTGGTGGTTCTGCGACGATGATCTGTAACCAGGCTCCACTCGTACAAGCCGCCCCAAAGGGCGGGCACCGCAGAGGGGTTTTCTGGGGCAGTGCTTTGTCTTTCCAATCGCTGGTGCAACTCGTAACCGAGATAGCCAAGAAAACCGCTTTGAAACGGCGAATCGCCGCGTTTGTCTGTTTGCACCTGCAGCAGGCGTCGCAATTCAACGAGGGGGTTGGCTGTGCGGATTCGCTCGGTGCCAAAGCTGAAGATCCCCGCGTCGTAGGTCACAGCGACACTGGGCTCAGCGGCGCAAATGTCGAAGCGGCCAAAGCGGCTGCCACGGTCAGCACTGTGCAGCAGCACCGGTCGCGGCAGGTTCAGCAAGGGCGAAAATAGCTTAAGAGCGTCTGGCTGATAATCCAGTTGTCGGTGTCGCACCTGCGCCTTCAGAGTTTCAGCGTACGCAGGTCAGGGTCTGGGCGAGATTTCTCCCATAGGTAGTCGAAGCGTTCTAGCAGTCGAGCCGCCATTACCGGATCATTGCCGGTGGCAAGGCCCTGGTAATCGGCGGCATTGGGCAGCAGCCAGTAGCCTTGCTGATCCCAAACTGCAAAGCTGCGTTCGTCACGCGCGTACTCATCAGGCACTTTGCGGATTTGAATTTTGTCGTCCAGTCGACGAATTAGCTCCAATAGCACATGACCGCGAGATACCATCAGCTTGCTGCTGTATATCAGAATCCGTGCATGGGCCCCGGTGCTGCTGCGGGCAAACTCAGACAAGGCGTCGTAGACGCTACGCTGATCAAACAGTACTGGGTCTAGCAGCGGGCTTAGCAGGGCAAGCCTGCGCCGCGCGGCAGGTAGACATTGCTCGAGCGCGGTGAACGCGCCTGCTTCATCGCTAAAAGAAGTTGGCGGCGGCCCAGCGTTTGCGTTTGGGCTGTTCGCCGCTGCGTTCGGCGATGTATTGCTGATGCCGGCGCTCCGCGGTAGCTCCGGGGGCGCGAACGCGATCGGCAGCGCCATGGTCATGTTGATATGAGAGATGCCGGCCTCTTCGAAAGGCTCACCCTCCGATAAAAAGCCAGCCTTGCGGTAAAACGCTTCGGCGTGGGACTGAGCGTGCAAAAACAGTTGGCCCAGGCGCCGCTCTTGCCCTGCGGCGATGGTTGCTTGCAGCAGCTGCATGCCGATGCCGCGGCCGCGCTGTGCTTCAGCAACAGCCATTCTACCGATCTGCCCAGCTTCCGTGAGCCGCGCGCAGCCGAGGGCGCGACCGGCGCTGTCTAACGCCAGAAAGTGTTCGCTGTTGGCATCCTGGTCGTCTGTTTCAAGTTCCTCGGCAATGTTCTGCTCGACCGTGAAGACTTGGTGCCGAAGTGCGCACATCTCAGCTTTGCGATCTTCCCAGGTAACCGGTATCACATGCACCTGCATCAAGAGGCTCGAGTCAGCTCAATCGCCAGCCCAACGTAGGTGGCAGGGGTTAGATCGGCAAGCTGAGCTCTGGCTTTCGGCGGCAAAGCCAACTCATCTAGCAGCGCAAGATACGACGCCTGATCCAGTTTTTGCCCCCGGGTTGCCGCTTTCAGGCGCTCGTAGGGCTGCTCCATACCATGACGGCGCATGACGGTTTGTACGGCTTCGCCCAGGACTTCCCAATTGTTGTCGAGATCTGTAGCAATGCGATCGCGATTTACTTTCAGCTTGCCCAGTCCCTTGTTCGCGGCGGCCAGGGCAATGAGGCAGTGACCCGAAACGCTGCCTAGGTTGCGCAGCACGGTAGAGTCGGATAAGTCTCGTTGCCAACGCGAGACGGGTAGCTTTTCTGCTAGGTGGCCTAGTAGGGCATTGGCGACGCCGAGGTTGCCCTCTGCGTTTTCGAAGTCAATGGGGTTCACTTTGTGGGGCATGGTCGATGAACCAGTTTCGCCCTCTACCTGATGCTGCCCAAAGTAGTCGATGGAAATGTAGCTCCAAACGTCGCGACACAAATCGATCAGTATCTGATTGAGTCTGATCAGTGCGTGACAGTACTCCGCGATGCAGTCGTGGGGTTCGATCTGGGTCGTATACGGGTTTTGATCGATGCCTAGATCAGTCAGAAAGTTCTTGCTCAGCGCTGGCCAATCCACCTCCGGATAAGCAATGTAGTGAGCGTTGTAGTTACCAACCGCACCGTTCATCTTTCCAAACAACGTGATGGCTTCGAAGTTGCCTAGCTGCAGCCGAATTCGCTCACAGACGTTTCGCAGTTCTTTACCCAGAGTGGTGGGGGATGCAGCTTGCCCGTGTGTACGGGAGAGCATGGCAATGTCTGCGTATTTGGCTGCCAGCGCATCTAGCTGACCCAGTAGAGAGCGGTAGCCAGGAACCAGCAGCTGGCGCCGAATGTCTGCCAGCATGAGAGCATAGCTCGTACTGTTAATGTCTTCCGAGGTGCAGGCGAAGTGGACAAATTCCGTGCAATCGCCAATCCCGTCAATGTCGTTTAGCTTGGTTTTGACAAAGTATTCGACCGCTTTGACGTCATGGTTGGTTTGACCTTCGAACTGCTTGATTTGCTCCGCATCGGCTGCATTGAATTGTTCGTAAATAGCCTCAAGCGCGGTAACCTGCTGTGCATTGAAACTGCCCAGCGCATCGATCTGCGCAGAGCGGGACAGGGCAATTAACCAACGGCACTCTACTTTGACGCGATTGCGCATTAGCGCGAACTCACTAGCCACAGGTGCCAGGGCTTCAACTTTGTTGCGATAGCGTCCGTCCACGGCGCTAATGGCCATAACTTGGGTCAATGCCGGCTCAGATCCCGGCGGTCGATCACTCATTTAGATTCGAGCTCCAATGGCTTCCAGAGACTTCAGTAGTTTACGCCGTCCGAGCACCAGATGACGGCGTCTACCGCCACGACTGCGCCAAAGCCAACTAAAACGGACTCCGGCGAGCAGTAGCGCCCTGATCTGTTCTGCTGTGGCCTGCTGCTGCAGTGTGCTCGGATCGCCCGTGACTTGAATTCGCTGGCCGAGATTGCTGATGGTGGATTGATAGATGCTTGCCAGCGCACTGGCCGAAGGCGCTGGGTCTGCGTCTAGTAAGTCGCCCAGGGCATTGCGAATCGCCGGTTGCTGTTCCAGGCGCTCTGCCAGCGCTATGAGCTGCATGGTGTAGAGCAGCGTTGCTCGATGGTCGCGGGATCCCGAGAGCAGGCTAATGGCTAGTGCAGTAGCGGGAGTGTAGAGCTGGGGCTGGGGAAACAGTGCGTTCCAATCTGCCGGGCTGCGATCGGCTGCGGCGCGATATAGCGCTTCGTCCAGGCCGACGCTATTCATCCCACTACCTGGATTCTCGGCGACCTCACTGACCCTGGCTGCAGCGGCAATGACTCCAACTAACGCCATTGTTCGGCGCAGCGGTTCTGGCCAGTGTGCAACTGGGTCATTGGCTGGCGTTGCGTCGCTCATTTAGCGAGCACGACCGTTGGCGACAATTCGGCCGCCGCCAAGACAAAGCTCATCTTGGTACAGGCAGACGTATTGCCCCGGATTTACTGCCCTTTGTGGTTGTTCAAAGCGAACGCCGATGCGACCATCAGCTCGTGCATAGAGCTCGCATTCCTGCAACGCCTGTCGATGGCGAATTCTCGCCCGGCAGCGCAAGGGCAGCGCTGGCGCGGTGGGTAGTAGCCAATTCAGCTCATCGGCGGCGAGCCAATGGCTGTCTAACGCCGCCAAGTCTTGGGTGACGGTAAGCTGGTTGCGGCACCGATCTTTAGCTAACACGTACCAAGGTGCCTCTGCCTGGCCCTGTACGCCGCCAACCCGCAGACCTTGGCGTTGTCCTAGGGTGAACAGATGCGTGCCCGGGTGCTGACCAAGCGTCCTCCCCTCGACATCGCAGATTCGACCCTCTTTGGCGGGTAAATAGCGGCTGAGAAAATCCCTAAAGCGGCGCTCGCCAATGAAGCAGATACCAGTGCTGTCCTTCTTTGCATGATTGCCAAAGCCCGCCGCCCGAGCTTGCTGGCGAACCTCAGCTTTTTGCAACGCCCCTAGGGGAAACAACGTGTTGCCCAGTTGCGCTAGTTGTACTGACTGGAGGAAATAAGTCTGGTCTTTGTTGCGATCCAGCGCTTGCAGCAAACGTGGGCCGGCGGCGTCATGTTGAATGCGCGCATAGTGGCCAGTGGCGATGAAATCCGCACCCAGCGCGCTGGCGTAGTCAGCGAAGTAGCGAAACTTGATCTCTCGGTTGCACAGAACGTCCGGGTTGGGCGTGCGGCCGGCAGCGTACTCGGCCAAGAAGGCCTCGAACACATTATCCCAATATTCTGCAGCAAAATTGGCCGTCAGCAGCTCAATGCCAAGTTGCTCGGCGACCTGTTGTGCATCGGCGAGGTCCGCCACAGCCGTGCAGTACTCCGAGCCGTCGTCCTCGTCCCAATTTTTCATGAACAGCCCGGTGACGGCATAACCCTGCTGCTGTAGCAGCAACGCGGCCATGGCGGAGTCGACGCCGCCAGACAGGCCAACGACGACAGTGGGGGCGGTGTTCACAGCAGTGGTACATCAAACGACATCGGCGCGATGCTACCAACCTGGAACATCCCTGTCAGGATCGCTACATCCCGTATACTGAGAGCCATGAGCAAACTAACCCATATCAATGCGGCAGGTGAGGCGGCCATGGTGGATGTTTCCGCCAAGCCTGTTACTGCACGAACCGCTCGAGCTCAGGCTTTGGTGCGCCTCCAGCCTCAAACGTTGGACATGATCATGACCGGCGCTGCGCCAAAGGGCGATGTTATTGCCGTGGCAAGGGTGGCAGGTATACAGGCGGCAAAGCGCTGCGCCGATCTGATTCCGTTGTGCCATCCATTGCCATTGACCAAGGTGCTCGTGGATTTTGAAGCCGATGCACAGGGCTGCTTGCGCATCGTTGCCGAATGCCGTGTGAGCGGACAAACCGGTGTGGAAATGGAGGCGCTGACCGCAGCGAGCGTCGCTGCGTTGACCATTTACGACATGTGCAAGGCGGTGGATCGAGAGATGAGCATCGATCAGGTGCAATTGCTGTTAAAAACTGGCGGCCGCTCAGGGCACTGGGAAAGGTCGGACTAATGGAGATCACGGTGCGCTTGTTTGCCCAGTTGCGTGAGCAGTTTGGTGCCGCCGCAGTGTCTTTGAGCTTGCCAGAAGCCGCAGACGTTGAAGCGTTGACCCAGGCACTGCTCGCGCACTTTTCGGACCTGCCTGAAGACGTACGCCAGCAATTGCTAGCGGACAATGTGCGAATAGCAGTGAATCAGCAGCTTATCGAAGGGCACATTCAGTTGGCGGCGGGGGACGAAGTCGCCTTTTTACCACCGGTGACGGGTGGCTGAGACCGTGACAAAATCACCACTGCAGTCCCATAGCGATCCGCAAGACACGCGAATCGTTGTCGCAGAAGAGGATTTCGATGTCGCCGCAGCGCTGCAGTTTACCCGGGAGCGAGTGGGGGGGCAGGTCGGTGCCATTGCCAGTTTCGTCGGTCTGGTGCGCGACCAGTTTGGCGATCAGGCGGTAGACGAGCTGTTCTTAGAGCACTATCCAGGGATGACGGAGCGCAGCATCGCCGCGATCATCAAGCAAGCCCGGGCGCGTTGGGCGCTGCTCGATGTCTATGTGCATCACCGCGTGGGTGCGTTGCTGCCAGAAGATCAGATTGTTTACGTTCAGGTTGCCTCGGCACATCGAGCGGACGCCTTCGCCGCTTGCGAGTTTCTCATGGACTATTTGAAAACCGATGCGGTGCTATGGAAGCGCGAGCAACAGCACAGTGATCAGCGCTGGTTGGAAGCCTCCGAGGATGATGCCGAGCGGCGCAAGGCCTGGGATCAGGGAGTACAGAGTGATTGAACGGCTTGGGCTGCAGGCTCGGGGAGTTTTTTGCGCCCAATAACTTGAGTCCGCAGATCAATTGCGGCCCAAAGGCCAAGATAGGGGCTAAGGAAGGCGTTCGCGCAGCGGTCGGCTAGTGCGACGTGCCACCGAGGGATTCAGGCAGATCCTGAGGCAGGGCTTCCAGCTCTGCGCCCAGCGGATCGTCTTCGTCCTCGCTATCCGAACTCTTGGCCGCGCCATCTGACTCTTGCTCAGCCGCGCTGTCGATGTTCACCGCATGATTGCCTTTAGGGCCTTCGATGACATCGAATTGCACTGCCTGGCCGGCTTTGAGGGTTTTATAGCCTTCCATCTGGATCGATGAATAGTGAGCGAACAGATCGTCCCCTCCATCATCAGGAAGGATAAACCCGTACCCCTTGGCATTGTTAAACCACTTTACCTTTCCGGTCGCCACTGCGACATCCCTCCTTCGTCCCGCGCGGATTCACACTTCGACCCGCCGTATCTGATCACGCCGTCCTCGCGTCAGAATGTCTGGCTCAACGTCGAATGTTACCGCGTACTGGCTGGATTGTAGAGTCCAGGCTGAGTTATACCCAGATGGGGCTTATTTGAGGCCGGAAGGGGTTGTCCCATTACCTGCCCAAGCATCCTCCCGCAATGTGGCCCGAATTTGTGGTCGCGTCAAGATCTTGAGTTCTGAGAAATTGGCCACATATTTACTGGGCCTTGATTTGGATCCACCAGGCCGGGGACCATCCGACGGGGTTTTCGCTCGTTGTGGCGGCCGTTAAGCAACAATTAACACTCTGTCGCGTACGCTTCACATTGAAACGGGCAGTGTTCGGCATACACTAGAGGAATGGTGATTGAGTTACAGAAGCGCGCTGCTGCGGCGCGCATAATGTGTAGTGCGGATGATGATGACCTGGGCACCGATCGAGAAAGCGGTGTCGTCGAGGCCGAATCGAAACCTGAGCTGAAAAGGCCCTCAAGGTATAAGGTCATCATTTTGAACGACGACTACACGCCCATGGAATTTGTGGTGCATGTGCTGGAGTCTTTCTTTGGCATGCACCGAGAGAAGGCAACGCAGATCATGTTGCAGATTCACACGGCCGGTAGTGCGGTCGTAGGCATTTTTCCGAAAGATTTGGCTGAAACCAAATCGGAGCAAGTGAATCTATATGCTCAGGAGAACAATCATCCGTTGATGTCGACCACCGAGATGACGGACTAACAGGGATACTCGAAGATATGCTGAGTAAGGACCTAGAATCGACGCTCAACGATGCTTTTCGCGAGGCGAAGTCTAAGCGCCACGAATTTATGACCGTGGAGCACCTGTTGCTGGCTTTGCTAGATAACTCCGTTGCTTTGGACGTGTTGCAAAAGGTTGGCGCTGATGTGGAGCGCTTGCGAACGGACCTTGGCGAGTTTATTGATTCCACCACGCCACTGATCCCGGCAGGCGAATCTGAGCGAGAAACCCAGCCGACGCTTGGCTTTCAACGGGTCCTGCAGCGGGCGGTGTTCCACGTACAGTCGTCCGGGCGTAAAGAAGTGACCGGTGGCAATGTGCTGGTGGCGATCTTCAGCGAGCAAGAAAGCCAGGCGGTGTTCTTCTTAAAACAGCAGAACGTGGCTCGGATCGATGTGGTCAATTACATCGCTCACGGAATCTCAAAAGTCTTTGGCCCTGGCGAAAGCGGTGATGCCGCGCCAATCGGCGAAGACGAAAGTGCCGAGGGCAGTGCGCCCCAGCAGAGCGCATTGGAGGCCTTTGCGACTCACCTAAATGAGCAAGCCCGCAATGGTCGAATCGATCCGTTGATCGGTCGTGAAGACGAAGTTGAACGGGTGGTGCAGGTGTTGTGCCGGCGTCGCAAAAACAACCCGCTGCTGGTTGGCGAGTCTGGTGTGGGC
>JBPCXR010000324.1:0-19742 GCA_051027215.1 Pseudomonadales bacterium | reverse complement strand
CATTAAGGCTTGGCGAGAAGGCCGAGCCAGTTAGCGGGTACCACCACCGTCAAAATATAGATATGGGCAGTGACTGAACCAGGCACAGTATCTCGACGAAGTTTTGTCCGCACAGCGACTGCGATGGCTGCAGGGCTGGCCTGGCAACAGCAGCTCCCCGCTTGGGCGAGAAGCGGAACGTCGGCAGATATGCGCGGCCTACGCGCGCGCCCTGGTCGCTCCTTCGACCTGAGCGTGGCTCCAGGCACGCACAGGGTCGAGGGCGAGATAGGTCGATCCATCGCCATTAACGGCCAAGTACCAGCGCCGCTATTGCGTTGGCGTGAGGGCGAGGACGTTACCCTGAGAGTAACGAACCAGCTGGCAGCAGACACCTCGATTCATTGGCATGGGTTGTTGCTGCCATTTCAAATGGACGGCGTGCCCGGCGTTACTTTCCCGGGCATAAAACCTGGTGAAACGTTCACTTATCAGTTCCCCGTTCGCCAGGCGGGCACCTACTGGTACCACAGTCACTCTGGCCTACAGGAACAGTTGGGGCACTATGGCCCCATCGTGATCGAACCAGCGGACCCAGATCCCGTAGGCTTTGAGCGTGAGTACGTGCTGGTTCTGTCGGATTGGACCTTCGAAGATCCCCATCGCCTCTTTGCCAAGCTCAAGAAGATGAGCGATGTCTATAACTTTCAACAGCGCACGGTTAGTGACCTCATTCGGCAAGCGCGCGCCCAAGGCATTGGTGCAGCGTTCTCCGAGCGCAAGATGTGGGGCGCGATGCGTATGAACGCCACAGACATTGCCGATGTCACCGGCGCAACCTACACCTATCTATTGAATGGCCATGGCTCTGCAGACAATTGGACGGGATTGTTTAAACCCGGTGAGCGAATTCGATTGCGAATCATCAACGCCTCGGCCATGAGCATCTTTAACGTACGCATCCCGGATCTGCCAATGACTGTGGTACAGGCCGATGGGTTAAACGTACAACCAGTAGAGACCGACGAGTTGCAGATCGGCACTGCAGAAACCTACGACGTGGTCGTACAGCCCTCCGAGAGGATTGCCTACGCGCTGATTGCGGAGAGCAATGATCGTAGCGGTTTGGTGCGCGGCACGCTTGCGCCTGAGCTTGGAATGATCGCGCCTGTACCGGCACTTCGCCAGCGCCCGACTCTGACCATGAAGGACATGGCCATGAGTCACTTTGAAAAGAGTCACTTTGAAAAGAGTCACTCTGAAAAGAATCACGGGGCAATGAACCATTCGAAGATGGGGCACGGTTCTGCAGAGCCGCAAGTACCCCAAGCCCACAATCACGAGCGTGGACCCGGCGTTGTAGGATTGGCAGAGAATCCAGTCAATCGCCTCAGTGAACGTCCATTGGGGCTGGAAGACGCTCCTCATCGAGTGTTGGTTTACGCCGACCTGAAGAGCCTACTGCCAAATCCCGATCCGCGCGCGCCGGCAAGGGAGCTGGAGTTGCACCTGACCAGCAACATGGAACGCTATATGTGGTCATTCGATGGGATAAAGTTTTCTGAAGTCGATGGCCCCATCGTGTTCCACAAAGACGAGAGGCTGCGCCTGACGTTGGTGAATGACACCATGATGCCTCACCCGATTCACCTGCATGGCATGTTCTTCGAGCTAGTCCCTGAGTTCGAGCACTCGCAGCATATCGGGCACAAAGCGAGGAAGCACACGGTAGTAGTTAAGCCGGGCGAGAAACTTTCGGTAGACATCACTGCCGATGCCATTGGCGATTGGGCGTTTCATTGCCATCTTCTCTACCACATGCACGCCGGCATGATGCGGGTCGTGTCGGTGGTCGATAGCCCAGCACCAGTGTGAAGATGGTGCGAACTTTGTTGCTGCTGAGCTGGCTCGCGCTTGCCGCAGCAACTCAGGCTGAGGTCGACGTTAGTCATAGCGCTGCAGAGATGGCGGCTGCTCGAGCCGCGGTGAAACAACATCATGGTGCGCAGTTACATTGGATGTTGCTCGGCGAGCGCTTTGAACTGCAGACCAACGAAGGCGATCCAGCCATGGTCTGGGAAGGGCAAGCTTGGATCGGTGGCGATCTACAGAAATTCTGGCTGAAATCAGAAGCCGAATACGAAACCGAAGACACTCACTTAGCGGAGCTTGAAATTCAAGCGCTGTACAGTCGCGCCGTTACGCCGTTTTGGGATCTACAAGCCGGAGTGCGACAGGACATCAAACCCAAACCCTCCCGTAGCTACGGCGTGATCGGCTTGGCGGGTCTGGCACCGTACTGGTTTGAAGTGGACGCTGCGTTGTTTTTCAGCGACGAAAGTGATGTCTCGGTTCGGCTAGAGGCGGAGTATGAGCTGCGCCTAACCCAGAGGCTGTTGCTGCAACCGCGAATCGAACTGAACGGCGCGTTTTCTGCAGATGAAGAGATCGGAGTTGGCGCGGGTTTGGGCAGCGTCGATTTCGGGTTGCGCCTGCGCTACGAGCTGGCTAAAGAGTTCGCACCCTACGTTGGCCTGCGCCTCTCTCATGCGCTGGGCGACAGTGCCGATCTACGACGAGCTGAAGGTGAAGACAGAAACGTGTTTTCTCTGGTGGCAGGGGTGCGCTTCTGGTTCTAATAGCGGGGAGCCTGGCGACCCTGTGCTATTTAGCGCGACCTGCTAGAACCAACAAGCCCGCCATGATCGCCAGGTTCTTAATGAAATTCTGCATCTCGTGTTGTTGCTGCAGCCCTTCTTCCATGCTCCAGAAGTTATGCATGACAACGCTGATCACCAGCGTTAACCCGGCCAGCAGAAAAGCCACCACTGGTACGCGAATGTTGGCGAATAAACATAGTGCGCCGCCGACCTGCATGACGATGGTGGCTACCAGGAAAGCGGGAATGTAGATCATGCCGTGGGCGGCCATGTAGGCGGCGGTATCGTCCCAGCCGGTGATCTTCATGATGCCCGGAATCAGAAAGTAGAGACCGAGCAGCAGGCGCCCAGCGGTGTGCAGCAGGTGCTGCATGCTGTCAGAAGTCATCGAGCTCGGTATCCAGCCGTTGCTCGTCCCCGCGAATCTCGCCGACTTTGCGGTTGCTCCAGGTGCGAATCTGTTTGGCGATGGTGGCTACCCCTTGGGTGTTGAAGGTCTCGTCCGGGTCCAGCACCGTGTCTCGACCCCGCAAACGGGCCATGGTGCGCTGGGTGTCCAGGTAGCGCAATAATGCCCGGTAGGCGTCCGGGCGGTCTCGAAATGGCCCGAAGTCCACTTGTTCGCGCGTGGCGAAGTACCACTGGCCGTCACTGGTGAAATAGCGATCCGTGCGGAACGCTTTGACCGCTTGGGAATCCGTTGCCCTTTGCACCTTGCTGTCCTAGCTCATACCTGCGCGGGGAGTGTGCGGTCTTTGCCGGTTAGTCGCAAATCTCGTGTGCCTAACCTATTCCTCACTAGAAATTATTGATTGTGAAATATTCCATATTCATCTGACCGAGGCGCTGGTAACTTGCCGCGCTCAGTTCGGAGCAGCATAGTGGGCACATTCACAGCTTACTTTGCGAAATAGATATCACCAGCATCGTTTAGGTAAACAAGGAGGGGTCCGTGGGCTACCTGCAGGAAATCGAAGGCGTCACCCAGCAGATTAAAAATACTCAGGAGTGGGGTGCCATCAACCCGGAATTCGTTGTGCGTATGCGGCAGCAGAACCGCTTCCAGACCGGTGTCGAAATTGCTCAGTACACGGCGGACATCATGCGTCGCGACATGGCGGCGTATGACAAAGATCCGGCCAAGTACACCCAGTCGTTGGGATGTTGGCATGGCTACGTTGCCCAACAAATGATGATGGGGGTGAAGAAACACCGAAAGACGACTGATCGCAGCTACGTCTACCTGAGTGGTTGGATGGTTGCCGCCTTGCGTTCACAGTTTGGACCGCTGCCCGACCAGAGCATGCACGAGAAAACTTCGGTGCCGGCGCTGATCGAAGAGATCTACACCTTTTTGAAACAGGCTGACGCGCGGGAACTGCGTCATATGTTCGTAGAACTAGACGAAGCCCGTGCCAGTGGCGGCGACGTCAGCAGCATCATCGATCGAATCGACAACTATGAAACTCACGTTGTTCCGATCATTGCCGACATTGATGCGGGTTTCGGTAACGAAGAAGCCACATACCTGTTAGCTAAGCGCATGATCGAAGCGGGCGCTTGTGCCATTCAAATCGAAAACCAGGTGTCTGATGCCAAGCAATGTGGTCACCAGGCCGGCAAGGTAACGGTACCCCACGAAGATTTTGTATCGAAGATCAACGCCGTGCGTTACGCGTTCCTCGAGCTCGGAATCGACAACGGCATCATCGTTGCGCGCACCGATTCATTGGGAGCAGGCCTCACTCAAAAGATCCCAGTGTCGAAGACTCCAGGTGATCTCGGTAGCCAGTACAACGCATTTTTGCAGACTTCAGTAGTGGAGTCGGTGAATGATCTGAAAGAAGGCGATGTGACCTTCCATAAGAATGGCAAGACCCACCACCCGGTGCGGTTGGACAACGGTCTGTATGCGTTCCGGGAAGACACCGGGTTTGATCGAGTCGTGCTCGACTGCGTCACCAGCCTGGAACACGGCGCAGACTTGCTTTGGATCGAAACCGAAAAGCCCAACGTTGCGCAGATTGCAGCCATGGTGAACGCCATTCGTGAAAAGCGGCCGGACGCAAAGCTGGTGTACAACAACTCGCCTTCCTTCAATTGGACGCTGGCATTCCGCGAGCAGGTGTATCAGGAATGGAAAGACGCAGGCAAAGATGTTTCTGCCTACCCGGACCCAGCTACCACGCCGAAGGGTTTGATGGATGTTGCGCTAGACGACTCCGATCTTGCGACCACCGCTGATCAGCTGGTGCAGAACTTCCAAAAGGACGCAGCGCGGGAAGCAGGGATCTTCCACCATCTGATTACTCTGCCCACCTACCACACCGCTGCGCTTAGCACGGATGTTCTCACCGAAGGCTACTTCGGTGATCAGGGCATGTTGGCCTATGTGCGGGACGTGCAACGACGCGAGATCCGCCGCGATCTGTCGGCGGTCAAGCACCAGGATCTGGCGGGCTCGAACATCGGTGACGATCACAAAGAGTACTTCCTGGGTGAGAAAGCGCTGCTGGCTGGTGGTGCTGCCAACACGATGAACCAGTTCTAAGTTCATCGCCAATGGGCCGGTGCCGCCAGGCACTGGCCCCGCAAGCCCCTAGCGGGCTGACCCCGTCAACGCTGGACGGCTCCAACGCGCCCCTGTATGAATAGCAGCATGCAGTCCCTCGGCAGTCTATCGCGCTCCGTCGCCCGCATTCTCTTTGCCCGGGGTTCCCCCGAGCGCATTCAAATTGCCCCACAAACGTTGCCTTTGAGCCTACTGCTAGCGGCCTTGGCCTATGGTCTGGTGCACCTATATCTGTTCAAGCTTTCCGGGGCTCAGGTGGCGCTGAGTCTGTTCAGCATGATCTCGATTCTGGCCATGAGCATGGCTTGGATGACTCGCTATGTGGCCCGGCGGCGGCTCGCCCAGGTATTGGTGGCCATGCTGCTGATTAGCGCACTGTTGGGTCTGCTGCTCACAGCCGTTGGATTGTTGCCCTTGGCCGATCGGCAGCTGTGGCTGGCGCTGCCGCTGCTGCTTTTGCTGTTGTACGGGCTTAGCCATTGCCTGGGTTATGCGCTTCGCTGCAGCCAGTGGGTCGCGCTGCTGTGGTGTGTGCTGTTTGCCGCCGTGGTCTATGGGCTCTACGCCTTATTGGATCAGCAACTGGCACAGGTGTTCGCCATGCGCAGTGGAGCAATGCGGTGGGCGTAATCTCTCAGCTGGTGGCCTTTCTAGATGCGTTACCCAACGCAGGTCGCGGCTTTCTCGGTGGCTTGCTGCTATTGCTGTTGCTGTTGTTGTTCGAGCGCTGGGTGGCGCGCGGGGCGCGGCGGGATGCCAAAGCTGAAGCGGATAATACGGACGCGCCGAAAGGACGCCTGGCGCGCTTGCAACGTTCCTTTCATGGCTATCGCTGGCGCATAGCACATACGAAGACGGCGCTGCTGGCGCTGTTGTTCGTGCCGCTCCTCATCGCGCTTACCCCGCACAGTCGTATGCCGATCTACGTAGAGACCCTGCCGACTAACGCCGTTACCTCGCTGCACTGGTTCAGTGCATTGTTGGCTTTGTGGTTCCTGATAGCGCTGATTCTTGTGGTTTTGCAGCTAGTGCGATGGCGCGCAGATCCACAATCGATCTGGCAGGTACCAGTGTTGCTAGTGCGCCGAAGCTCGAACGAGGGTGGCCCAACGCCAGCACTGAAGTTCGACCAGGCCCCCAAAGCGCTGGAGGCGCGGTTGAGCCACTGGCAGCGACGGCTAGGCGATGACAGTGACGTGCTTGTCCGAGTGGGTTCCGTGCTGGCGCCGCGAGGCATTGACTGGCCTGCTCGAGTAATCGATTTGCCCAATGCCAGCGCCCATTGGCCTGCGGCCGCCGTAGACGTGGCGTTGATTCCGCAGTTATGTCATTTCACCTTAAAGCATTTGCCGTGGTTGCGGTTCGCCGCATTGATGGGTTGCCTCTATTGGCCCTTTGACTTTGTGCGTCGCGCGCTTAGCGAGCGTTTGATTAGCGACTTCAATGTAGCCTCCCGCGAGCTCGCCCAGTCTTGTTACCGCGACCCCCTCGGCTTTCGCCGGGCAGAAAAGCAGCTGCAGGATCGGTTGGGAGTTGCCCCGCACTCGGAGCCCGCTGCGCCAGCGGAACAGAAGGTGTTGGCAGATGACCCTTATGGCCGGGTATTTCTGACTTTCGTGCAGATGCTGCTGCTGGTTTATGTGCTCACGGGAACGACCCTGCGCGAAATTCCCGACGATTCGAATTTCCGCTATGCAGAGTTTGTCCATGATTGGTACGAGAGCTTTCAGCGCTCAGCGAAGTACGCTCCGGAAGAACAAACCAGCAATACCGGGGAACAGTCACCGCCCTAGCTTAGTTGTCTACTGTAAGCCTGGCTTTTAGTGCGGCGAGCTCTTGTTCTAGAGCACTGACACGTTGTTCCAGGCTGCTCTCACGGTCTGCGCTTGTCGCCTGCGCTGGCGCGGCTGCTGGTTCAGTTGAGGCATCTGCTAACTCACCAGCAAACAGGTGCATGTACTGGGAATCTTTGCGCCCGGGGAGTCGTGGTAGAACGGCGGCCACCGCGCCGCCGTCCCAGGCCATCAGGCTGTTTAGCGTCTCCACCACCGCTTGATTGTCGCTGAAGTTGTGGAGCCTGCCGCTGCGGGCTCGCAGCTCGCCAGGTGTTTGCGGGCCGCGCAACAGCATCAGCGTGACCACTGCTAACTGTGCGGCGTCGAACTGGTAGTCGCTGAACGGCGTGTTACAGAAACGCTGCACGTATTTTTCGGTTCGGCTCTTGAAGTTCTCTTCGGTGCGCACCAGGTGTTTGGCCTCTAGCAGCCTGATCGTGCGCTGCACCGTGCCTTGCTCAAGCTGCAATACAGGGTCACGACTGCTCTTCTGGTTGCAGGCATTGGTAAGTGCATTCAGCGTCAACGGATACTGGTCTGGGGTGACCACAGACTTCTCTAACAGGCACCCCAGCACACGGACTTCTTCATTGCTCAGTGTCAGTGACATTAGCTCTTCCTTGCTGATCCCGGGGCATTGTGCGGTAGCATGGCTGCAGTTGCGAAGAGTTTTACGAAAAGCCAAGGAGCGAACATGGACCTGCAGTTGGATGGGCTTCGTGCCGTGGTGCTTGGGGGCAGCCGGGGAATCGGCTGGTATACCGCCGATCTGCTGGCTTCGGAAGGTGTGCAAGTGGCTCTGTGCGCGCGTGGTGCAGAGGGCGTGACCGCGGCCGTCAACAGTTTGCCGCCGGTTCCCCAAGGTAGTCACTTCGGGGAAGCACGCGACCTGATGGATGCCGAGGCACCTGGTGCGTTCATACGGAGCGTTGTCGAGCAGTTCGGTGGTTTGGACATTCTCATTCACAACGCCAGTGGTTTTGATCGTCAGGGTGATGAAGACGGTTGGCAGCGCAGTTTTCAGATCGACATGATGGCGGGAGTGCGCGCTGTCGACGCGGCGCTACCAACGCTACAAGTGAGCAAGGGCTCGAGCATCACATTCATCGGGTCCATGGCCAGCAAGTTTTACTTTCGCCGACGCTCGTCCTATGGACCGGCTAAAGCGGCCATGCGTGCATACGCCAACGAGCTAGCGCAGAGCTATGGTCGTGATGGTGTGCGCGCCAACGTAGTGTCCCCTGGGGCCGTGTACTTTCCTGGCGGCTCTTGGGATACGGTGAAGCAGGAGCAGCCAGAGTTCTATCGCAACGTGGAAAAGGGCATTCCCCTTGGGCGTTTAGGCACAGCGGCTGAGATTGCTCGAATTGTCGCTTTCGTTGCATCTCCTGCCGGCATTTGGATTAACTCTACGCACATTGCCGCTGACGGCGGCCAAGTTGCGGCGGTTGATTGAGCATGGTGGCTGCGGACGCCTCGGCGCTTGCACCGCCTGAACTGCTGAACCAGTCGGCACGGGCACAAACCCTGGCAGTGGCCAGCGGCTCAGTGACTTGCGCAGCGCTAATGCACACCACCCTCGAGTGGATCGAGCGCGTTAATCCAGTGGTGAACGCCATTTGTACGTTGGTGCCAGAGCGTGCTCTGGAAAGTGCACAACAAGCTGATCGGCGCTTAGCAGCGGGTGGCACAGCGCGGCCTCTGGAAGGGCTGCCGATTGCGATTAAAGACCTGGCAGAAACCGAAGGCGTGCGCACGACTTATGGCTCGCCAGCGTTTGCTGAGCACGTGCCGACACACAGTGTGTTGTATGTGCAGCGGCTGGAAGCTGCCGGCGCAATTGTTCTCGGAAAAACCAATGTGCCGGAATTCGGTGCGGGTTCACAAACCTTCAACCCACTGTTTGGGACGACAGTTACGCCTTACGATCCCAACTGCACCAGCGGTGGGTCCAGTGGTGGCGCCGCAGCAGCGCTGGCGGCGCGCATGCTGGCAATTGCCGATGGCAGCGATCTTGGTGGCTCGTTGCGCAATCCTGCGGCGTTCTGCAACGTTGTGGGCTTTCGCCCAAGCCCCGGCCGTGTGCCCAAAGTGCCGGATCGCGACGGCTACAACCCATTGCCGATCGTCGGGCCTATGGCGCGGTCGGTCGACGATCTCGGCCTCATGCTGTCGGTCATGGCGGGACCGGATCAGAGAGCGGCCTTATCGATTGATCAACCCGCGTCGGCGTTTGCAGCGTTACGGCCGGCGAACCTTGCTGGTTGCCGGATCGCGGTAACTGAGGATCTTGGGATGCTGCCGGTAGTGCCGGAGATTCGTAACAGTGCGCGCAGCGCGGCTGATGTGTTTGCTCAACTTGGGGCTGAGCTGGAATACACCGAGCCGGATCTGCATTTGGCGCCCATGGTGTTTTCTCGATTGCGGGCACAGCATTTCGTAACCGGTTTTGCCGAGCTGTACCGCCGCTCCCCGGAGCAAATGAAAGATACCGTGCGTTGGAACATCGAACTGGGGCTCAGCGCAACCCCAACACAGCTAGGAGAAGCGCAGCGTGGTTTGAACACGCTGCGTGCCGAGATGCTGCGCTTCTTTGCAACAAGGGAGCTGCTGATTTTACCGACGACCCAGGTTCTACCCTTTGCCAAAGCCATCGAGTGGGTACGGGAGATTGAAGGCCAGCAGCAACAGGACTACTTACAGTGGATGGCCAGCGCTTGGCTACTGAGCGTAACGGGGTGTCCGGTGGTGTCTGTGCCTTGTGGGTTTTCCAACACGGGGCTGCCCATGGGCTTACAGATCGTCGGCCCACCTGGCGCCGATAGGAAAGTCTTAGAAGCTGCACTGGCCTATGAGCAAGCAACCGGGTTCGGGCAGCAACAACCGCAGTGGTCGTCGTTGCTGTAGTACGCAAGTCACGGCTGTGGGATCAGCTTGATGGCCACTGAATCGTCCCGCCCGCCGAAAATTACGCCGATGTAGCGATCAGCCCAGCCATACTTGGTTGCCATGGCCCGGTTGATTGCTGGCGTCGTTTGCCTATCGATCTCTGCGCGGTAATGGCTCTGCTGGCCGTTTCGCTCCACGCTGATGGTTTGCGACGCGGTCAAGCGACTGCTTCTAGGTCGGCGATTGATGATCATAAAAGGCCAGTCATCATTGCGCTCGCCGCCACTTGGTTGTTCAATGGTGGGTTCCGCAGAACCACAATTTAGGAACACTATGGCTGCCAACCCGTCCAGCGTGAACGCATCTCCCAACGGTGCTGAATTGCGCTCTTTGCCTGTACTTGAGCGTATTGAGCGACTGCGGGACGTCATTTCCCAAGGCGGTGACAAAGCCCAGGTCCTGCGCCAGGCGCCTCAGGAAACCATCGATACCATGGTCGATGCCGGTCTGTTCCGCTATACCCTTCCCAAGGAGCTCGGTGGCGAGAATGCCTCGGTTGGTGAAACCATTGAGGCCATTGCCGCGGTTTCTGCCATCGATGGTTCCATTGGTTGGAATTTAATGTTGGGCAGCGAAATCAATGCCATGGCGGCGGGAGGCATGGATCCGAAGCTTGCCAAAGAGGTTTATCTCGATAATCCCAAAGTCATCATGTGCGGTGGCGGTGGCCCCGGATCGCTGCCTTCTAAAGCAGTGGCCCAGGCGGACGGCGGGTTCAAAATCTGGGGTGAGGCGACCTTCATCAGCGGTTGTCACAACGCCGAGTGGTGCTTCATGGCGGCACCGGTGTTTGATGGCGATGCGCCGCGGCTAGACAGCGACGGTCAGCCCACCTTCAAGATGTGGTTCATGCATCGCAGCCAATGGGAAATTGTCGATACCTGGGACGTTGCTGGGCTTCGAGGATCCGGCAGCCATACGGTGCGCGCAGAAGGCGCAGAGGTTTCCGAGAAGTGGACTGGCGTCGATCTCGTGTCGCTACCCGCTCACTACGACAACCCGGTGTATCGGATTCCTGTGCCGTTGCGTTTGGCCTACAACAAAGCCGCTTGTGCGGTCGGTGTTGCCCGCGGTGCGTTGGATTCGTTTTCCGATTTGGCGCAGAACAAGATGCCCATGCTTTCGACCTCGCTGCTTAAAGATCGCGGCATCGCACAGCATAAGGTGGGCGAGGCTGAAGCAGAGTTGCGTGCCGCTCGGGCGTTTCTGTTCGAGGCCATGGGCGAAGTCGAGGACGAGCTACACAAAGGTGCCGAGATGCCCAGTGGGCCACGTACCCAGATTGCTAGGCTGGCTTGCATACACGCGGCGCATGCATCCATGAAGGCTGTCGATCTGGTGCACAACGCGGGCGGTACAACAGCGGCATTTATGGCAAACCCCCTGGAGCGCAAGTTTCGCGACGCACACATGTGCGCAACCCATCGCTGGGTGGCGCATCCACTGTATGCGGAGTTAGGCAAGATCTTCCTCGGGCACGAACCGTCCGATGAGTTTGCCGGTACGTCGATGCGCTAAGGCGTGCTGCATTGTGCAGTGACTAGGGCCGCCTGTGCTCAAGAGAATCAGCATCTGGCCGGCTAGCGGCCAGCCACAGCGGCCAGAACAATCCTACAGCGGTGCTGTGTAGTCCGTGCACGAATGGACGTTGCGGCGCTTGTGGATAGTTGCCGGATCTTTGCAGCAAACACAATCCGCAACCCATCCAGATGTAAAGCAGGCCAGACCAGCTCAAAGCGCCGAACTGGGCGGCTATCCAGAAAATGCACAAGCTAGGACAGAGCAAGCCCAATAGCTCTTCGAAGGGTGCATAGTACTTCTGGGTGAAAGACATCATCTGCGGTAAAGGCTACCGTCTGATGGTCGCTGAAGAATGTGATCGTTGTTGGGTTCTACTACGCCGGGCAAAAAAAAGCCGGAGCGCTCAGCACCCCGGCAGAGAACCATCGCTGTGGTCGCTAGCGGTAGCGTCGGCGACGTATGCCGACCAAGCTGATCAGGCCCAGGCCCATAAGCGCAACCGTGCCGGGTTCAGGAACTTCGCGCATGCGCAAGTTTGCACGATCGTACCAACCTTGAGATTGGAAGCGATAGCCCGTGAGCTCGTCGCCCTCATAGCCGAACCGGCTGCCAGTTGCGACATGAAACCAGATCCCAATGCTATTTGGACCGGCAACCAGTCCGCGATAGTCACCGGGCACGGTAGCGGCGTTGATGGCGCTGGCATCGATGGTGAACTCGATGCTGTTGCCGAGAACACTTAGGCTATCGGTCTGTAAGTAGATGCCCGGCGTGTTGTAGCTGTTGGCGTTGTTGGCGCCGTTGTACACATACGACGTGACGGTACCCCGGTTCAAGTCGCCGTACATGATGACCAATTCGTTCGTGTCGGTTGCTTTGGGGTTGGGCCCATCGTTGATCACCAGCCAGAAGCTGTCTACGGCATCAGTGGAGAACGTGGTCTTCCAATTCAACACCTGGTTGCCCGCATCCCAAGTGGTGCTGAGCGAATCCAGATAATCACCAGCGCCGCCAGTATTGGCGTTGTTGTCGATGAACTCGTAAATCGGTGCAGCCATTACTTGGCTGGAAAGAAAAAGTGCGGTGGCAGCGAGGGCGCGCTTCAGCATCGATGTGTACTCCTGTCGAGGCCGGTTTCAAAGCAGGAGACCAGTGTAGGCAGCCACCCCAGCTATGCCTACGCGCAGGGTGTATAGGGTGCAAAGACATTGTCTGTGCCCGCTAAAGATCTGCCTACATTTGTACGATTAACGTAATGCTGCCGATGCTTGGGCGTACGCTCGGTTCCAAACCCCGAGTTTTAACGAGGCTGCGGTGATGCAGCCGTAAAGCACCATGCCAAGCGCGGTGCTGAAAAACACGAAGTCCAAGGCTGCGTCAAAGGCATAGACGCCGATAGCAGCGATGCCCACCGCCGCCAGTAGGCGGATAAATGTAGCAATCACTGGCCAGGTGACGGTGCCCGCGCCTTGTGATGCGAAGTACAACGACAAGCCCAATCCTTGGAAAGCAAAGGCAGGACCCGACATACGCAAATACCGACAGGCCGCATCCAGGGTTGCCGGGTCATCGCTGAATAGACCAGCCCACAGTTCAGGTACCAAGGCCAAAGACAGACCAATGAGACCGGTGAGCCCAGCCGCCAACGCGCCACCGGTCCAGCCAATGCGAACCGCGCGATCGACTTGGCCTGCGCCGAGATTGACGCCGACCGCTGTGTTCATGGCCACACCCAGGCCGAAAACCATGGGGATGAGCAGAAATTCGATGCGTGAACCAATGCCGTAGCCCGCCAATGCCGCGACGCCAAACTCGGCCACGAGAACATTGACCGCGCTAATGGTGGTCACGGTGAAGACCGGGGACAGCGCAGAGGGCAGCCCAACTTGTAAAATTTGCCGGAACAAGCGCGCAGAGAACTGGGCGCGGGAAAGGCGTAGGCGCAGGGTCGCCGTTGGGTCCAGCAAGCCGCGAATCGCTAAACTGGAGATCAGCGTTGCGACCACGAGCACCGAAATAGCGGCGCCGGCAATGCCGAAGCTTGGCACTCCGAACAAGCCCAACACCAGAACGCCAGATAAAGGAACCTGGATAACTGCGCTTGCCAGCATCAATAGTGCGGGAAAACGCATGTTGCCCATGCCGCGGTAGATTGAATTCAGCAGTCCTAGGATCCACACCAAGGGAGCACCGCTAAAGACAATCAGGCCGTAAACTTTGGCTTGCTCAACTACTAACGGGTCGGGGCTAATGGCTTCGAGCCCTGCTTCTAACCACAGCTGCGCCAGAATAAAAAACAGCAGGCCCGCAATTCCGGCAATTGCCAAGGCGTGCCAGATGAGCTGTTCGGCGCGTACGAGGTCACCGCTGCCTACAGCTCGGGCCACTGCGCTGGTTACAGCACCGCCGATTGCGCCGTTGGCCAACATCTGCATCAGCATCAAGCCTGGGAACATGAGTGCCATGGCTGCCAGCGGCACCGTGCCCAGCTGCCCCACGTACCAAATTTCGGTCATGCTGACCAATGCCTGCACCAAAAATGCCAGGACGTTGGGGCTAGCCAGACGCAACAATAGGCCGGTGGGTTTGGCATTCAGTAAGTTCTGGGTGCGTTGCTGTTGCGCGGTTGCGCTGGAGGAATCGGCTTCTGGCATCGTGCTATCGTGAGTGGCTCACTGCGTAGATACAAGTTCTCGGAATTTTGATGACTCAGCCGGCCAGCAAGCACGCGATCATATTCGTCTTCATCACCGTGCTGCTGGATATGATCGGCTTCGGCATCATCATGCCGGTGTTACCGGCGCTGTTGATGGAAATTACCGGCAAGCCGCTGAGCAGTGCGGCAGCCTACGGCGGCTACCTGCTCACAGCTTATGCGCTGTTGCAGTTTCTGTTCGCGCCGATACTCGGTGGGCTTAGCGATCGCTTTGGTCGACGGCCGGTGCTATTGGTGTCGTTAGCCGCCTATGCGGTCAACTATGTAATTGCCGGTTTTGCGACAACGCTGCTCTGGCTGTTTCTCGGGCGCATCATGACCGGCATTGCTGGAGCCACCCACGCCACAGCCAATGCCCTGGTAGCCGACGTGACTCCACCGGAACAGCGGGCGCAGAACTTCGGTCTCATGGGCATGGCATTCGGCTTGGGGTTTGTCATCGGCCCGGCGTTGGGTGGTTATTTGGGGGAGATTAGCCCGCGCTTGCCGTTTTTTGCCGCAGCCGGCTTAGCCGCACTGAATCTGCTCTACGGCGCACTAGTATTGCCAGAGACGTTGCCACCGTCACAGCGTCGCGCGTTCAATTGGCGGCGTGCGAATCCCTTTGGAGCATTGGCTCGATTGGCGCAATTCCCGGCGTTGCTGGGTTTGGTCTTGGTGATGTTCATCTACAACATCGGTCACCATGTCTATCCTAGTATCTGGGCATTCTTCACCATGGAACGCTTCAACTGGGACAGCGGCGACGTTGGATTGTCATTGGCCTTTGTCGGTCTGATGATGGCGATGGTTCAAGGTGGGCTAATTCGAGTGATCATCCCAAAGCTCGGCCCGGCCCGAGTTGCGCTGCTGGGTTTTCTTGCCAGTTCCGTGGCCTTTGCCGGAACTGCAGTAGCCACAACCGTACCGCTCTTAGGTCTGTGCATTGTGGCTTCTGCCTTGGCAGGCCTGATCGGCCCGGCGGTACAAAGCATCATGTCCAATCAGGTGCCGCAGAACGAGCAAGGTGAGCTGCAGGGTCTTCTGGCCAGCATTGGCAGCATTGCGGCCATTGTCGGCCCACTGACTATGACTCAGCTGTTTTATCACTACACCGATACCACCGGTGTGTATTTCGCCGGGGCGCCGTTTGTTGCGGCTGCAGCGCTGTCGTTGTTGGCGCTGCTCGTATTTGCCGTGAACTGCCGCCGAGAGTTGCTCGCGTCCGTGGGTCTACAACCCCCACGCTAGTGAGGCTGCACTAGCGCGCTCACCTACTCTGGCGTGATGCCCATAGCAGCCATAAATTCTGCCTCGGTCTGCCGCGGATGATCGCCAGCCAGCGCGTAGCTGTCGGGCTTTGAGTCTATGTAGATTTCTCCTGCGATTTCAAAAGGAGTTTGATCGTCGAAGGTGCCAAGCCACATGATGTACCGGCCTGGCTCTTTCATATGATAGAAAAGGTTGGTACCGCAGCTGCTGCAGAAGCCGCGCTCCGCCCAGTCCGATGAGGCGTAACGACTAATGTGAGATTCGTCTGCAAATTTCACTGAGCCAACCCCTACGGCCATACCAGGCCCACCCGACCAGCGGCGACACATGCCGCAGTGGCAGCTGTGAAAATGTGTTTCTACATCGTCGGCGCTGAACTTCACGGCGCCACACAAGCACTGGCCCGAATGAGACATGCAACTCTCCGAATTTCTCAGTTAAGGGAGCGCGCATTATGACCTAGAGCTACTGACAGGGTAATGTCAGTAGGCTTGAAGTTCTGCTGGATATTCACTGGAGTGGCGCAATCGAAGAGCCCGCCGTTGCAATGCTCAACACGTTTGCCCTGATGAGGGCTTTATCATCGACTGAATGATGCAGGGGGCTCTTCGGTCGCAGTTCAATAGTATGCCTCGAAGCGCACTTTGCATAATGATGGTTCAGCATAAAGCCGACGCTGTTAGTCGCGAATTCGAATGAGGGCGGGTATCGATTTGCGTTAACTGTTAACGAGCAAGTGTTGAATGAGCCTCCCCTAGAGTTGGGGAGGCTGGGGGGTCGACTAATGGTATCCGACGATCGTTAGATACAGAGCCTAGCAGCCAGCGGCTGCAGACAACGGTCTACTTGGCCGCGCCTTGTTGACGTTTGCTTGCACCGAACGCCACTAGCCCAAGCGCCAGCAGTCCGAGGCTACCCGGTTCCGGGACTTTGATGAGCCCGGCGACGGAATGATCGTCGTTCAGTTCTGACGGCGTTCCAAACATGATGCTGGCAACAGACAGCGGTCCGCCAAAATCTTGAAAGACTTCGCCGTTGCTGCTGCCCAAGGGGTCTACGCCTTGGGTTAGGAAATCAACGGTGGTTCCGTCATCGAGCGTGACGCGAGTACTGGCGATTTCGATTGGATCACCGGCACCGCTGAACAGGTCGCTGAACCAAACGCCGAGTAGCGTGGTTGGTGTCGCGAAGTCGAGCGTGAGCATCTCTCCGTTCAAGCCGTCGATCTCATCGCCTTCCTGTCCACCTTGAATGCCTAAGCCGTCAAGGCCGTCCCAGTAGATTCCTGCAGCACCGTCTTGGTTGGCTGCGCTGAATGACAGGTTGCCGACAACGCAATCGCTGAGTCCGACGCAGGCAGAATAATCGCTGCTGCGAAAATCGATGTGACCATCGAGTGAGTTGCCAATGGGCATGGCCAATGCCGACGAGGAGGCGACAGTGAGCGCAGCGACGCCCAGGAACTTCGAGATCGAACGACTACTAAATATTAGATCCACAACAAGACTCCGACTACAAGGAACGTTTAAGAGAGGGGCGACTTTCGTAGTTTGTGACGGCCTTTGCAAGTCATTGGTTGTAAAGGGGATGTTGAGTTAAGTAACTGCGTAAAGAAGCAGGCTCGTTATGTGCTGATTTTTCCTGATACTGGTAAATATGCTGCCCAGACGGGTGGCGTGTAACTGACTCTAAAATGCATTGGTCCATTTGTTTGCTGATCAGACGTCGATATTTGCGTACCCTGTGCGCACCTGCGCGGACCTAATGGGGAGGGTCGATGTCGTTAATTGCCTGGTCGTGGTTGTTTCTCGTGCTCTACATCTGCGCGATGGTGGGCATAGGCCTCGTTGCCCAGCGCCGGGTCGCACACGCCGACGATTTTGCCACCGCCCGTGGCTCTTATGGTCCGGTGTTCCTTGCCTTCGCTTTCGCCGCGTCGACCGCCAGCGGTGCGACTTTCCTGGGCACACCTGCGCTGTCTTATGAATGGGGCTACGCCGCAAACTGGGGAAACTTTCTATATCCGATCGGGCTCTATTTCGGTGTATTGATTTGCATGAAGCTGGTCGCGAACGCGGGTAATCGGTTCGGTAACCGCTCGATTCCTGAATACTTGGGTGACCGCTATCAATCTAATGGCATTCGAGTCTTGGTCTCGGTTATGTCGTTGGTGCTGTTCTTCTACCTCGCCGGTCAACTGGTTAGTGGCTTGGTAATGTTCGAAATACTGCTGGGGTTGTCGCCAGGCTGGGCGTTAATCATTACCAGTGCGGTACTGCTGGTTTACGTGGTGCTCGGTGGCGCTCACGCCGACATATTAACCGACGGTATTCAGGGCTTTATGATGCTGCTGCTTGCGGTCTTGATCATCGTGCTGTTTTTGCTGGGTTTCGGTCTTGACGGGGGTTTAGGCTCACTCACAGAAACATTGCGAGCCCAGGATGAGAACCTGGTAACGCCACTCAATCCTGCCACGCCCCTATACCATTCTTGGTGGTCCATCCTCGCCATATTGCTGGCTCATGTACCGCTGGGTTTGCTACCGCATCTGGGTAACAAACTATGGGCGCTTAAAGACAGCGGCGGGCAAATGCAATTCGTGCGCCTGGCTTTTATGTTCGGCATCACCATGGCGATGATTAGCATCGCAGGTTTGTTGGCTCGCGCAGTCCTGGGCGATGCGTTGTATGCACCTGGTAGCAACCCGAATGCCGCGTTGCCTATGCTGTTTCTCGAGTACTTTCCGACCTGGCTCGCCGCGTTGATCGGTGTCGCGGTTCTCTCGGCCATCATGAGTACCGCCGATGGCTTAGTGGTGTCGTCATCACAGATCGTGGCGAACGATCTGTATCGGCGCACGTGGGTTCCCTATCGAGCTGCACGCGGTGCACCAGTAATGGACGAAGAGGTTTTAGACCACCGGGTGTTGCGGATCTCTCGCATCGCAACGGTTGTGGTGCTGTTGTTGTGTATGGCTATGGCTTGGGCGCTGCTGGATACCAACATTGCCATCATTGTCTGGATCGGCAATGGTGGAATGATGGCCGCGTTCGCCGGGCCCCTAGTCGTGGGCGCACTTTGGCGGGGTGTCACCCGACAGGGGGCTTACGCTGGGCTGCTAGCCGGTTTTGGCGTGTTTGCGGTTCTTTATATGCAGCTGATCGATCCCAGCTGGTTCGACCCCGGGATGCTGAATAGCGTTGCAACCTGGTTGCATGGTGAAGGTCCCAATCCATACTCCTGCGCAGCGATGGGTGAGCTAATTTCCGTCGCCACGACGGTGGTGGTATCCAAGCTGACCCAGCCTTTGCCGCAATCGCATATTGAACAGATGTTCGGATCCCAATCCGCCGCCGTGGGCACGCAGGATTAGCACGACGCAGCTCCGGTTTACTCGCGCTCGGCCTGCAGAACAATTCGTTACGCCGAGTTGGCCAAGGTGTCTTTGGTGGTGCGCATTGCTTGGATGATAGCGTCGCGCAGTTCGGCCAACGAGAAGGGTTTTTGCAGAAGTTGGGCATCGACTCCGACTGAGTCGGTATAACCAGAGATCAGCACCATAGGCAGCGTTGGGAAATGTTGGCGAACGTATTTGAATAGTTCTTGACCGCTGGTGCTTCCGGGCATCATCACATCTGATATGAGCAAATCAGGTGGCGCCATGGCGTGGAGTTGAGTGATGGCCTCGTCACCGTTGCTTGCGTAGTCCGGTTGCATACCAAGATGTTCCAATAGACCACACAGCACTTGCCGAACTTGGTCTTGATCTTCGACGACCAGCACTCGACCAACCAAGGGCGTGGACTGCGCAGGCACTGTGCTAGTGATGGAGGTCAGCCGGGTTGGTGCGTCGCACCGCGGCAGCGTTAGGCAGATACGGGTGCCTTCGCCCAAGGTGCTTTCGATACGCAGGTCTCCGCCGGATTGTTTGGCGAAGCCGTAAACCATGCTTAGTCCAAGCCCAGTGCCGCGGCCGAGGCTTTTGGTCGTGTAGAAAGGCTCGACGGCGCGAGCCACTTCTGTACCCGTCATGCCTGGGCCGTTGTCTGCTATGCAGATGTCCACTGCCGTTCCGGGTTTGATCAAAGCAGCAGCTTTTTCTACTTCGCGCACCGTGATCGTAACCCGGCCTCGGCTTTCCATTGCTTCCTTGGCGTTTACCAGCAAATTAATGAACGCGGTAGTAAGCGTCGATCGGTCGGCGAGTACCGAACAGTCTGCCACCGATGTGGTTACCTCTATGCCTTCACCTAGAGTCC
>JBPCXR010000323.1:0-13390 GCA_051027215.1 Pseudomonadales bacterium | reverse complement strand
GCAAAAGAGATCGACTTTGCGACCAGCCTAATATCTGGCCCTCACGCGCAGAGCAATCTCGCGCGTCTATTTAGAAGCGTACAGCGCAACCCGGACCGCGACGCGGCGCGCATGATCGACTTCGAACATTATCGACCCAGCCAAGGAGCACCAGCGATGTTTGTCGCCGTGCCGGTGTTCGCGAAAGGGCGTCCAGTAGCGGTGCTAGCCGTGCAAGAATCTACCGCGGCGTTGAATAGAGTGGTGACTGGCGGCCAGCAGTGGGAACGAGACGGGTTAGGCAAGACGGGCGAAACGGCGATCATCGGCCCAGACTTTACGCTGCGCGCAGCATCCCGATTTCTCATCGAAGACCGTGAAGGCTATGTCGCCGACCAACGCGCCATCGCCACCTCTGAAGACACCATCAAACGCATCTTGCGACAGGATTCGCCGATCCTCGAACAGGAAGTTCGCACCCTTGCCGCAGAGCAGGCGTTGCGCGGCCAAACGAATACGGGCGTGCTCATCGACTACCGCGGCCACGAAATTCTCGGCTCCTGGGCGCCGCTGAAACTCGGCGAATTGAACTGGGCTATCGTCGGAAAAATGGACCTCAGCGAAGCCTATGCGCCTATCTACCAGCTCGCCCGAGATACGTTGATTCGGACCATCGTCATTCTAGGCATCATCACTTTGGCGGTGATGCTGCTGGCAAGTTCCTTCGTTAGACCGATCAACGATCTGATCGCTAGAGTTCGCCGCTTCGGTGCGGGCGAGGAAGATGTGGAATTCAATGATGAGGCTGACGATGAAATTGGTGATTTGGCAAATTCCTTTCGCGAGTTGGTGCAGAGCGCTCGAAAACAAACTCGGTTGATCGAGGAGGTATCGAGCGAGAACGAGCGCTTGCTCAGCGATATGCTACCGCGCCGTATAGCGCAACAGGTCAAACAGAGCAGCGAAGACCTCGTAGAAACCGTGCCCGATGTGTCAGTGTTGTTCGCAGAAACTCGTGGGTTGGTTGAGGTGACCTATGAAAACTCGGCGAGCCGATCCATCGAAATCCTAAAACGTATCGTCTCCACTGCAGATGCCATTGGCGAAAAGCACGGAGTTGAACGCATTAAGACCATGGGCGATACCTACATGGCGGCCGTTGGGCTTTCCTCACCGGCTCTGGATCACATGCGTAGAGCGGTCGTATTTGCTGGTGAAATGAGAAGTGCGGTGGCGCAGATCGGCGCTGAATACGAAGTGCAGCTCGATCTGCGGGTTGGCATCAGCGCAGGTTCAGTAGTCACTGATGTTGTGCATCACAACGAACTATTGTTTCATCTTTGGGGTGAGGCCGTTGTGCAGGCCGATCACGCGCTTGATCGAGCGACTAACAATCAGATTATCGTTACACAACCCGTGCATGAAAAATTGACCCAGGGCTTTCGTTTCGAACGCCTGGAGGGTGGTCCGATACCGTTGTGGTGTCTGCAGGAAGGGTGAAATCGTGAGCGATCTCCTGCAAACAGATTGGTTCGTATGGGGTATCGGTCTGATACTCGGTTTTCAGATATTGGTTGTTCTGCTCGGGGAGTTGCTGTATCGAGCCGATCGCCGCGCGTTACCCATCGGGCCGATTCTGCGCGCCGCACGCAATACGGTGTTGCCGTTGCTAGTGATCTATATCTTCACGGTGAAATTGCTTGGTGAACCAGCGGATGCCATCGCTGTCCGCGCCATTGCGACCGCTTTTTGGATCAGCGTGCTCTACACGGGCTTGCTGCTGATGAATGCCTTGGTGTTCCAGCAAGCGCCGGAAGGCACCTGGCGTCATAGCGCGCCAAGCCTATTTCAAGATCTACTGCGGTTACTCTTAGTTGCCATCGGTGCTGCGATTGTACTAGCTGTGGTCTGGGAGCAGAATCTCGGCGGGCTCATCGCAGCGCTCGGCGTAGGTTCCATCGTTCTTGGACTTGCGTTGCAAGAGACACTCGGTAATCTCATGTCGGGCATCGCTCTCTTGTTCGAAAAGCCGTTTTCTATCGGCGACTGGATTGAGGTAGGCGACGAACAAGGTGAGGTAGTAGAGGTTAATTGGCGTAGTGTTCATGTTCGAACCCGAGAGCGGAATCTGCTGGTTTTTCCCAACTCGGTTCTCGGTCGAGAGTCGATTGTCAACTATGCGCGTCCGAGTGCGTTGCAGAATCTGCGATTGAGTTTTGCCTTCTCGCTCGAAGATCCTCCCAACAAAATCAAGCGAGTCCTACGTGAAGTAGCTGAACAGATGGACACCGTTCTCGATCATCCTCCACCGAACGCCCTGGCGAGAGAGGTGTTGAACGACCGCATCCGCTATGAAGCCTTTCTATTCATTAACCAGCCGAAACTAATTCCACAAATAGTGGACGTATACACGACCCGGGTTTGGTACGCGCTGCAAAGGGCAGGATTACAGATGCCCTTGCCCACTGCTTACGAGATAAATGTCCGCGAACGATTGTCCGGCATACCCGAAGTTGATGTGGCGGAAACGCTGAGAACAGCATTAGGATTCAGTGCGCTGGACGCCCAGGACGTAAACGATCTAGCTAACCACGCAAGCGTGCAGCACTTCGCTGAAGGCGAAACTGTAGTGGCCACTGGACGCATCGCTGAGGCAATTTACGTGATCGTTTCCGGCTCACTAGGCGCTAATTGGGCACCGCAGGGTATTGTGGTTGCCGAAATTCGTCTCGAGCCGGGAGAAACGATTGGGCTAACATCGCTCACTCGGCAACAGCCCAGTGAGCTTCGTGTGGAATGCAAGGACGATGCGATCGTATTGGCCCTGCCGAGGGAATCTGTTGAGAAATTGCTGCAGGACAATACTGGCTTCGCTCATGAACTAGCGCAGCTGCAAGCCGTGCGTATGGAAGCTCTACAGCGCGCACAAGCCGAGTGGCAGGAACCAGTTGGGATAAAGCCCGTCGTGTTGCCGGTGAGTATGCGCAAGCCGCAAAGTGAGCTCGACGAAGCGGATGCCTCTTGAGCTCTTATCGAAGCGATGGATTCATAGGACTCGAGCCTGTGACTGTCGACAAAGGCCGTGGCTTCAGAATCGAGCAATCACTCTAAGCTGGATGCCTTCGTAGTCGAATTCTACGTCGAACTCATCTGAATCGTCGTCTTCGTCCTCGTCATATTCGATCTGAACGAGATCGTATCCGACGCCGAATCCAAAGTGACGCCAGGGAAACCACTCGACGCCTATGCCGGCGATTAGCAGTGTGCCTTCCCAGTCGCCGTCATCGTATTCGAGGTAGGTTGCGCCTGCCCGCAGATACCAGTTCTCGGCGAGTGTATAGCGAAATCCCAGTCCAATGCTGGGAACGGGGTAGGCCTCGTCCTCCTCGACCGACACTGGCGCCATGCCGCCTCCCGGTCCGATTGCGTCGCCTACCACCTCGAAATCGAAATCGATGGCGCTAATCCCTATCAGCACTCCGGCATTGAGTCGGTCAGAGGCAATAAACGAGTAGCGGTAGTCGAATTGAGTTGTTCTATAGTCGAAGGTCGTCTCAGTCCTAGCGTTGATCGGAAAGACTTCGTCGCCGATGGCGACTTCGCGCGTCAACGTTTCGCTGGCATCACGATCGAGCGCAAGGTGCATCACACCAATGCTGTGGCGCTTTCCAATCCTCCAGCGCAGTCCTCCAATAGCAATCACGTCTTCATCATCGAGGCCGAGGTCATCCTCCATGCTGAACTGTTGCCCACCCATACCACTTCTGGTCAATAGGGAATCCGTTTCCAGGTCGGCTGCGAAACCGCCAACGAATACTCGAAGCGTGTCGGGGGCGGAATCGTCTTCCTGGGCTTGCGCCGCCTGTTGTAACGTTAGCGCGAGCAGGCAGATCACTGCTGAAATGTCGACGAAACGATTGCGATTCATGGTGGCTCCTAAGACGTGGTTAGACAACTCTCTAGCGAATAGTCGGAACAGGACAGGTGTCTAACGGCAAGTCGCAAAGTAGTCTAGAAGGTCCGGGACTGCATTGCAGCATCTAGTGCACCCACGCGCGTCGATGTTGCATTACGTGAATTGCCCACCCCGTGACAGAGTCAGCCTGTTTACTAGCCCTTGGAGTACTCATGAAATACGTGAGGCTTTTGAAGGGTTTCCTAGACCGAGCTCAGAGCCTTACCTGATAAAACGCGTTAAATATGTCGCCCTCGAACGGAATCGTATCGAATCGCGTGAAGCCCGCTGAGGCCGTCATTTCTCGAGCTTTTTGCTCGTGGAAACCCAAGGTACCCAGGCCTGCGCCATCGGGCGTGGATAGTCCCGCGGACATGCACACCAAAACCGAAAACGAGTAAGCGAGCGTTGCCATCGGGTTTTCGGCGAGATTTTCTGCAAAGGTAGGCATACCCTTTACATCAGCGCAGAGCCATGTGCCGTCGGGCTTTAGTGACTTAAAAATGGCATCGATCAGCTGGCTAGGGTGAGTCGAATCGTGGATCACATCAAAAGTCGTAATCAAGTCGAAGCTGCCGTCGTTTGGCAGTGGCCGATCTACGGGGTTGTGCAGTTTAACGTTGGTGACACCTGCGGCGTTGATGTTGTTTCTGGCACGATTCAGCGCATGCATGCTGATGTCGTACCCGATAAACGTACTCTTCGGAAACGCCTTGGCCATAGCCACGGTAGACGTAGCGGCGCCGCAGCCAACGTCAGCCACCAACGCACCGGCGCTAAGCCGTTCCACCATACCATCCATTTTTGGCAGCAAATCGGGTACCAGGTGACTGTTTTGGAATCGCTTGCTCATGCGTTCGATACCGCATGCACAGGACTCACCTTTGTCGTCGAAGCTTTGACCAACGCCGGTTCTAAAACAATCTGGTAGCCCGTCAACGGTGTCGTATATGGCAACAACGGACTGGAACATTCCGCCTAGGTATGCAGGATGTTCTTCGTTCGCTAGCACTGCCTGGCCTTCCGAGGTCAGGTAGAAACGCTCATCTTGCGGTTGGTATTCGATCTGCTTCATACAGGTCTGCTGGTACAGCCACTCGCGAACCCAGCGTTCCGATAGATTCGTCGCCGCCGCCAACTCTTCGCTGTTGATGGGTCCGGCGTCAGCCAGTGCCTTGTAGAGCCCGAGTTGATCACCGAGCATGGTCAAGGCGCAGTTCAGACCACCAGTGATACTCGATGAAACCTGAGAGGTGAATGCTTGCAGTGCGTTGGGGTCGTTTTTGCCCATCGTTTTCTCCAGTTCTTGTTCAAAGTAGGCTCAGATTAACCCTTCCGCTGGTGGCTGAGAATTTTCATTGCGGGACAAATCTGTGCTTGCAACGATTCGCCACTACATGGATTGCTAGCGAGTGTTAGGTGTAGTCGACAGTTTCACGCACCAGGACAACAATAAGGGATACTCCTTAGTCAGGCGTCGTCAATCGCTGTCGACTCAGACGTCTAAGTTGATATGACAAACATTGGGGGGTTAAGCCATGTTGTATAGAGCGGCTCGAACACTTCTACTCACAGCTGCAGCTAACACATCGCTGCCGAGATAACGATACAACTCATCCAGAGCGGAGCTGTGCGGATCTCGACATGTTGATCACGGACGTATTCTGCAGTGGACAGGCTGCTTTCGATCGTAACTGACGCGAGCACCCATTAAGGTGCCAAGCGCCGCACCGGCAGTGCACCGGAGCTTAAGTCACATCTCTACCTCGGCGAATCAAGCTGCCAGTTTGTACTGAAGGCTTTGGAAAAGTCCTTTTAGTCCAGTCACTTGGGTTGCCTTTCGCGCTAGGGCTGAATGATTCGGTAAAGTCCACACACTGCGCCGCTAGTGTCTGGTTTGACTCACCAATGAGCCATTGAAATACTGATCACCTACTTCAGCGGTTGCCCACGAGCACCGTGACGCGGCAGCCAAAAAAGGGGGTTCCACATGCAAATTGCAATCACAGCAATGAAGGCAGTAGCGCTGGTGACTGCCGTTGGCGTCCTTGGTGGCGCCGGCTTATTCAACAACAAAACCCAAAAAGGTGAGGGTGGCAGCGATGTCACCACCGACCTTCGCAAATGTGCCAAACCCATTGGCGTTGCAGCGTTAGAAGACCACCCTTGGGCGGGTTATTCGTACTATGGCCTGTCGAGCCCAATTCCATTGGTCAAGCTCATGATGCAGAAGAGCAACTGCTTCAAGATCGTCAATCGAGGTCGAGGATCTCAGCAGCTGCGTAACGAGCGCGCGTTGGCAGATTCGGGTGAGCTGCAAAAGGGCAGCAATATGGGCAAGGGACAAATGGTCGCTGCTGATTTCATTATCGTGCCACAGGTGGTTCACAAAGACGCCAATGCCAGTGGCGGTGCCGCGGGTTTGGGCGGGCTGTTGCCAGGGAAGTTGGGTGCGGCGGCAGGGGCGTTTGGTTTCAGGAATAGAGAAGCCCAAGTCGTGATGTCTATGACTAATGTGCGCACCAGTGTCGAAGAAGCCATCGTCGAGGGTAGTGCCAAAAAAAGAGACCTGAAGGTTGCCGGGTTTGGTTGGATTGGTTCAGGCGCTGGTGCACTTGGCGGTTACGAAGACACCGATATTGGCAAGTTGGTCGCCGCAGCAATGATGGACGCGCACAACAAACTGGTAGATGAGATTCGGAACATGTCCGATGACGCGTCCGAAACTGACAACGCTGGTTGGATCGTCGCCGCGGATGTCGAGTTCTATGCCGGACCATCCCCAAACGCGCCATCCTTAGGCACGTTGTATAAAGACACCAGCATTATCGCAACGGGTAATCAGAATGGTTCCTGGTGGGAAATAGAAGCCATCGGCAAGACCGGCTGGGTTCACTCCGATTTCGTGACCCGTTAGGCGTCGCCGAGCGGGGATGGAGATGATCAGGCAGCGCATTCACGTCGCCTGTTGGTGCCGCGCATGACGAATTTCGCTAGATCCATTCAGGCATACCAAGGCGGTGAGTGCAGTGAGGCCGAACTGCTCACGCGCTTGGACACCACGCTAACGACCCTTGAGTCGCCTGCGACGGAGCTGCTGAATACGCTACTTGAGGAGCATACCCAGCAGCCACTCGGTGACGACCTGTTTGCGACGATGATTGGCACCATCAACGAGCATATGCAAAGCACGAATACAGAGCCGCTGACCACCAATATTGGGGGATCTCAGCCACTACCCAATAAACCTGTGATTGGCGATGTGCTGAACGATCGGTTCGAGCTCAAGTCTTTGCTCGGACAGGGCGGTATGAGCCGCGTGTATCTTGCGCTGGATCGTCGTAAGCAGGAAGCCAAATCTCGCGAGCCGTATGTGGCGGTGAAGGTGTTGGATGTCTCTGGGCCCAATCGGGAAGCGGCATTCATGGCCCTGCAGCGGGAAGCGCAAAAGTCCCAGGCTCTGCAGCACCCAAATATAGTGCGGGTATTTGACTTCGATCGCGACGGCGACATCGTATTCCTCACCATGGAGCATCTGCATGGCAGGCCATTGGCTCAGGTGATCAGCGCACAGGGCAAGTCAGGACTGCCACTAAAACGTTGCCTGCATCTGATCGAACAGATGGGTCTGGCGCTGGAACATGCTCACGGTAAGCGTATCGTGCACGCAGACTTCAAGCCCAGCAATATGACAGTGACAGACGCAGATGAACTCAAAGTCATCGACTTTGGAATCGCTCGTGCTTTCCGAATGCCTGACGAAACCGATGCCGCGCAAACGGCATTTGATCCACGTGACCTCGGTGCTTTGACGCCAGCCTACGCCAGCCCCGAGATGTTTGAGAACCTGGAGCCGGACCCGAAGGACGACATCTATGCACTGGGCTGCGTCGTGTACGAGCTGCTCACCGGGCGACACCCATTCGCCAGCCTGCGCGCACCGCAGGCCCGGGAAGCGGGTATAGCGCCCAAGCGCCCGGTTGCAATCAACCGCGCGCAGTGGCGTGCGTTATTGCAGGCGCTAGCGTTCGATCGCGAAAAGCGCACAGCGTCTGTTTCCCAATTCCTAGACGACTTCATCCCTAATCGCGCGGGCAGCGCCGCGTCTGAACCGACATCGACAGGACGGCGTCTGTTGGTTGGACTGTTCGCGGCCGGCATTGTGGGCGTTGGGCTATGGATGCTGTATCGATCCCCAACTTCACACCCGGACGCCTTTGCGGACTGCAGGACCTGCCCAACGGTGGTTCCCGTTCCTGCCGGCCGCGCGCGCATCGGCTCTCCAGAAACGGAGGCCAATCGTCGAGCTTTTGAAGGACCCACGTACTTGATCGACATCAATACTTCGCTGGCCGTGGGTGAGTCCGAAGTGACGGTGGCTCAGTTTCGAGCCTATGTGAGTGATGCTCAGCCGAACATAGAACCAGGTTGTCGATCAGTTGAATCAGCCTGGCAAGTAGATCCCAAGCTGAGTTGGGAGAATCCGGGCTTTCGCCAAAAGGCTAGCCACCCAGTGACCTGTGTGTCTTGGCAGGACGCGCAAGGCTATGTCAATTGGCTCAGCTCAACGACTGCTGGAAATTACCGGCTACCAAGTGAGGCGGAGTGGGAGTACGCGGCGCGTGCTGGCGTTACCGGCGCGCACGGTTGGGCGGAAGACAGCGCGATTTGCCACTATGCCAACGTGGCCGACGCCAGCGCCGCTGAGCGCTACCCGAGCTATAACACCGTCGACTGTGACGACGGTTATGTTCACACTGCACCAGTCAAGCGAAATCGTGCCAACGCCTTTGGCCTGTTCGATACCCAGGGCAATCTGTTCGAGTGGACTGAGGATTGTTGGCAGCCGAATTACGTCGGGGCGGATCCCAATGGGGCGCCGCGACGCAGTGCCAGCTGTGGCTGGCGTGTTCTGCGCGGCGGCTCTTATCACTCCGCGCCCAGTGAACAGCGCCTGGCTTACCGCAATCGATTTGAAGCAGACTACCGGGCAAATACTTTTGGTAGTCGTGTTGTAAGGACCAATCCTGGAGGGAGCGACGATGTTGACGCGAACTAACACTGGATTATGCACACAGCCCACTCATCGACCGTGCCGTGAGGCCTTGCTCTGGTTAACACTGCTGTTCATGTCGCCCTACGCCGCTGCGAGCAATTGCTTCGACAGTAGCAGTGCCCACCAATGCACGAAAACAGAAAACCCCATCGCCGCTTGTAAAGAATTCCTTAATTCTGATCCCTTCGACCTGCAAGCGCGGTTTTCGCTGTGTGAGATGCAAATGCAAGATGATGCGCCGCTCAAAGCGTTAATCGTCCTCGATCAGGGCTTGGCGCTTTGCGGTAAAGATCGTGAGCGCTGCGAACGATTGCGCAGTGCCATCAATGCGCTCGAGCAGGCCACCAATCAAAAACCCGGGTCAGCTGAGCTTCGAGCCCAGCAGGAAGACAATCGAAAAACCTGCAGCAGCCGCAAACGTCAGCCGGTGAATCAGGCGATCGTTGCCTGCGAAGAGGCACTGTTTGCTTTTCCCCAAGACCCAGATTTGCACGCATCGTACGGCGAAAAGTTGCTTCAAGGAAAGCAACCCGCTCGAGCGGTACTGGCATTTCGGCGGGCCCTGGTTCTGCGACCTGGTGATCCAAACTTCTTGTCCTGGCACGATGCTGCCGAAGACGCCAGGCAAACGCTTGTCGAGCGGTGCTTACGCCACACTGATTTGTCACATTGTAACCAAGCCATCATCCCCGGTAGCAAAGACGAAATTCGTTTGCATCGGAAACGCAGCACACTCTATCTACAGCAAGGCAATCGGCCAGCAGCTTTGGAAGCCATGCTGATCGTGCAAGTCATCGACCCCACTGATTTGCAGATTTCAGAACAGCTGCTGCAATTGATTCCTGCGGGTGCTCAGATTTCCGATGATCGACTGTATCTCCCACGGGGTCGTGCGCTGCTCCAGACTGGAGACATTCAGCGAGCCATAGTTGATTTGCGGCGGGCCTCGCAACGCTCCATCGACAAGGAGTTGGCTTTGGTAGAGCTGCGTCGGGCAAGAGCGTTGCGCCAGAGCATCGTCAGGGAGACGTGTTTGACTACTGGGGACGTTGCAGCCTGTCAAGAGCTGATTATTGTGGGAGAACCAGACGAAAAGGAGATTCGGACCTACATAGCATCACTAAGTGCACCCACACCAGCGCCCACACCAGCGCCCACACCAGCGCCGACACAAGTGCCGACAAGGATTATTGAGTCTGCACAAACGACCGAAGAAACGATGTTGGCGCGCACTAATGCAGTGGCCGATCCTGTTTTGACGGTTCCCGAGGTGGCGTTAGGCGGCGAGGCTGAACAAGTCGCCAATACTGAGCCCAGCCCGACCCCAGTGCTCGAGCCGGTGGCCCCAGAGCCTAGGCTCGAACAAGAACCACGCCCATCTATGGCAATGGCCTACTTGAACCTTGCAAGCGTTGATGGCACCACACACTAAAAGGTCGTTGCGCTCACTATCTTGGCTTGCCTGACTATGCACTCCAGCCGTCGAACCGCATGATCTCTGAAACGGGTTTTCGCACGACTGGGCCGAAATTTCCCAGAGGGTAGCCCACAGGAATTAGGCACAGCGCGGCAAAAGTCTCGGGCAATTTTAATATGTCCCGAACGGCGTCTTGGTCGCGTAGTGCTAGTGTGGTTGGCGCTGCGCCAAGTCCGAGCGACCGGGCGGTGAGCAACAAGTTCTGAATGCCAGGCCACACAGATCCAGCGCTGCGGTACACACCCAGCCCTTCAACCTTTTCAGGATAATCGAAGCAGGCGACGATGAGCGCAGGAATCTCATGCATGTGTTCCATCTGCCAAACAACCGCATCGAGCAGACGCTTTAACTTCGGGGTGCTGGGGTTCTCCACGTCAGCGGCGATATAGGGCGCAGCATGTTTGCGATTTTGATCTGCCAGTTGTTGCTTAACCGCTGGATCTCGAACAACGACCCATCGAGCGTTTTGTGAGTTTGATCCCGAGGGTGCTTGATTCGCGGCATCGATCAATTTGACTAAGAGCGATTCAGGTACCTCGTCGGACTTAATCCGGCGCATTGCCCGACAGTTGTATATTGCGTCATCTAAGGAAAAGTCTGCCATGTTTGTGCTCTCAAGAATGTCTGGGGCTGCTCTGAGTTTGGCGATTGCGCCGGTGGAGCCGGTCATCGAACGTTGCTGAATATTCCAGCAAAGGGAGCATAGAGGTTTTTTAGGAGGTATTCAGCCGCTGTACTCCAGTAAAGGCGGCGCTGGGTGGGCTTTGTCGCTAAGGCAGTTTAGATAGTGGCGAGGTCTGCTCACTCGCGATATGGTCGTTGTTCACTTACTTACACGGTGTGGCCAGCATGATAGAAATCGAACATCGACGCGACACTGATCTGTCCGCCGACAGGGTCTGGCAGGAGATGCGTCACTTTGACCGTGTGCTGAACTGGGTTCCGGGTGGGGACCAAAGTACCATTAGCGTTGAAGGCGAAGGGGTTGGTGCAGTGCGTGACATACAGCTGGCTACTCAGGGCTACGTGCAACATCGGCTAGTGGCTTTTAGCGACGAAGAGCGGATGTTGTCTTACAGCCTAACGGCGGGCAAACCGATCGGCATGCAGGACTATACGGTCGTCGCGACGGTGACTCCCATTGATGAAGGTCGTTGCACCATCCGCTGGGCTGGCAAGATGACAGCGGATGCCAGCCTCGATGAGGCGGAGGTTGGGCACGCGTTGGAAGTGGCGCTGGGGAACATGACCAGCGGCATTATTGCGCTCCTTAAGTCCGGAGAGCCGGACTACGTGAGGCAACCGAACGAAGATTGGCAACTACAGCGACCCTAAAGCGACTTTGCTGCATAGACGTCACCGGCTCTCGCTTTGTTGTCATGGAGGTGCGCCGCTTCTTCAATGCTCGCGGTGGGGCTCAACTGTTACACTACTGGCGTGGCTAGATGTGAGCGAAACCGGGCTTGCAAAGGGTCATTGAAGGATAGCCAGCCCGCGATGCGTTGGGCTCGTATCCGGTAGCTGGAACATCAGTTGAAGATGGAGGGCAGACAATGACTATCGATGATCAAGGTCTAACGAATCACAGCATAACGATCTGTTTGGAAGGTGGAGCGATGTTAGGGCCGTTCAAGGCGACTTGGAGTGAAGAAATATTGAGCGATGTGCGCGAGCTAGTGCGGGACTACGATGCATTTATGGGTGGCGATGAGCAACGTAGATTCAAATATCACCTACACGATCAGCAGCACAACGTCTCTCATTCCTTAGTACTAGATTTTAAGCGGGTCACCGCGATATACGATAAGGTAAACCTGCTCGATCACGAATAGCACCTATGTCATGTCACTACCCGTACCCGTAACGTTCCACCATGTAGGAATCACAGTCACTAATCTCGAATGTGCCATCGAATGGTACGGGAAGGTGTTTGGCATCAAACCGGCTTTTTCGCTGATCGTATCGGGTTCCTCGGGAGAGCGGGTTTTACGCATGCCTCCCCATATACATCGTGCCGCGCTTTTGCCGGTAGGACACTTTGCCATTGAGTTGCTGGAATTTGAGCCCACGCGTAGACCGAAAGGCGAGATGCGGCAAGATGACGTGGGTTATGTCTACATCTGTTTCGCCGTTGAAGACTTAGATGATGTCTATGCCCGCTTAACCGCTGAGGGAATCGACTTCCATACTGAACCGTTGTATGCCGATCAAGGGCAAATCGCTGGTTCAAAGTTCTGTGTGATGCGCGATCCAGACGGCAAGACGATAGAACTGGTGGAGTTAGGAGCGGGCATGCATGTCCCAGAATTGCATAAGGCTGCGGATGCGGGAGTCGACTTGTCCAAGCCATTGATCATGGATGATTGATTGCTTGCGTAGGTGAACTGACGAAGTGATTGCGGCGCCTTTTGTGAACTGCTCCAGCGTCTAATGAGCGATTTGCTGTGGTCTATCACGGTTGATCCTGACCTGGCAGGTACCATAGCTTCATGGCTCTGGATTCGTCAAAATACCTGCAGCACGCCTGGAGACCACTACTGCGCTATGCGGAGTTTCGTGGCCGCTCCGATCGCGCGGAATACTGGTCTTTTACCATTGGGCTGTTTCTTACGTTCATTGCAGTGGCAACGTTGTTCGGCTGGTTTGCGTCATTGTTTAGGCTCTCCACCGAAGGGGGTTTGATCGGTGCATTGGCAACCCTAGTATTCGGCGCGATTTGCATCGTCACCTTTATACCGTCGTTGGCTGTGACGGTGAGGCGACTTCATGACGGTGGTCGTTCTGGATGGTTCTGTCTGCTGTCACTGGTGCCGGCTGTGGGCGGCTTGTTGCTGTTATTGTTGCTTGCCCTGCCGGGTGAAGCTGAGGCAAACGATTATGGGCCCCCGCCGAGCGCAGAGGCGCCGTTCACTTAGGGTAACGT
>JBPCXR010000322.1:0-2770 GCA_051027215.1 Pseudomonadales bacterium | reverse complement strand
TTGAGCAGTTGAAAAAAGGGCGATCGATAGTACCCGGCGACTTTTGCTCCATCGCTTGCGGAAGTTTCGTCCGGAAACGGGAAAGCCGTCGCGCGAGGCAACTCCCGGTGCTCCGCAAGCACTTCGAGGTTATTCCAGCGCGGAGGATGTTGTTGCTGCGCAGCAGATCTAGAAGTCAGTAGGCCTGCAAAGGCAATCGCTACTATAAACGGAACCTTCATTAAATACTCCCGTGAAGTTTTTCTACAATCCAAGCTCATGTTTCACCTCTGCAAACTTGTCGAGTGCAAACGCCAAGTCGTCTTGCGAATGCGAGGCTGAGATTTGAGTGCGAATCCGTGCCTTTCCCTCGGGAACGACCGGGTAAGAAAAGGCGATGACATAGACACCCTTGCTCAACATCTCTTCAGCGATCCTGGTTGCCAGGTTTGCGTCCCCAAGCATGATGGGCACGATCGGATGTTCACCGTGGACAGTCTCAAAACCGAGGCCTGCCATTCCTTCACGAAAGATCTTTGTGTTGGCCTCCAAGGTGTCGCGTCTTGCGGTTGATTCGCTCAGCAGCTGTATCGCACGGATCGAGGCCGCCACAATGGGCGGCGCGACAGAGTTGGAAAACAGATAGGGCCGCGATCGCTGACGCAGCAATTCAATGATTTCCTCCCGCCCGCTTGTGTAGCCCCCGCTGGCTCCACCGAGTGCTTTGCCGAGCGTTCCGGTAATGATGTCGATGCGCTTCACGACGTCGTGGTATTCATGCGTCCCACGCCCTTGTTTGCCGATGAACCCAACGGCGTGCGAATCATCGACCATCACTAGCGCGTCATACTTGTCCGCCAGGTCGCAAATCGCGGACAAATGGGCGATCGTGCCGTCCATCGAAAAAACACCATCTGTTGCGATTAGTCGAAAACGGGCGGACTGCGCCTCCCTGAGTTTTGCTTCGAGGTCGTCCATGTCGCTGTTCTTGTAACGGAACCGCTGAGCCTTGCAGAGCCGAATGCCATCAATGATGCTGGCATGGTTGAGTTCATCGGAAATGACCGCGTCTTCGGCAGCCAACAACGTTTCGAACAGCCCGCCATTTGCGTCAAAACAGGACGTGTACAGAATCGTCTGGTCAGTTCCCAGAAACTGGCTGAGTTCCGCCTCCAACTCGGTGTGAATCGCCTGCGTACCGCAAATAAAACGAACGGAGGAGAGCCCATAGCCCCAACGATCCAGCGCTTCATGTGCCGCTTTGACGACTTCCGGATGGTTGGCGAGACCGAGATAGTTATTCGCACACAAGTTCAGCACAGCATCGCCATCAGCCACTTGGATCTTTGCATCCTGGGGTGTAGAAATCCTCCGCTCTGATTTGTAAAGACCCCGTTCTCTGATCGCTTCCAACTCGTTGGCTAAATATTGCTGCATGGACCCGTACATGGCTTCCTGCTCTCCTAAAATGTTCGCCTAACTTACTATGTGTGTAGAACCAGCTGACCGTCATTACTCTTCGCTCTGATTGAACATATAGCACAATCAAAGAACCACAGAGAACACAGAGCCCGCAGAGGATCAGAGTTTGAATCGCTTGATGCCGTCCTTAAGTACTTTTGTATTAAAGTTGATTAAGAGTCCGGTAGTGATGCCTGACAGCTTCATGTAGGTTAGTAGCTGAGCATGATGTATGCCCTGAACTGCTTCGATCGCTTTCAGCTCCAAGATAAGTTGATCCTCAATCAATATATCAATCCTGTATCCGCAATCGAGGAGAACTCCCTTGTACTCTATAGGCAACGAGTGCTCTAGCTTGAATTCAATATCATGGAGTGCTAACTCACGCGCTAAGCACTGCTGGTAGGTTGATTCCAAGAGGCCTGGGCCAAGAAGCCGATGTACTTCAATGGCGCATCCAATCACTTTGCCTGTTAGTGGGTCCTGTTCCATGGTTCTCGGTGTGCTCTGAGTTCTCTGTGGTGAATTCATTCAATACAACTGGTCCTAGGAATAGCTACGTTTCTTTCCAATGTAAGATAACCTTGCCCGACTCGCCCGACATCATTACTTCAAACGCTTTCTCAAACTCTGAGTAATGAAAGCTGTGTGTTATCACTGGCGATATATCGAGGCCACTCTGCAGCATCGCCGTCATTTTGTACCATGTCTCATACATTTCTCGCCCGTAGATGCCTTTGATGGTGAGCATATTAAACACCACCGTTTTCCAATCGATTTCCATTTCTTGCCCGGGGATGCCAAGCATGGCGATCTTGCCACCGTGACACATATTGGCAAGCATCTCACGAAATGCGGCCGGGTTGCCCGACATTTCTAAGCCCACGTCAAATCCCTCGGTCATGCCGAGTTGGGATTGCGCATCGCCGATCTTCTGCTCACGCACGTCGAGCGTGAGTGTGGCGCCCATTTTCCGAGCCAACTCCAGTCGATACGGATTTACATCCGTAACCACTACGTACCGCGCGCCAGCGTGCGCCGCGATAGCCGTGGCCATTATGCCGATCGGTCCTGCGCCGGTAATTAGTACATCCTCACCGAGGACGGGAAACGACAACGTCGTGTGGACGGCATTCCCGAACGGATCGAAGATCGATGCAATGTCGCGATCGATGGAGTCGTCGTGGTGCCAAATATTGGTCATGGGTAGCACGAGGAATTCGGCAAAGGCGCCAGGGCGGTTGACGCCAACTCCCTTCGTGTGGGCGCACAAATGGCGCCTCCCGGCAAGACAATTCCGGCACCGGCCGCACACAACGTGGCCTTCACC
>JBPCXR010000321.1:0-27531 GCA_051027215.1 Pseudomonadales bacterium | reverse complement strand
GCCAAGCCAATAGGTTGGTGTCAGCGTTGAACGACCACATGATCGATCCGGGACGCATGTTCAACAGCGGTCGATGGGCAGACGCATAGTGCACACCGGAGCCATCCTGGTGCTGCTCGTATAGCGATAAGCCGATTTGCGGATGATCCAACAGGTACAGATCGTTGGGGTTCTTCACCGGCTTGCTGCCAATGACGCCATCTGCGGCCGCCAGTCGTTGGTTGCCGTAAGCGAGGTACGTGGCAGTGGACATGAGCAGCGCTACCGGCGCTCGCTTAGCATTACGCCCCGGGCGCACAAAGAGCGGCACGTACTCTGGGATTTGCTCTGGCTCTGGGGGACTCGAGGCTGAGTTTGTTGGCTTGAGCTGTACGGCGTAAACCCCGGAGGGCAGATCCTCCGGCAACTGCCACTCAAAGTCTGCTTCCCAACCAGCATCGGTCAGATCATCTTCGTGGAAGTGGATCGCCCCATATTGCCCAGGCGCTTTGCGCCAATCCTGTTCGCTGCCATCCCAGCGACTACCGCGCACAGCGCGAGTCGGATGCTGGTGCAGTCGCAACCTGTATCGCCCTGTTAGATCAACGATTTCTTGGGCTTTCATGTTGTGGCCGAAATCCCAGGCAGCGACCACGCTAGCCGCTGGCCGGTTTTGGTGATCTACCGGTAGCGCCGCGAACAACGCGTCAACATCAGCTAGCTGTTCGCCTTGAAAAATCCGCAGGCTTTCTACGCGCCCGTTGAAACGAGCGCTCGTGCTTGTTGCATCCCTACCGAGCCACCAGTCTCCGGCTGGCAGCGCCGGGGTTGTTCCATCTCTCGACCAGGGTGCATGGCATTGCTCTGACCAAGCAGTTACCGGCTCGCCACTGCCAAGGCCCAACGCGCGCTGCTGCAAGCTCACCGCGCCACCTGCCGCTAGACTCAATGCCACTTCGTGCCAGCGTCGTTGTCTTAGCAACCGCTCGCTACGAAGTAGTACCTGACCCTGGGCTTCGAGCACCAGGCGTCCACGCTCCAGCACCAACGAGAAACCCGGTCCAGCCAGCACCACACAAGCGCGCTCGGGCGTAGTCGGATAGATCTTGAAAGCTATGGTAAGTGACTGAAATTCGGGCAGTTGAGATATCAGGCCATAGGAGCCTGGATGAGTATCCTGATGCCGCGCTGGGTAGCGGCCAGAGCAGTCACTTGCTACAGAGCGCAGGTCAAAGCCAGTCCCCGATGGGCGCGCGTCGCCGCAGACCACCCGCACCAGGTCGGCGTCAAAGTTACCTTCGAACTCTGCGCTGACCATGATCTTCACCACATCCCCCGGCACACAGACCAAACGATCGGCGTAGGCCGCAATGTCTTTGCGGCCCTGTGGATACTCTCTCATCGGCTAGCGCAGGTCCTTGTTGGGCGTCTTGGCTCCTGCACTTAAGACTATGCTTTGCAGCGCTCTCTCGAGCGTGCAGGGCCAACGGTATTCGGGTCTAATCGAAGCGTTACGATAGCAAAGGTGGCGCAGCCGTTCTCAAGCTCTATGAGTCAATCCAACTTACTGCGGGTCTACACGGCTCGCAGCATCATCACCCAGAACCCCTCTATGCCACGCGCCGAAGCTGTGGCGGTTAAAGAGGGTCAAATCGTCGAAGTGGGCACGCTGGAATCGCTGGCACCTTGGTTGAACGCCTATCCCCACGAGATCGATCATCGCTTTCGCGATGCGGTGCTAACGCCGGGCTTCATCGATCCTCACTTGCATCCAAGCATGGCCGCGATCCTGCTGCCAATGAACTTCATCACCGCAACCGAATGGCGTTTGCCCTGGACCACCGTACCTCCAAGCGACACGCCCGAACGCTTCGATGAGCGGGCTCGCTCATTGGTCGTCGAAGCGCAGTCCAGCGAAGAGCCACTGCTGATTTGGGGTTATCACCAACTGTGGCACGGGCCTATGTCCCGGGCACGGATCAACAGCTTCGCCGAGGAGCGGCCCATCGTTGTTTGGCACCGCTCGTTTCATGAGCTTTATATGAACGATGGCGCATTGCGCTGGTTGGACATCTCTGCCGAGCAAGTTCGGGAGCGGCCGCAGATAAACCTCGAGACCGGCCACTTTTTTGAAGCGGGTCTTGGCTTCGCCATTCGTCGCTTAAACCCGTACCTGCTTGGGCCGCAGCGCTACCAGGATGGCCTGGCCCGGCTTCGGGAGGTGGTGCACCACGGGGGCCACACCACCATTGGCGACATGGCGACTGGCCTGTTCGACTTCGAATCTGAAATGGCAGCCATGAACACCGTATTGGAGACGCCCCATACGCCATTTCGAACGGACATCGTTCCCGATGCAACGAAACTGTTTCACTATCGGGATGACGATGCTCAAGCGCTGGAATTTCTCCAGACGCTGCACCAGCGCAATGGCCAGCGCCTGCGGTTCAACGATCACGTCAAGCTGTTCGCCGATGGCGCCTTCTTTTCCCAACTGGGCCAGATGTCTGCGCCGGGCTACATCGATGGCCATGCGGGCGAATGGCTGACGCCGCCGGAGACCCTCGAGGCCCAGGCGCGTGTGCTTTGGAACGCGGGTTATAAGATCCATGTGCACGTCTGTGGTGACCTTGGAGTGGAGCTGGCCTTGAGCGTGCTGGAGAAGCTGCAATGGGAGCGACCACGCTTCAATCACGGCTTCACCTTCGAGCACTTTGGTTTCTCGCACCCAGAACAGGTTGCGCGGATCGCCAAACTCGGCGGCAACGTCTCTGCCAACGCCTATTACCTGTACGAGCTGAGCGACATGTATAGCCGCGAAGGCATCGGCGTTGAGCGCGCCAGCGCCATGGCCCGAGTCGGCAGCTGCGTGCGAGCAGGCATTACCACCACCCTGCACTCCGATTTCACCATGGCTCCAGCAGCGCCACTGAACAGCGCCTGGGTAGCCGCCAACCGCATCAACAGCGCAGGTCATGTTATGTGCGCCGAGGAGTGCCTCACCAGCGCCGAAGCTTTGCGGGCGATCACGCTGGACGCGGCGATCGTGCTGGGCCGGGAACATGAGGTCGGCAGCATCCGCGCCGGTAAACGCGCAGACTTCACCGTGCTTGGCGCAGATCCGCTACTCGAGCCGAGTACCGCGCTGAAAGACATTCCCGTGCTGGGCACAGTCTTTGAGGGACAAGCGTTTGAGTGTGGTGAGTCAGAGTATCGCTGACGGGTCGCGCGGCTTGACGTGCTCGAACACAACTTTCAGTCTCTAAGCCAAGGGAGGATTACACCATGACGCTAATTCCGCGCAACCAGGCTGAACTCGCTGCCGCCATGCTCGAGCCTGCGGATCCAGATCTTGCTCCAGGCGAGGCGCGTTGCCCGGGGCCCAGTACCGCCGACATCGTTCGCGCGGATGCCTCCAAGCCCCCTGCGCCTCTGCTGGAGCAGTCCTACGAGTATCTTGGCGACGGCGACATCGACTACGCGCGCTACAGCGACCCAACCTTCTACCAGCGTGAGCTCGACACCATGTGGCGCCGCACCTGGCAGTGGGCGTGCCGGGAAGAACATCTGCAGGCCGTGGGTGATTATGTGGTTTACGAAGTTGGCGACGATTCGGTCATTGTGGTGCGCACCGCGCCAGCGCAGATCAAGGCCTACATCAACGCCTGCATGCACCGTGGTATGCAGCTATGCGATCCCCTGGAGCCGCCGCGCAACAAACAGTTTCTGCGTTGCCCTTTCCATGGCTTTACCTGGAACCTCGATGGCAGCCTACGGGAGGTGCCCTGTCGTTGGGATTTTCCGCACCTTGTCGAAGCCCAGTTCTCCTTAACGGATGTGCAGGTGGATACCTGGGGTGGGTTTGTGTTCATCAATCTCTCAGAAGATGCGCCGCCGCTCGCAGATTATCTCGGCGTTTTGCCAGAACACTTCAAAAACTGGCGCTTGGAAGACCGTTACATTCAATGCCACACCCGCAAGCATCTACCAGCGAACTGGAAAATGGCCCTTGAAGCGTTCCTTGAGGCCTATCACGTCTTAGCGACCCACCCAGAAGCCGTTCGCACTGTGGGCGATGCCAATGCTCAGTACGATGTGTTCGGCGAGCATGTCTCCCGTTTTTTCCACACCTTCGGCCACCCCAGCCCACACTGGAAAAAGCCGATGAGCGAGCAGGAGCTTTACGAAGCCATGGGCGGTGGCGGTGGCAGCGGCAGCGCCGTCGGCACCCGGGAAGGCGTTGCCGGTACAGGGGCTGCCGGCGCAACCCTGCCAGCTGGGCTGTCGGCACGGGAAGCCATCGCCGCACAACGGCGCCAGACCATGCAGGCGGAGCTCGACATTGATCTGTCGGAGCAAAGCACCAGCGAAATGCTCGACTCCATCGAATACTTCGTATTCCCGAACATGTGCGCCTTTCCCGGCATCGCCCTGCCCATGATCTATCGCTTTCGGCCGCTGGATGCGGACAACTGCATCCACGAGATCCTGATGCTGCGGCCGAAACCGGACAACGGCCCGGTACCCGCACCAGCGCAACCGGTGGACCTAGCGATCGAAGATTCTTATACCCAAGTCGAGGGATTCGATCCGGGCCTTGGGTTCGTCTTGGACCAGGACACCGACAACCTAAGACGCCAGCGGGCAGGCGCGAAGGCGTCTAGGAAACCGGGGCAAACGCTTGGTAATTATCAAGAAATTAGGATCCGGCATTTGCACCAGACCCTGGATCGCTACATGCAGTGAATCGTCTCGGTGCTATTCGCTCGCGAGGCGCCTGGACCCAAGAATCAATATCAGCACGCAGATGACCTCAACGCCGAGGGCCATCAGCGCATCGTCACTATTGCTCCCGGTCAGGGCAAAGCCGAGCAAGCGCCCCAGGGCAATGGTTGCGAGAAGCGCGGCCACTGCCAACAACCAGGCTGAGGCCGGGCGCAACAGGCCCAGCACTAGCAACAGCGCCATGCCGACGAACAACCCACCGAGATCGCCGTGAATGGCGTTCATGCCGGTGAGGTTCATCGCCTCAAGCCCGATGCGGCCAGCGGCACGCACGGGGTCCAGATAGAAACCCGCACCCATGATCGCAAACAGCAATATCATCAGCGCGATCAGCGCACGGTAGACCCAGCTCAAGCGCACAGCGCCTCGGTAATCGCGTCTACGGCCGCATCGGCCTTAGCCTGCATCTCGGCCTCTGTCGCGTCCTGAATGGGATGAGCAACAAACACACAGCGTGCGTCCAACATGCCGAGCGCTTGGGCCTGGGTTGCCGCTGCGTCGGTAAACGCACTAGAAGCCACTGAAACCGCAGGAATTCCCTGAATCTCAAACCATACCGTGTCATGCAAACTGCACGTGGTACAGGAGCCTCAGTCAGCGAGCGCCTCGATGACGAAGTCGTTCTCTGCGCGGATCTGTGCCCGCAACTCATCGGGCGCTGGCTTGGTAAAGGTCGGCTTGCTGTAACGGTTAATCGTCACGCCAGGCAAGCGCTTGCCCAGGGCCTCGGCCAATCTGTCGAGCAGGATGTTGCCCTGGGGCTTGGCAATGTCGAGCAGCGCTAGCCGCCCGCTGATGCTGCCACTGCGCGGCGCCAGCTGCCGAGCCATGGGCACTCGCTCATCGGTGGGATCAAGAATCGTGGTGGTCACAATGTTCTCCTGGTTATCGACGCCGAGAGGCGCCCTAGCGTGCGTCTATTTTCTTCGAGGTCACGATGGACCCCATGCTACCCGTTACCCAGCCGTGGAAGGCGCCGGAAAACTTGCCAGCGTCACCGCCGGCAACGGTAATGTGAATATCTGCTTCGTCGCGAAATTTCGGTAAGCGCTTGGCCAGCGTGCGCTCATCCATGGACGCCAGTTGCGCCGCCTTAAAGCCAACGGCGCAATCATCGTCAGCGCCAAGCTCAGCTATGGATCGCGCGGTAACTTCCTGAATCCGAGCCCGGATTGCCGCCTTGTCGTAGCCGTCTTTAACAAAGGTATCCACGTGCTCCGGACACACCACCAGCAAAACGTTGGTCGCGTAATGGGCTCGCGGATGAAAGATGGCATCTAGGCACATGCCAAAGCTTGCTCCCAGCTGCCGTCCGTTGCGGGAGTCCTGATCCACCATTAATGTCGGCCCGCTGCTCATGGTAAATACCGTGACCACCGAATCGTCGCGCTCGAAACCACGCTCCACATGTAACGGTTCCCAAGGATGCCGCTCCTCCCACTCAGCAAAGCACTGGGTGAACTTCGCGGAATTGCCGAGGGTTGAGCGCTCCGTGCCCCCAGGCTTGGCGCCACCGACGTTGCGTACGGCCAAGCGCACTGCTCGACCGATGGTGGCATTGGCGCGATTGCCCTGCCCCAATGCACCGAGCCCCATGTTCATGCCTATTTGCTCGCGAATCGGCCCGTTCACAACGATGGCCGGGCTTGCCCCCATGGTCGTGGCCATAACGCCATGGATGTTGTATTCATCGGTACAGATCGCCTCGAGGGCGGCAATCACCACCGGTAAATATTCCGGTCGGCAACCAGCCATGACCGCGTTGATGGCCACCTTTTCAATGGTTAGATCCGCCATGTTGGGCGGCATTTGCGCAATGCTGGACTGGGGATCCCGACGACAACCGTCGAGCATGCGCAGCACCCGTTCCGGCGTAGGCGGGACCAACGGCAAGCCATCGCTAAAGCCCTGGTCAAACATGAACTCGAACGGATCGTCCAATGCACCGATGTCCAGGCGGCGAGCGCGAATAGGACTGTTCTCCGCCTCAGCCCGCAAGCGCTCGGCGTGGAGTGGATCTACCGACAGAGAGCCACAGCCTGGGCGCCACTCGGGCAATTCATCCCAGGCGATCTCCGCGTTGCCGAGGCCCTGCTGTTGCGCGCATTGATCCAGCGCCGCGCGCCACTCATCGCGAACGAAACCTACCAGTGGCTGCTGCTGCGTCTCGCCAGCAAAAAACAAGGTCGGCACAGTATCGATGTCTGCGGCGTAGCTCACTTGCAGCGCTGAGTCATCGGCAATCGGCACACTCAGATCGTGTTCCCGCACGAGCTTGGCATTGCCGTCCTGAGTTTGCCCGAGCACCTGCACCGGGCAACGATCCCCCCATTGCCGATGTAGGGCTTCCAACAAAGGCATTACGGTATTGCAGGTGGGGCAATCTTCTTTAACGAAGCACACCAGAGCCGGACCGCTCTTGGGTAGGCTCACAGGTCGATCCGACAGGTCTAACAATGAATACTCAGGCAGCTGCACGATGGCCCCACGATCCCCACTACGAGACCCTAGAGTAGCTTGAGGGGTGCTGGCCACGCCAGTAAGCTTTACCGCTAGGGTTTTAAAGTCGCTGAGGAAGTATATGTCTGAACTTGCTGATTTTCGTGTAGAAACCGCCGCATGGCTACAGGAAAACTGCCCCACTGGGGCCAAGGGCCCCGGCCAAATTGCCGTGGGCAGCAGCAAAGTTCAGCTGGAGCCGGATACCGCAGCCTGGCTGGAACGCATGGCCGAAAAAGGCTGGACCGTGCCCACCTGGCCAAAAGAGTACGGGGGTGGCGGGCTGAATTCTGCCCAAGCTCGGGTCCTGTACGACGAGATGGGCAAGCTCAACGCCAGAGCACCGCTGGGCGGCATGGGCGTCACCATGATCGGCCCGACCTTGTTGGAATTTGGCACTGAAGCGCAGAAGGCTGCGCATCTGCCATTGATTGCCGCAGGCCAACGCCAGTGGTGCCAGGGCTACTCGGAACCCAACGCCGGTTCTGACTTGGCGGCGCTAAAGACTCGCGCCGATGACAAAGGCGATCACTACGTACTCAACGGTCAAAAAATCTGGACTTCTGGTGCAGCAACCGCAGATTGGATGTTCGCGTTGGTGCGCACTGATTTCGATGCCTCGAAACACGACGGCATCAGTTTCGTTTTGCTGACTATGGATCAGCCAGGTGTCAGCGTAAAACCCATACGCCTGCTTTCAGGCACCTCGCCTTTCTGCGAAACCTTTCTCGATGATGCAGTCGCGCAAAAAGAAGATTTAGTGGGGCAAGCTGGCAAAGGCTGGACCATTGGCAAGCGCTTGCTGCAATTCGAGCGTTCGGGCATCGGCGGGCTCAGCGGTGGTTCCCGCCGTGGACCTATGAATGAAGCCCTAGTGGACATTGCCCGCGACTACGTCGGTAGCACCGCCAATGGTCAAGTTAGCGACCCAGCTGTGCGCCGTACGCTAACCGAGTTCAACATGAACTGGGCCGCTTTTCGCCTGACTGCCAAACGGGTTAACGAAGAAACCAAATCTGGCACACCGGGCGCCGCCACCTCCATCTTCAAACTCTACGGTGCGGCGTTGCAGCAAGATGGCGCCGCACTCAAACGCGAGCTAATGGGCACCGATGGTCTCGGCGTTAGCCTCAGCGACTGGGGCGGCAGTGCCCAGGCTTCGTCTTATTCCGATGCACAGATAGAAGCCGTGCGCGATTGGCTGGGGACCAAGGCCACCACCATCTACGGTGGCAGCAATGAAATACAGGCAAATATCATTGCTAAACGCGTTTTGGGCCTTCCGGATTAAAACGCCAACCGCGCTACTTCCACAGATTGACTGACAACATTGATCATCTGCGCGGCGGATGCGCCAGTAGGTTGGCTGTAGTATTCTGCGCCGGCAATTTTGTACTGTATTGAGTTGTAAGCGGACCGCTAAGCGCCCATAGAAGGCTCTATGATGCTAAGCAAATGCCACTGGCGTTTGACGAAGACATCGACGTCCGGTTCTCAACCTAATGCACGGTGCAAGACTTGCACTCTGGGGAGGGTTTCGGAATACCGATGGGTTACCGAGGCACATAGACAAGGACACTGACTAAAGCCATGGCGGCCACTGCAAGCCATACCAATCGGGATATCGATTGGTACGTGATTACCGACGAAGCGGACCTGACCCTCAGGATCGCCAACGGTTTGCGTGTGGGTGAAGATCGTTGGGGCGAGTTGACGCTCAACCATCCTGTCGCCGCCCACCGTTGGCTAGAGTTCACCATCGAGCAAGATGGCAGCCTCAGTTGTCGTCCATGTCGCCGCGATGTCGCCATAGAAATTAACGGCGAGCCGCAGAACGTGTTGCAATTGCAACCGGGTGATCCGATTCAGTTACCGCACAATCGGGTGCACATCAGCGACAGTTTTAAACGCGGTCCGAGCGATGCCGAACCTGCAGTTGTACGTTGCGTAGAAGTCGACGAGAGCAGCGACGATGCTGGCGTGCCGACGTTGGAACAAATCGTCATCACAGAGAGCGATCTGGCACTGGCATCGGACATCAATCAGCAAGTGCAAAGCCGCCAAGACACACTGCGTTACCAGAACGCCCTGGCAGACAAATTGGCAGAGCGGATCAACCCGGCAGATGCGCGCACAACTGGTGGCCATGACTCCATCGAAACCGCGCTCATTCCCGTGGACGCCGAATCGCCGTTCGCCGCAAACGAAGTGTCTGAGAGCTTAAAGCGACCGATCAGTTCGAATCCTCGACGTCCTAACCGGGGTGCAGCCAATAGCCCGGTGATGACCCCAGCGCTGTCGGAACCAGCCCCACGCCTTCGAGCGGCGAGCGGATTAGAAACTGCCGTACGCGAGCGCCGCAGCTATACATACCTGTGGACCTTAAGTGCCATCTTAGGTGTCGGCTTGCTCGCTGCCATCTTGGTTGCCATAAACAGCGCGTCAAACAGAGACATAGGCGTAGCGTCTGTTCCCACTGCTGCGGATTTCGACACGCAACCGAACATACCGACCCGTACCGAAGAGCTGCTGACGTCAGTACAGAACATCATCGCTCGCAGCCCGGAAGACGACCCTGCAGCTTGGGAGTTTGCGGTCCGCTCTTATGAGTACATCCTGGCGCAAGAGCCCGAGAACGCTGTGGTCCGGCGCCGCCTCGCGGCCGCCCGCAACAGGGTCGCCGCACTGCGCGCTCAAGCAGAGATTAGCCAAGAAGCGGCAACCGCCTCGACAACAGTGACAGCCGCAGCCACCAAAAGCGAAGCTCAGGTCCAAGTTCCTGCGCAAATTGAAGCTCAGGCCCAAGTTCCCGCGCAAATCGACACCCAAACATCTTCGCAAACGTATCCACAAACTGGTTCGCCAGCGAATGCACAAACAAGCGTGCCAACGCGAGTACCGGAGCTAACAGAAGCCACGACCGTTGTGCAGGACCGCGTCAACAGTGCACCTAGCGCCGCCAACATTGCTCAAGCACCAGTTACCGAAGAGCCCTTTGTGTTACCCATTGGAGCAGCGAGCTACGCTCAAGCATTGACCCCCGAACAAATCGACTCGCGCTTGCGCCTGGCGCGTCAGCGCTTGGCCGAAGGGCAAATCATCGCGCCGCTGGGGAGCAGCGCGAGTGCCCTGGCACTGAGCATTCTCGCCAACGACCCCAGCCATCGAGAAGCCATCAATCTCCTCAACGCCTGCGCCGATCTGTTGGTGAACCAGGCCGAGCTGGCTTATGAGGTTGGAGATTCGTTCCAGGCGCGCAACTCGTTAGAAGAAGTGCTCGCCTTCCATCCGCGCCACAGCCGAGCCAACGCTCGCTGGCTGCAGTGGACGGGTTCGCCCTCCCGCTACCGCTAGTCGCGGCTTACGCAGTTTGATCGAGCGCTGGTAATCCCTTAGCCCATGCGCTCGAAACTGTCGGCGCTCGCTCGTGCCCAGAGCCTCTGCCAGTGCTCGTCACCCGCACCGCTACGCAAAGCGCCCAGTTCCAGGAACGGATAGGTTTCGCTCAACAACCTCGCCTCTCGGGACGAAGTGCGATGAAAGAAGTGGTAGGGCTGCAGCTGGTGTGGGTCAGTGAGGCCGGCCGCACCGGCTAGCTCCAGCAGTGCATGCACGGTCTTTGCCTGAAAGGCGGCAACCCGTTCCGCTTTGTCCACGACATTGAGCGCACTTTGGCGCCGCGGATCCTGAGTGGCGACGCCAACCGGGCAATGATTGGTATGACAGCTCTGGGATTGCAGGCAACCAAGGGCGAACATGAAGGCCCGCGCCGCATTGCACCAGTCAGCGCCTAGTGCCATGGCGATGGCCATATCGAAGCCACTGACCATCTTGCCTGCTGCACCAAGGCGTATGTCACCGCTCAGATCACAACCTACCAGAGCGTTGCGGGCGAACAACAAACCCTCCCGTAGGGGCATACCCATGTGATCGGTAAACTCGACCGGTGCTGCGCCGGTACCACCCTCGGTGCCGTCGATCACGATGAAATCTGGTCGGATCCCGCTATCGAGCATGGCCTTACAGATCCCCAAGAATTCCCAGCGATGACCGATGCAGAGCTTAAAGCCCACCGGTTTGCCACCGCTTAGCGCACGCAGCTCAGCGACAAAGTCCAACAAGCCTCGTGGCGTACTGAAGGTTTGATGGTACGGCGGCGAAACGCAGGATTCGCCTTCAGGAATGCCTCGGGTGCTGGCAATTTCGGCGCTGACTTTAGCCGCGGGTAAGATGCCACCGTGGCCCGGCTTCGCCCCTTGAGAGAGCTTGATCTCGATCATCTTCACCTGGTCCAAACCAGCTTTCTCAGTAAAGGCCCCAGCGTCGAAGCCCCCTTGCTGGCTTCGACATCCGTAATACCCTGTACCCAGCTCCCAAATGAGGTCAGCGCCGCCGCGCTCGTGGTATGGGCTAATTGCTCCCTCGCCGGTGTCATGGGCAAATCCACCGGCTGCTGCACCTGTAGAGAGCGCTTCAATCGCCGCCCCAGACAACGAGCCAAAACTCATCGCCGAGACATTGAGCAAAGCCGACGCATAGGGCTGCCGACACTCGCTGCCGCCGATGGGCACTCTGGGCGGCTCACTGGCGGGTGGCTTTGGCGCAATGGAGTGGGTGATCCACTCATAACCGCTGCGTTGCACGTCGCGTTCCGTTCCAAACGGATGGGTCTCCACAGCGTTCTTCGCCCGCTGGTAAATCAGCGAGCGCTGTTCACGATCGTAGGGCTTGCCTTCGGTATCGCTTTCAACAAAGTACTGTTGCATTTGCGGACGAATGCTCTCGGCCATCTCGCGCAGATGACCGATCATTGGGTAGTTGCGATGCAAGCTGTGGCTGCGTTGACTCAGGTCCCAAATGCCCAGCAGCAGCAGCGGCCAGCTGATCAATGCAACCCAAGGCGGCAGCCAGAACGACGCAGCGCAAAGCACAGCGACCAGCGCGAACGGCAAGTAACGAATCATAGGGGTCCTCATTTCTGTAGACTGCGGCAGTATGAACGATCCAATCCGTGCCGCCAGCAGCGGTCCCAAATCTGGCGGCGCCTACGCGAACTACGTTCTGTTCGTGTTGGTCTTGGTCTACGTTTTCAACTTCGTCGACCGCAACGTGCTGTCCATACTGGCTGAAGACATCAAGGCGGATCTCGGCATCAGCGATGCGCAAATGGGATTTCTCTACGGCACGGTGTTCGCCGTGTTCTACTCCGTCTTCGGCATTCCGTTAGCGCGGGTTGCCGATGTCTGGACGCGGCGAACGCTGATATCGATTGGCCTGGCGTTCTGGAGCCTGATGACCGCGTTATCCGGCACGGCGCGATCTTTCACCCCCCTTGCCTTGTACAGAGTTGGCGTCGGCATTGGCGAAGCCAGCGCCTCACCAGCAGCTTATTCCATGCTGTCGGACTACTACCATCCACGGCTACGAGCCACCGTCATCGCCATCTACTCTTCTGGGGTTTACATCGGTGGTGGACTGGGCCTGATTATTGGCGGCGTGGTCTTGGACTATTGGGCTACCACCTACCCGCAGAACCCACCGCTGGGTCTGAAGGGTTGGCAGATGGCGTTCTTTGCAGTCGGAGTTCCCGGGCTGCTCTTGGCGCTATGGGTGCGCACCCTGAAGGAGCCGGTCCGCGGTCAAAGCGAAGGCTTGGTGAGTACCCAAGCCACTGATCCGTTACGTCTGTTGGGCAGCGAGCTGGCTGCAGTGATTCCGCCGCTCACGCTCTACAGCGTGCGCCGTCACGGCGGCTCTGTTGGGCTAAACCTGGTTGCTGGCGCCCTCATCGCCGTTGCCGCCTATGGCTTGGTGCTGGTCACTGGCAGCGTTGTGCAGTGGATCGCGCTGGGCGTCGGCGTCTACATCACCTTCAGTTGGGCACAATCTCTGGCGGGCCGCGACCCGGCCACCTTTCAAATGATGTTCCGCTCTCGCGCCCTTATTTACACCACCCTGGCATTTCCAACCATTTCGTTTCTGACCTATGGGGCCAGTTTTTGGACCGTGCCCTACCTCATCCGCAGCTTCGAAGTGACTGCCTCTGAAGTCGGCATCTATGTCGGCATCGGCAACGCCTTAGGCGGTCTCATTGGCGTCACTGCAGGCGGCATGCTGGCGGACTGGCTGAAGCTTCGCACGCCCAATGGCCGCCTCTATATCGGCTTTATTACCATTGTGCTCACGGTGCCGGGTGTGCTGGCGATGTTGTACACCGAAAGCCTCATGTTCGCCTTCATCATGAACTTCGTGTACCACATCCCAGCGTCCATGTGGGTGGGTGTACCCAGCGCGACCGCAACCGACCTGGTTATGCCGCGCATGCGCGCCATTGCCACCGCATACTTTTTGCTCATGAACACCTTTATCGGACTGGCGCTAGGCCCGTACGTCATTGGACGCTTAAGCGATTTCATGATGTCGCAGGGTCACACCGATGGCGAAGCACTGCGCTCCGCCATCGCCCTGGCGTTGCTGATCTTCAGCGCTACGTTCGTATTTCTGTTGCTGGCCATGCGTCACCTTCCTAAGGAAGAGGCAGGACGAGTTGAGCGTGCTCAAAAATTGGGCGAAACGGTCACCAAAACCTCCGACTAGCGCACCTCACCGCCGCCAATGGCCACGGCGAGATGGTAATATCAGCCTTTAGCCTTAGCTTGCAAAAGGAGCAATCATGGCGGAGTCGGAGCCGAAATCAGACAGTACTCACCCCAGCGGCATCAGCCGGGAGGAGCTGCTCAGCACTTCCAACGCCGAGCTGCTGGCACGCTGGCCGATTGACGTCCACCAGGACGTTAACAGCGTTCCGTTGAACGAACTCAACCCAGCGCACCCGGATCTGTTCGAGGCCCGCACCGAGCTACCTTACTTTGCGCGACTGCGTGCAGAAGCCCCAGTCCACTTCACCGCAAACAGTCAGTTCGGACCGTACTGGTCAGTGACCCGATTCGAAGACATCAAGTATGTGGATGCACACCACGAGCTGTTTTCTTCCGATTCACGCCTCGGCGGCATTGCTCTGGGTGGCATTGCCGAGCCCGAACCAGATCCAAATTTTTCATTGCCCATGTTCATCTCATCTGACCCGCCAAAACACGATGAGCAGCGCAAAGTCGTCGCTCCGATGTTCACACCTCGACACCTAGCGGCGATGAACGATCTCATTCGCGAGCGCGCCTGTGCAATTCTCGACGATCTGCCCATAGGGCAACCGTTTAATTGGGTACAAAAAGTATCGGTCGAGTTGACGGCACAAATGCTGGCGACGCTGTTCGATATCCCTCAGGAAGATCGACATAAGCTGATTTATTGGTCAGATGCGGTACAGAATCTCGGCAACCCGGAGTTCTTTGCGACCATGGAAGAAGGGTTTGCTGAGCTGTGGAAGTGTTGGGAGTACTTTGCTGGGGTGTGGGAACAGCGCAAGGCACAAAGCCAGCCGGGCAACGATTTGATCTCTATGCTGGTCCATGGCGAGTCCACGCAAAACATGCCACCCAACGAATATCTCGGCAACATCCTGCTCTTGATCGTTGGCGGCAACGACACCACCCGCAACTCAATCTCCGGGGGCGTTTTAGCGCTCAATCAGTATCCCAAACAATGGCAACGACTGTGTAAGAATCCGGATCTAGTCAAGTCTTTGGTCCCGGAAATTATTCGTTGGCAAACTCCAGTCGCCCATATGGCACGCACCGCGCTGGTAGATACTGAGCTTGGCGGCCAGCAGATTAAGCAGGGCGAACGCTTGGCCATGTGGTACATCTCCGGCAATCGTGACGAACAAGTCATCGAAGCACCCGATGAGTTTCGACTCGAGCGCAGCAATGCCCGAAACCACCTATCGTTTGGATTTGGCATTCACCGTTGCCTAGGAAACCGGCTCGGTGAGATGCAGCTGAGTATTCTGTGGGAAGAGATTCTCAAGCGTTACTCAAAGATCGAGATGGTCGACGAACCACGCTACTTGAAGTCGAGCTTTATTCGCGGAATTCGCGAGTTGAACGTACAACTGACCGCGAAATAGAAGACCGTAAAACAGGCCAGAAATGAAAAGGGCCGGCAAAGCCGGCCCCCCGTTAGCCTTTATCGAAGGCAATGCTATAGATCGCCCTCACAGGCAAAACGGATAGACATTGATCACCTCCTTATATTTTCCGCCAAGATCATCGAACTATAGGGTCATTAGCAGTCCCAAGCAAGGCTACAAAAGCGCCTTGCGGTGAACCTCCTCAGAGCGTGATCCCCTTCACAGCTTAGGTTTGGGGAGAAAACCAATCAGGGCCGTTTTCTTGACACGCGGATTGCCGTAAATTACCGCCTCGCGGCTGTTGCGCACCGCCAACAGGACCTCCCGATCGCCGCTCAAATTTACCGCTTCATCACAGCTGAGCCCCTGGCTTTGGGCAAACGCCAACAACGCCTCGCCGAGGGTGCGCAAATGCAGCGGCTGAGTGCTCGCCCCCACCAAGATTTGGCTCCCGCAACTGACCAGAAAAGTCCGATAGTAAGCGGGCAACTTTAGTTCACGGGTAGAGATGTCGAGCCGACCGTTTTCGATAATGCCCGGCCCGACCTGGAGGGCTGCATCAAACAGCCCCCGATGAAACTCGCCGCGGCCAACTACACCCACGCTGTCGCTACGCAAGCCCAGCACTCGGGTATAACCGTGGGGCTGCAGCTCGCTGACGAGACGGCCGTCAAGCTGCAGCAGCCCGAGTGGCTGCAGTGGGCTGAACTCTGCTACGAAAGGGCTACCAAGAACCACGGTAGCACCTTCGGTGGTCAGCGCTGCGATCCCGTCCGTGCTGCCGTCCTGTGCCAGGAGCACCGGCATGAATTGCTCGAGGCTCAGCTCCACAACCAGCGCGATCGCCGCACCAGATTGCACCGCTGGAACCAACCGGACAGACAGGCCTTGGGTGGCGATGCTGCGAAACGCCTGCAACAGCTGCTCGGGCGCGGGAGTTGGCCCGATGGTGTCCGGATCATCCGTAACGTTCGGTACCAGTGGGCGCGCACCGCTGTTGCTGCCATCGGCAACAATCGGCAGTGACAGCGACGAGGCTTCAATCCGGTCTACGGGCTCGCTGTTGGGCCCACGAACGCTAGGCTGGCGCGGGTCGCAGCCTGCCACTAGCAGCAGGCCCAATGCTGCTGCCAGACGCCACAGCGGCAAACAAATTTCGTTGTTGTTAATCACTCACGGCTCAATCGGTCGGCCTTAATTCCTCAACGCAGCGCGCAAGGTACCGCAAACGGGCTGAGCGCCCAAGCACCGTCGTTGGCTTGAAAAATGGTCACCCTACCTCTGCTACTCGTTCGAAATTTCAATTTCCTTGGCCGTAATAAACTCCAGCAAAGCTGGCTCACCTCGCTGCGTCGCTTCGATACCGCGGCGCAATGCGGCTGGAATTTCACTGGCCTGGGTAACCCTCTCGCCGTAGCCGCCAAATGCCTGGGCCATATGTGCGTAGTGGCCCGAGATCGTTGTCGCACCGAACTTCTCTTCGGAGACAGGCATGATCGGTATTTCGATCGCCATGGAAAAATTGTTGAAGAGAATCGACAAGATCGGAATGCGTTCTCGCGCAGCGGTTTCAAAGTCCATTCCGGTGAAACCAATGGCAGCATCACCCCAGACGTTAATGCACAGCTTGTCTGGATGGGCGAGCTTCGCTCCCATCGCTAGGCCCAGCCCATAACCCAGCTGGGTGGTCTTACCCCAACCGATGTACGAAAGCGGCGTGGTGCTCTGCCAGAACGGCGTAATCTGGTCTCTTGGACTACCGGCGTCGTGGGTGATGATGGTCGCTGCTTTATCAACCATGTCATTGAGCTCAGCGATGACCCTATAAGGATTGATGGGTTCTGAATTGGCAGTCAGCTTGGGCTGCCATTCCGCCTGCCACTGCTCGCGCAACTGGGCAATGTGCTGGGGCACCTCGCTGCGGCGCCTGGCGTGCTCGCTGTCTGCGCCGTCCAACTCGTCGTTCAACGCGGCAAGGGTCAGCTTCGCATCGCCAATCAAGCCCAACTCCACCGGTACGTCTTTCGCCAAATCTAGCGCGTCGAGGGTGGCGTGAATAATGCGCTTGCCTCTCGGCATAGACACGCCAAACGCTGTCAGGGCAAAGCTACAGCCAATGCCGAAAATCAGATCAGCATCCTCCAGATAGGCTTTAACTGGTCGCGGGTTCGCTCGCCCGCCGCTACCCAAAGACAGCGGATGGTCCTCCGGAAAAGCGCTCTTGCCTTCAATGCTGGTGGTAACCGGAATGTTCAGACTCTCTGCGAGCGTCTTCAACTCGTCCCAAGCTTGGGCATAGTGCACACCTTGGCCCGCGTAGATCACTGGCCGCTCAGCCTGCAGCAGCTCCTGTGCAGCTTGCCGTACCAATTGCGGATCTGGCGCGCTGCGTGCCTTGAAACTGGGTTGGTAACTGAAATGCGGACCAACATCTTCAGCCATCACATCGACTGGTACTTCGACCAGTACCGGTCCCCCACGGCCATTACGCAGCGCAAAGAACGCCCGCCGCATGACATCAGCCGTCATGCGGCCCATAGTCAGAGTCTCTGCCGATTTGGTGATGTGCTGCATGTTCAGCGTCGAGCTGAAGTTCGGATAGTACCCCGCCACTTTGCGTGGGTATCCCGCAGGTATGACCAGCAATGGCACCGACTCGGAATACGCCTGAGCAACCCCACCGAAGGCGTTCTCAGCACCGGGTCCATGCTGCATGCAGAAGACGCCAATGCCTTCACCCGAGGTCAAACGGGAGTAGGCATCCGCCATGTGCAGGCCAGTTCGCTCCTGCCGTACGATCACAGTACGAATATCCAGCTTCGCCGCGGCTTCAATCAGCGGATTTACCGGATAGGCAAAGAGAATGGACACACCTTCGTCCTTCAGCACCTGGGCTATGGCATCGACGACTTTCACGATTCTTCCCTCGAATGAATTAATCTCGAATACAATACCGCAATGTCTCGCATCCAGTCATTCAACCTCGCACCGGGCAGAGTCGTCGCACGCAAATACGAGGTCATCGATCTGCTCGGCAGCGGTTTCGAGGGCGAGGTGTATCTCGTGCGCGAGCTTGTTACCGGTATCGAACGCGCCGCGAAACTATTCTTCCCAGAACGAAACCCCCGCAACCGGGTAGCCACTGCCTACGCCAAGAAGCTGCATAAGCTGCGCTACTGTGAGGCGCTGATTCAGTACTTGAATCAAGAGGTGATACGCTTTCAACGCCAAGACATCACCATGCTAATTTCGGAATTCGTCGAAGGCGAGCTGCTCAGCCAGTATCTACAGCGCCAGCGCGGCAAGCGCTTGTCTGAGTTTGAGGCGCTGCATCTGACCCACGCTCTGGCCACCGCGGTAGCGCCCATGCACCGAGCACGGGAGTATCATGGCGATCTACATAGCGAAAACATTATCCTGCGACGCCACGGCCTCGGATTCGATCTAAAGCTATTGGATCTATACAACTGGGGAGGCGCAACCCGAGAAAACCTGCTGGATGACGTTTGTGACATCATTCGCCTGCTCTACGACACCCTTGGTGGGCAGAAGCACTACGCCAACCAACGGTCGGAAGTTAAAAGCATCATTCTTGGCTTGAAGCGCTCACTCATCGCCAAGCGCTACCGCAGCGCCGACCATCTGCGCCTTCATCTAGAAACGATGTCCTGGGATGCAAACTAAGCCCATGCAGACTCATCTTTTCCTCAATGCCGATACCAATACCACAACCGAGCTGCAGTTGCCCGGGCATCAGATCTCCTGCTTCTGCAAACCGGTAAGCGCTGCTGGCGTCAATCAAGACAGCGCCGGTGTAATTGAACTAAGCGATGACCGCTGCGTGCTGATCGTTGCAGATGGCATGGGCGGCGGCCTCTCTGGCGACAAGGCATCGAACCTGGCGGTTACCGCCATCGCGGAACAGGTAGGCGCTGCCGAGGTCGAAGGCGCGCCCTTGCGTGCCGGTATTCTCAATGGCTTCGAACATGCTCAGGCGACGATCAGCAGCAGCCTAAGCGGCGCCGCAACCACGCTGCTGGTGGTCGAGATCCAAGGCAATCAGGCCCGCACCTATCACGTCGGCGACTCAGAGGCCTGTGTCTTCGGCCAACGAGGTAAGCTCAAAGCACAAACGGGCTCGCACTCACCCGTAGGCTACGCGGTGCGCTCTGGCCTCTTGGACGAAACAGAAGCCCTGCACCATGAGGACCGACACTACGTCTCCAATATGATCGGGCTGGAGGATATGTCAGTGGAGATGGGGCTTCCCTTCGCGCTGGCGGCCAAGGATACCCTCGTCCTCGCATCCGACGGTTTGTTCGATAACCTTGCCCTGGTGGAAATCATTGAGACCGCACGCGTGGGGCCATTGCACCAGGCGGTATCGGCGCTTGCCGAAAGAGCACTGCAACGCATGGCTGCTGCCGACAGCGCCGCAGATAGTATGCTGCCGTCAAAGCCCGACGATCTCGCCATACTTGCTCATCGATTGCACTGACCGAGCAAGCACTGTGAAGCAATAGAAGGCCACAACAAGCACGGCAATGCGTCTAAGAACTGCGGATACAACCTAAAGATGATCGATTCCAGCTCAGCCAATCCCCCCTTGGGGCCGAACAAGCCACTGGCAGGCATTCGCCTGCTAGATCTAACCCACATGTTAGCTGGCCCCTACGCCGGCATGATCTTGGCAGATCTGGGGTGCGACACGGTAAAAGTAGAACCCCCGGGTCGCGGCGAGGGTACGCGTCGGCTGTTGGAAGACGATCCAAAAAATTCTCTAGGCGGCATGGGTGCTTACTTTTTCACGTTGAACCGCAACAAACGCAGCGTCGCTTTAGACCTAAAAAATCCCGATGGCCGGGCGGTGTTTTATCGCTTAGTACAATCCGCTGATGTTGTGCTCGACAACTTTGCCGCCGATGTGACTGCGCGCCTTAAGGTCGACTACGAGACCTTGAAACTCCACAACCCGAGAATCATCACCTGTTCCATTTCCGGGTTCGGCAGCGATGGCCCGCACTATCGACGTCCAGCCTTTGATCAGATCGTTCAAGGTCTCGGTGGCGGCATGTCTATTACCGGCAGCGGCCCGGGTGAATTTGTGCGCGCGGGAATTCCCATCGGCGATCTCGGCGGCGGCATGTTCGCCGTCATGGGCGTGCAAGCTGCGCTGCTTGCAAGAGAACGCACAGGCATCGGCCAGCATGTCGATATTTCCATGCTGGACGTACAGATCAGCCTCTTGAACTACATGGCCACCATGTACAGCTTGTCAGGTGAAATTCCCGGCCCCATCGGCAACGGCCATTTCGTGCACACACCGTACAACACCTTCTCCACCGCCGACGACACCATCATTATCGCAGTCATTGGCGATACGTTCTGGCCGGCGTTGGTTGAATTGCTAGATATCGAAGCGCTGCGCAATCCGCAATTCGCCACAGCAACCGCGCGCCTCGAACAACAGCCCCATATTGAGTCGCTGATCGGCGCAAAGCTGCGCACAGAAACTGCCAGCTATTGGCTCGAACAATTGGAAGCGGCGCGCATTCCCTGTGCCCGGGTAAACAACTTAGCCCAGGCGCTGGCTGAGCCTCAGGTGCGCCATCGCAACATGGTGGTGTCGGTCAATCATCCCCAACAGGGGGCGACCGAAGTACCTGGCAATCCGATCAAACTTTCCGCGAACAGTGAAGAGAGCTTCACTCCGCCGCCGTTGCTAGGCGCAGATACACGCGACGTGCTCAAACACTGGGGCTGCATGTCTGACCCAGAGATCGACGCGGCGCTCGCAAGCGGCGCGATTGCCGCAGACTAAAGATCGATGGCGAGCAAAACAGGCTAACTCAAGTACAGAGGTCGGCGATGGAAACAGTGATCGTAAATGATGTGGGTCCGCGTGACGGTTTACAGAATGATTCGGCCACCGTGACGCCCCAGCAGCGGGTGACGCTAATTAACAAGTTGGTGGGCGCGGGTTTACCTGCGGTGGAGGTTGCCAGTTTCGTCAGCCCCAAAGCTGTGCCAAAAATGGCGGGAGCCGCCGAAGTAATCGCCGGGCTAGATTTGCGTCAAGCCGATTTCAGCGCATTGATCCCGAACGCCAAGGGCTATGCCTTGGCTAAGCAGGCGGGCGTACGATCCATGGCCGTTGTGCTGTCGGCGACCAACACCATGAATCAGAAAAACATCAATATGGATCTCGATACCACCATCGCTGTCTGCCGCGACATCGTGCGCCAGGGCAGCGACGATGGATTGAAGCCACGAGCCTATGTTTCGGTCGCGGTTGAATGCCCTTACGAAGGGCCAGTACCGGACTCGCAGATTGCCAAATTGGCAGGCATCATGTTCGACGCGGGCGCCGCCGAGGTGATCGTTGCCGACACCATTGGCGCAGCTAATCCCGCGCAAATCAAAACGCTGTTTAGCCGCATGATTGCCGAATACGGTAGTGAACGTATATCCGCGCACCTGCACGACACCCGCGCGCTAGCACTCGCCAACGCCTGGCAAGCTTTGGAGTGCGGCATTCGAAAGTTCGACGCCAGTATCGGTGGGCTTGGTGGCTGCCCGTTCGCCCCGGGCGCAGCCGGCAATCTCGCCACTGAAGACCTGGTGTCCATGCTGCACCAGATCGGCTTTCACACTGGCATTGACGAGGCCAAGCTGCGCGAGGTCGTGGCCTTTACTGCAGAGCTCGTGCAGCACCCTGCCGGCGGCCGCACGTTGCCCTGGCAACTGCGTCAGGCAGAGCGATAGTTGCCGTTGCGCTTGTCGAAAAAAGCGTTCACCGCTTCGAGATGATCAGGTTCTGCATGGCACAACGCTTGCGAGGCCGCAGACTTCTCTAGCAATTCATCGAGTGTTGCGCCCTGGCTCGCGCGCATGAGTTGCTTCGTCAAGCGCACGGCGTGGGGCGGATTCAATGCAATCTGAGCAGCCAGCTCGAGCGCCGTGCTAGTTAGCTCCTCTGGCGCAACCACCTCTGAGACCAAGCCCATGGCGAGCGCCTCTGGCGCTTTCACCGGTGCGCCAGTAAACGCCATCTTGCAGGCATTGGAGTAGCCAATCGCACGGGGCAAAAACCAGGCGCCGCCATCACCGGGGATGATTCCGAGCTTGACGAAGCTCTCGGCGAACATGGCCTTTTCTGAGGCTATGCGGATGTCGCACATGGTTGCCAGATCACAGCCCGCGCCCACGGCCGGTCCGTTCACCGCAGCGATGATTGGCACGTTCAGCGCGTAGATGGCTCTGGGGATGCGCTGAATACCCTTACGATAGGCTTCCGCCTGATCCGCTGGATCGCCAGAAAACAGGCCCTTACGATCGCGCATGTCTTTAACGTTGCCGCCAGCGCAAAATGCACTGCCTGCGCCAGTGAGAACGACGGCGCGAATCCCAATATCGGCGTTCACGGCGCTGCAGACCTGCTCGAAGTCATCGAACTGTTCATCGCCGGTAAGCGCGTTGCGGGTATCCGGGCTGGACATGGTCAACAGCAGGACATGATCATGGCGTTCCTGGCGCAGAAAAGACATAGAGGCTCCTTGGCAAAACAAAGTCAGTCAATGCCATCGGTGACTACCGCTGGCGCCGGGCAGTGTGCGTGGCACCCGCAGACACTTCAAGCCACGCGGCCGAGATCGACTTGAGCCCTGGCGCGCGCTGGACCCTGGGGGCAGGATTGACCATTGCCGTGGCCATGGGCATTAGTCGCTTTGCTTATACCCCTTTGCTGCCAGACATGCGCTCAGCCTTCCACTGGTCGCTCAGCCAGGTTGGCGACCTAGGTAGCATGAACTATCTCGGCTACTTGATTGGTGCGCTGCTGGCACCCCGGTTTCTCTCCGCCCGATCCATCCATCGGACACTGGGGCTAGCACTGCTGGGTTGCGTGCTCACCACTTGGCTTGGTGCCTTTACCGCAGACTACTGGGCCTGGTGTGGCATTCGGTTAACCAGCGGCATTGCCAGTGCCTTCTGCTTGGTGCTGGTCACCGCCCACCTTAGCGGCCTACTGACCGCCGCACAGCGGCCACGCCTAGGCAACTTGCACTTCACCGGCGTCGGTTTAGGCATTATGGCGAGCATATTCATCATCGGTTCCGAGGCCACCGCCGATCCAGCAATCGTCGCCCACCATTGGCAGAATTTGGCAGCTTTTTCCGCGTTGTTATTGTTGCCAGCCTGGGGTTTGTTTCGCTCGGTGCAAATTGGCACGGCGCAGGCCACGGCACCTCAGACGGTAACTCCGTTTAGCCGCTCTTTGTGGCGCGTTATCGTTGGCTATGGCGCTTTTGGCTTCGGCTATGTAGTCACCGCGACCTTTATCGTGGCCATGGGCCAGGAAGCGGCCACCTCTGCTCCGGCATCGCTCAACGGTTCTGCCAATCAGATCTGGCTGGTTACGGGCGCTGCCGCAGTGCCGTCGGTATGGCTTTGGCAACAATTGGCAGCGCGCTGGGCATTGGCGCCGACCCTCGCGTTGGCTTACTTGGTTGAGGCCATCGGCGTGGTAATCGCCGCGCTTGGCAATAGCCACTGGCAGCTTCTGCTTGGCGGCGCGCTGTTGGGCGGCACCTTCGCGGCAATTACCGCCTTAGGCCTGTCCTTGGCGCAACGTCTGGCGCCGCAACAAAGCGGCCGCGCAGTCGGGGTAATGACTGCCTTTTTTGCCGTTGGCCAACTTGTTGGCCCCAGCATCGCCGCTAGGCTTGCCGAGTTCGGCGGCAGCTTCGTGTTGCCGAGCGTTGTCGCGGCAGCCCTCTTGCTCGTCGCCGCGGTGTTGCTATGGCAACCCCAAGGCGCGCGCACTCAGAGCGATACATCCACCGAGACCGGATAGTGATCGGAGCCTCGCTGCGCCAGGGTACTGGCATGCACACGCACGCTGGCAGGAACAAGCGCCCTCTCGGCGTTGGCGTTAAGCAAGACGTAGTCAATGCGTAGGCGTCGCTTCGACCAATAGGTGCCCGGTAGGCGACCGCTTCGCCCCAATTGCGCATGGTCAAATGCCAAGCCGTCACACCAGTTAAGATTTCGAATCGCTGCAAGCGTTGGGCTGCTCAATTGGTCGTTGAAGTCGCCCAGCAGCAGCGCCAGCTGCTGCGGTTCGGTACGCCCGAGATCCGCAATCTGTGCAGCTACCGCCCGGGCTTCGGCTGTGCGGATCTCATCGCTGCTGAGTAAACGCCAAGCTTGTTCAGCCTTGGACTTGAAATGGACATTGAATAGCGTCAACGCCTTGGGATTACCGCCGAAGGCCACGTCTGCTCGCAGCAGATCACGTTGCAGACGTAGCGGTTTCGGCGTAGCCGAGGCTGCTTCTGGCGCGTGCTCATAGTCCGTTAGTGTGGTGCCATTGCAATCTGCGAGCATCAGTTCGCGATGGGACCGCAGCAGCAACGGGTGACGACTCAAGTAGGCGAGATGGATTCCGCGCTGGCTATTGCTGTGTACGCTATGTGCATGGGCATAAGGATCTCGCAACAATGTGTTCAATTCAGCCAACGCCGCCTCACCGGCAACTTCCTGTAAGGCCACGACATCGGCTGCCATCAGATCAAGCGTTCTGGCCACCGCTTTCAGCGCCACCGTTGGCTTACTGTTGCCTTGATCGCTCGATGCGAACAGATTTTGCACGTTGTACGTGGCTATTCGCACCGCTGTCACCTATCGCGCTTCGCCAATCGCCCCAGGATCTCTTCACCGAGTCTTCGAGCACGCTCAACCCCCTCGCCCGGTGCGTAGGGAACAGGCGCCGAGTGACCCCAAACTGGGCCCGGCCAGGCCGGATCCGCAGCATGTCGACCAACAACATGCACATGCAACTGTGGCACCAGATTGCCTAGGCTTGCGACATTGATCTTGCTCATCAGTGGTTGCGTGTGCAGCACCTGACTTGCCGCATCTAGCTCCCGCATGAGCTGCTGGCGATCCCCTGACTTGAGCTGGTACAGCTCTGTGAGCGCGGGTCGCTGCGGGACGATGATCAGCCATGGATAGCGCTCATCATTCATCAGCAGCACTTGGCTAAGAGCCAGCGTCGTTACCGATAAGGTATCAGCAGCTAGAGTGGGATGCAGTCTAAACTCGGACATAACGCGTCGCTAGAAAGGCCAGATGCGGGGGATTAAGGTGAGGGAAATCAACGCCGTGATCAGATTCATGATGACTCCAATGCGAATAAAGTCGAAGAACTGATAACCACCGGCGCTGTATACCAAGGTGTTGGTCTGATAACCGATGGGGGTTAAGAAGCTGGCGCTGGCGGCGATCATTACCGCCACAACAAAGGGCCGTGGATCCACACCGAGAGTTTGCGCAATGCCGATGGCAATGGGTACCACGATGACTGCTACGGCGTTGTTGGTCACCAGCTCCGTCAGAATCGAGCACAGGAAATACACCACGATCAACGCCAACAGCGGTGAAGACGCCGAAAGCCAGGGGGTTAGCTGAGCAACGATTATGTCCACCAGCCCAGACGATTGCATAGATATGCCGATGGCCAGCATGGCAAAGATCAATCCCAGCACCTGCCAGTCCACTGCCGCAATGGCTTCGTCCATCTCCACGCAGCGGGTAGCCAATACGACTCCCGCCCCGGCGATCGCCAACCCGACGATGGGCATGAGTCCGAACGCCGCGCCCAACACCACCGCAACCAATACGCCTACAGCGATGGGTAGCTTGCGGCGACGAAAAGCTTTGGCACGAGGATCTGAAATGTTAACCAGGGTCTCGTCGGTCATGAGCCGATCGACATCTTCTTGGGCACCTTCAATCAGTATGGTGTCACCCACAGCCAGCCGCGTGCGCTCGAAACGTTGAATGACATTTTCGCCGCGTCGATGCAGTGCCAACGGATAAACGCCGTAGCGACGACGCAAGCGCAGCCGCCGTAGGGTTTCGCCGAGTATTTTTGACTGGGGCGTGAGCAAGGCTTCAACCACGGTCGTGCTGCGAGCGCCCATAGATTGCACATTGTCCTCTTCCCCACCCAGCGCACCGGCTTCGGATAACGACAGTGCTTCCGCTGCACTGCTTCGCAGAACGATGACATCACCGGCCTGGAGGACGACATCGGTTAAGGTTCTGCGCAACGACTCGTTACCGCGCAATACGTCCACAAGCTCAGAGTCGGCTTTGGTGAAGGCCGTAACTTTTTCAATGTTTTCTCCGACAAAGTCTGAAGTGTCCTCGATCACCGCTTCTAACAGATAGCGTTTGTCGCTGGCCGCTAACCCATGTTCTAACGACGTACGGCGTTCCGGCAACAAGCGCTGCAGCAACAGCAAAAAGGCTATACCAACCACCGTGATGCAAATCCCCACCGGGGCGACCTCGAAAATATGAAAGGGCGCGAGCCCGAAGGAACGGGATACGGTATCGACCAGGATATTGGTTGAGGTTCCCAGCAACGTACAGGTACCACCTAAAATGGAGGCATATGACAGCGGGATCAGCAGCTTGGAGGACGCCCGGCCGATTTCGCGACCAAGTGCCACTGCGACGGGAATCATCAGCATGACCAACGGCGTGTTGTTCACCACCGCTGACATGAACGCCGCGGTCAGTAAAAAGCCAATCACCGAGCGCAGCGGATGCTCCGAAGCTCCGGCGGTCACCCAACGGGCCACACTCTCCACCGCGCCGGTTCTAACCAGCGCTGCCGACAGCACAAACATCGCGCCAATCGTTACCGGTGCCGGGCTCGACAGCACTGCCAAAAGCTGGTCAGTTTCCAAGATCCCCAGCAACAGCATGAGCGTCACTGAGGTCGCCGCACATACCGCAGGTGGCCGCCATTCGATCGCAAAACCGACGAAGGTAAGCAGCAACAGGAACCCCACGACATAGGGGGCGTAAGCGTCAAGACCAAACAGCATAGGGTGACATGCCAGGACGGATGGCCAATTCTACGGGCCAGAGAGACGAGAAGTCTGGTAGATATTCTGGGCCAGATGTGGCTGACCCGCAGCTTTCAATTAGAGAGCTTGCAACGAAAGTCTCGGCAAGAGAGGCACTGAAAAAGGCACCAAAAAGAGGCACTGAAAGAAACTGGAGCGGGTAACGAGGTTCGAACTCGTGACCTCGACCTTGGCAAGGTCGCGCTCTACCAACTGAGCTACACCCGCTAAAATGGCGTCCCCTAGGGGGTTCGAACCCCTGTTCCCGCCGTGAAAGGGCGGTGTCCTAGGCCACTAGACGAAGGGGACAGTGATCCT
>JBPCXR010000320.1:0-17413 GCA_051027215.1 Pseudomonadales bacterium | reverse complement strand
TTTTTGTTTCTGCTCCTGTTCCGTCATTCGCGTGAGCAGTTGTCGACTTGGTCTACCAGCGGTTGAGTTGAATGAGCTCGGACGGTCAGTCCAATCAACCTATCAGCAACAAGCTGCTGCGCGCTTTTGCGCTGCAGCTGATCCTCATTAGCTTAGTTACCGCGCTTGGTATTTTCGTCACCAACTGGATCGTGCAGGACATGCTCACCGAGGAGGCTTTGCGAGGTGAGGCTGAGCATTTTTGGTCGCTTTATGAAAGCGATGAAAAGGTGCCCCTACCCAATACCCAGAATCTGACGGGTTATCTGCGCACCGTCGATGGTGCGGATAGCGTGCCTCCGCCGCTACGAAATTTGGAGCCAGGCTATGGACGTGTCGCGGAGCTGCCCGAGACGCCACTGGTCTACGTATCCGATCACAGCGGCGCGCGGTTGTATCTGGTGTTTGCCGTCCGCCAGGTCACTGAGCTGGCGTTTTACTATGGCCTACTGCCACTTGGCTTGATCATGTTGGTGATCTACGCCCTTGCGTTGTACACCTATCGCGCATCCATCAACGCGATTTCACCGCTGGTGCGCCTCGCGAATCATCTCGAGGCCTTTGACTACACCCAGAGCGCAGAGCTTGATCTGGAAGAATTTCGTGAAGTGGGTAACAGCGAGGTGAACACCCTCATCGACGCAGTGAGTCACTTCACTGGGCGTCTTGAGCAGGCGATCGAACGGGAGCGCGTGTTCGCTCGTGATGCCGGCCATGAGTTACGCACACCGCTGGCTGTGTTCAAGGGTTCATTGGATCTGTTGGAGCGTGAGCAAGAGCGTCCGAAGTACGAAATTGAAGCGCTGCAACGCATGCGTCGCACTGCGGACAAAATGCAGTCGTTGCTGCAGACGTTGTTGATCCTTGCCCGGGAGCAGTATCCCACCGACATCGCGGCGTCCTGTAATTTGAATCAGCTGGTGGCAACGGAGGCGCAACGCCTGGGAGACCTGGCTGAGATGCGTAAGGTGCAGGTATCGGTGCATCAACAGCACCAGACGACGATTGCCGCTCCGCCAGAGATGATCGAGATACTAGTGAGCAATCTGTTGCGCAACGCCATCAACTACTCGCCTGGGGGCGAAGTTGATGTGACGATCGCCGAAAACGAAATCGTCGTCCGGGATTCTGGTGTTGGCATGTCGCTCGAAGAGCAGCGGCATTTGTTCCAAGCTTTTTTCCGCGGTGAAGGCGGCCGCAAGAGCGCCAACGGTCATGGCCTGGGGCTGGCAATCGTCAAGCGCATCGCTGATCGTTACGGCTGGACTCTATCGGTGAACAGTGCGCTCGATGAAGGTAGCGAGTTCCACGTGCGCTTTTAGTCACGCAACAGCGCGGAAGAAGTCTACGCCCCCTTGAATGCGCTCAGTGCGCACTACTTAACTTTCAAGCAGGCGGTAACCACGCCCTGGGAGCGTTTCGATGAGTTGTTCAGGGAAAGGTTTGTCTACTACCTGGCGCAAATTGTAGAGGTGGCTACGTAAGGCATCGCTGTCTGGCACGTCGTCACCCCAAAGCTCGCGCTCGATGGTCTCCCGAGTGACGACTTTAGGCGCTTCGCGCATGAGAATTTTCAGAATGTCGAAGCCCGTTCGCGACAGGCGTAGCGTTTGCTCGCCACGAGTCACATTCAGGGTATCCATATCCAGCGTGATGGGACCGACCTGATAGCGGGCGGCCATGCCGCGCTCGCGCCGAATCAACGCCTCGATTCGAGCCACCAGCTCTGGCATGTCGAACGGCTTGACCAGGTAGTCATCGCAACCCACCTCGAAGCCAGAGAGCTTGTCTTCCAACTGGTCTCTCGCTGTTAGCATGATGATGGGTGTGGTGGAACGCTGCTCCTGACGTAGGCGCCGACACACTTCTAGGCCATCAATGCCCGGCAGCATAATGTCGAGTACGATGGCATCGAATGGCGTTTCGGCAGCGAGGCTCAGTGCCATGTTGCCATCGCTGGCGTAATCCACGACGTAACCGCTGGTTTCCAAATAGGCGCCAGCGGTGGCGGCGAGTTCCTGATGGTCTTCAACGAGAAGTATGGTGGCGGCGTTGCTCATGGGTCCTAGTCTACGGTCGCAGCGATGGGGTAGGAAGTCTCGCTACGCTGCAGTGAACGACCCGTGAACTATTCTGCGGCTCTGCCGCTTTAACGATCTAAGGTTAAACCGAAAGACAGCAATGCAGGTGCAAACGGATCAAACAGTTGTCACCGAAGGGGTGATCTATCAAGCCAGTTACCGGGTTCTCGGGGGGCATCCGGTGGTGCACCTGTACGGTACGCTCATCGATGGCGATAGTTTTCTCATTCGTGACCATGGGCACACGCCACACTTTTTTGTCCGCGCCGCAGATGCCGAGCGCGTTCGCAACGTTGGTGCCCATTGCGCCGCACAAGCCAGCGCGCGAAATTTCGGCGGTGAAGCGGTTTGTCGAGTGGATGTGTCTATTCCGGCCGATGTGCCGTCCTTGCGCGATCGCCTCCACAGCCGCGGTATAGACACCTATGAAGCGGACGTACGCTTTGCCTATCGAATGCTGATCGATCAAGGCATAAAGGGTGGAGTGCAGATCCATGGCATTGCAAGGCCGGGTCTCGGTGCAGGTACCTCCGGTGGCCAGGGCACGCGCTGGATTTTCGATGATCCCCAGTTGTCTGCAGCGACGGTCTCCATTGCGCCGCGGGTGCTCGCCTTCGATATCGAAACCGATCCCCATGAAGATCGCTTGCTCGCCATCTCCGTGTACGGCTGCGATCACGCCGAAGTGCTCATCTGCGATCCAAAGGGTCGAGCACTGCCACCCGGCTGTCGCGGCTTCCCGGATGAGCGCAGCACGCTGGTGGCTTTCGTGCGTTTGCTGGTCAAGCTAGATCCCGATGTGCTGACGGGCTGGAACGTCATCGATTTTGACCTCAGCATGCTCATGAAAGTCGCACGGCGCACTGGCGTGAACTTCGAGCTGGGTCGCGAGGCGGGTCCAGTAAGACTGCGGGCCGCTGAAGGCTATTTTGGCAGTAGCAGCGTCACCATTGCCGGCCGCATTGTGTTGGATGGGGTCGACTTATTGCGCGGGGCCTTCGTGCGCATGGAGAGCTACTCTCTAGATGCCGTTGCCCGTGCAGTTCTGGGCGAGGGCAAGGTGCTTGAAGGCGATGTTAAAGATCGCGTTGGCGAGATCCTGCATCGCTATCACAACGATTTGCCGGGGTTCGCAGCTTACTCACTCGCCGACTCCCGCTTGGTCATCGACATCTTGGCGCAGCTCAAGCTCATAGATCTGGCGTTCGAGCGCAGTCGTCTCACTGGCATGATGCCGGACAGGGTAGCGGCGAGTATTGCCTCGTTCGATTTTCTGTATTTGACTGAGCTGCAACGGCGCTCTGTGGTAGCGCCAACACTACGCATTGCTGATCCGCAATCGCGAGTGGCGCAAGCGGGCGGTGAGGTATTCGAACCAGTCCCGGGTCTCTACGAAAACGTTTGGGTGTTCGACTTTAAGAGCCTGTACCCCAGCATCATTCGCACCTTTAACATAGACCCATTGGGATTCGTTGCACCGGTGGATGCTGCGGCAGACGAATCGCTGATCGAGGTCGCCGGCGCGCACTTTAGAAGAACGCCGGGAATTCTACCGGGCATGTTGGATGAGCTGTTCCCTAGGCGGGAGGCAGCCAAAGCGAGCGGCGACGAGGTGGCATCCCAGGCGATCAAGATTCTGATGAACTCCTTCTACGGGGTGTTGGGTACTTCTGCCTGTCGCTTCTGCAATCCTCAGATCGCCAATGCCATTACCGGTCAAGGGCGTTTACTGTTGCGCTGGGCTCGTGATTGGTTCGCTGAGCGCGGCCTCCGGGTCCTCTACGGTGACACCGACAGCTTGTTCGTACTTGCCGCAGAGGCGAGTGCGGGCGCAGCCATCGAGCAGCAGGGGGCTGAATTGGCCCAGGCCTTGAACCGTGAACTGTCAGCGCAGATTAGTGCGCAGTTCCAGGTGCCCAGCCGTTTAGAACTGGAGTTTGAAAAGCTCTACGGGCAGCTATTTCTGCCCGCGTTACGGGGTGGCACTGGTGGCGCGCGCAAGCGCTATGTGGGTGTGCGGCGAGGCGAGCTGGAATTCGTAGGCATGGAGGTGGTGCGTAGAGACTGGACTGAACTCGCCAAGCGAGCTCAGCGACAGTTATATCAGCGCTTATTCGAAGGACGGGACATCAGCGACTACCTCGGCGAGCTGGTGCAAGACCTGCGCGCAGGACGCCTAGATGAGCTGTTGGTCTATCGCAAAGGCCTGCGCAAACCTGCAGCAGAATATACGGCAAACACCCCGCCCCACGTTCAGGCAGCGCGCAAGTCACCCACTCCCGCCGGATCGCGCGCGCGTCGAATCATTGAGTACGTGATGACTACCGACGGGCCGGAACCGTTGGATAACCGACGTGCGTCGTTAGACTTGGAGCATTACGTGGAGAAGCAGTTGCGGCCCGTGGCCCAACCTGTTCTAGACACATTAGGGCTGAAGTTTGAGCAGGTGGTCGGTGACGATACTCAGCTCGGATTGTTCTGACGGTAGGCGTTAGACAAGCTCGAAGCGCCGCACATCGCGTACGAACCAGGGCGTGAATTGGCCAGGGTTGTGCGCGAGTTGCGCGCGAACCTCGGCAGCGCTGTACCAACTGGCCTGTGCCACTTCATTAGGGTCAGGCTTAATTTGATCCGCACCCAGCGCCTCTGGCAGTCTCGCGCGAAAGGCCTGCTGAAACTCTCGATCGATCTGAGCGCCCCCAGGCTCGATGTACTCTGCCGCCGTTGGCGCGCCTAGGCTCTCCATTGCCAACGCTTCGAGGGTAATCCCCATTTCTTCCTGCATACCCCGCAGTGCCGCCGCGAGGTAGGTTTCGCCAGGTTGTAGATGCTCACCAACGCTGTAGTCCCAGGCGCCGGGGTAAAGATCCTTCTCCTGACTGCGCTGCTGTAACAGCAAACGCTGTTGTTGATCGAACAAGAACACATGGCTGCTGCGATGCCATAAACCGAGGCGGTGTACCTTGCCTCGCGGCTCAATCCCCAGGGGCTCACCGCTGGCTGAAAACACCTCAAAAGGTTCGTCTGCTGACGTGACCGGCACAATGCGTCCTTGTTCGGGGTTAAGGGTTCGAGGTTAAGGGTTCAGAATTAAGGCAGCTGGCCCTGTGGCGTACCGATCGATTGACGCGTTGGGCTACAGCGTCCAATCATCTTAACGGGGATTGGTGTTTGCGGCAGGTGGCTCAGGCTGGCATCGTCGCCATCCCTCAAGGAGCCCGGCTACGGCGCTTACCAGGAGCAAACGCCGACGCTCTTTTTTTCGACGGCGACTTTAGCGGTCGGCGATCGTTACTCCGGGCTGGGATTGCTTTCTGGCGAAACGCCCTGGGGCGACCTCATGACTCAGCAGCATCTGGCCGTTTGCCGTGGTCTGGCAGTTAATGCGGATCGCTACCCGTTCACCGTTGTGCTGGCGCGTTGCGTTGATGTAGTACTGACTTTTAGCGCCATCGCGGCTGAACAGGTAGTTGCGTTCGCTGCTCAGCCCCTGGCTTTGTTCAGCGATGGCGTTCAAGCACTTGCTGTAGCCTCGGGATTGGGATGGGCTGCTGGCCTGGGCAACGGCCGCGCCGGATACTGCGACCGCTGCGGCGATCATTGATAGGTTCTTGATTCTATTAGAGAAGTTCATCACGTTATCCCTCTTGGTTGCTTCCGAATGTGCCGCAGAACTGCTTGCGGCGAAGACTATCTGGCTGTTTAGTGTTACCAAAAGTAACGATAAATCGTTCTATTGGGAACAAAAGTAACGTATAACTGGGTTCTCACTAATGTTTGAACCGAGGTTGCATGGCCCCTGTGCCCGCGTTTGAGCTGGACTGGAACCTAGTCCGAACCTTCGTCGCTGTTGCCGATGGCGGCAGTTTGGCGGCTGCCTCGCGGCAGCTCGGGCTCGCCCACCCCACCGTGGCGAGGCACATTCAGCAGCTCGAAGAACGCCTCGGTCTGGTGTTGTTTGATCGCACCAGCCACGGGCTGAACGCCAACGCTGACGGCGCGCGTCTTGCCGCCCAGGCATTGGCCATGCAGCGGGAAGCCATTGCCTTCAAGCGCTTATCTGAGAGCGTGCGCGAACAACCCATGTTGCAAGTTCGGGTCACAGTGAGTGAGCTGATGTTGGAACTCATTCCACCGATGCTAGCTCCCGGTTTGGGTCCTGCAGGCGAGCTGGCCACCTCGGTGGAGTTCATCGTTGCCAATGAGCAGCTGAATTTATTGGAACGTCAGGCCGACCTCGCGGTACGTCACGTTCGTCCCCAGCAACAGGATCTCATTTGCCGTCGTCTGGGTGCTGTGGCGATGATCGCTTGTGCCAGCAAGTCCTATCTTGAACGTCACCCCGCGCCGTTATTAACTCAGCCCGAACGCCACTGGTTCATCGACGGTGCCACGCGCTCGCGCTTTCGAAACGGTGCGGCCTCGGTGGGTTTACACTTCAGCGATGAGCAGATCGCGTTTCGCAGCGAGTCTATGCTTGCGCAACGCTCGGCTGCGCTCGCCGGGTGGGGTGTGGCGGCGTTGCCGGAAACCATGCTGCGCGTTGAGCCAGAACTGGTAGCGTTGGCAGACGGCGCAGCAGCAGTCGACATAGAAGTTTGGCTGGTGGCGCGACCAGAGATTCGCAACGCTCGTCAGCTGAAGACGGCTTACGATTCCCTCGGCGATTTGCTGTCCGCGCACCTAGTCCAGCTTCGGTGACTTGCGCTGCGCTTTGGTGAGGCTCCGTTTGTTCTTGCGAGCTAGGCGCTTTTCTTTGCTGGCGCGGCTTGGCCGGGTGGCCACGCGCTTCTTCGGAACTTGATGGGCTTTGTCGAGCAGGCGTTCGAGCCGATCTAGCGCATCGTCACGATTGCGCAGTTGCGAGCGAAAACGGTCGGCGAAGATAGTCAGGCTTTTGTCTTTGTTTGCCAGATGTGGGGCATTCGCCAACAAGCGTCGGTTCACGGCTGGGGCAAGATTGGCTGCAGCAATGTCCAAGCGCAGCTGCACTGCTGTTGCCACCTTGTTGACGTTCTGACCCCCGGGTCCGCGGCTGCGAACGAAACGTTCGCTTAACGCTTCACTGGGTAACGCGTTGACATAGGGGCGCTCCATCAGCGTTTCGCCGCTATGACATCGGCGACCAGAGACCACTCTCCGGATTGCCAGTAGTCACTCGTTGCACCAAGGCGGACGACGACTAGGTCCTCGCTGGGAATGATGTACAACGCTTGGTTCTGCAAGCCGTGAGCGGCAAAAGCATCTTCGGGTAGCGCAGGGACCTGGCTTTCGGCGTAGAGCGTCAGCGGTCGACGGCGCATGAATCCTGCGCCGTAGCTGCGCGCCTGACTCTGCGGGGTGAGTTCTCGAACAAACGCTACCCACTCGGGCGCAAACAGTTGCTGCCCGTTCCAAAGCCCTTCATTGAGATACAACTGGCCAAGCTTCGCCCAATCTCGGGCTGAGGCAACCATAAACGATGAACCGATGAAGGTGCCGGCAGCGTCGGGTTCAAGGATTGCGCTGTGCATTCCCAGGGTATCGAAGAATTCGCGAATCAGGCGGTACATGGCCTGCGGACCGCCGGCGACCTCAGTCAGGTAACGAGCAACGAGCACGGTGCTGCCACTGGTATACGCAAACTCCAATCCTGGCGCAGCGCGCAGCCCTCGGTTAATGGCCCAACCTGCGGCATCGTTTTGCGTGAAGAGCATGATGGAGTTGGCGTCGATGCCGCTACCGGTTTCTGGCAGGTCGATTCCACTCGTCATGCGCAGCAACTGTTCCAGGGTAATGTTGTGGCGATGATCCCCTGCCGCCCATTGCGGAAACAGACCGCTGTCGCTCACACGCAGCATTCCCTGCTGTTGCATGACCCCCACCAAAGTTGCAGTAGTGCTCTTGGCCATGGACCAACCGGGCAGCGGCGTCGCAGCAGTAATGCCCGAGGCATAGCGCTCAGCGACCAGCTTGCCTTGATGCATTACCGCAATCGCCAGAGTATTGCGCTCCGACTCACCGTTGAATGCCGAATCCAAGGCTTGTTCCAATGCGCTTTGATCGAATGCCGCAGCGCGCACGCCGTGGTCGATCGCCGTGCTTGCTCCGCGATTGATCGTGACCACCGGGCTTAAAACTAGCTGCCCCGGATCTGCGTCGGGGGGATACGCCAGCGTACAGCCGAGTCCCGGGCGATGTATGGCGCGTGCCTGGGCGCCAGCCCCGGCGACCGACACGGCAGGTTGTTGCGGATCGATCTCGTGTTGGAAGAAGCGTTCAGCGGGGCCGATCAGGGTTCTGAAGTATAGGGCTCTGGCACGCCGCGGGGTCAACCGGGACTCAAACACCAAAGTGCACAGCTGTTTGGCAATCAAGCCCGATGCCACCGGTGCTGCGCTACGCACGTACCAAACGCCCATGGCCCCAACAATGGTTAGCGTTAGCAGGAGGCCGATGAACAGTTTGCGCAACATGAGCCTTTAGCTTGGTGCGTACAAAGTTGTTGGCTCCCAGGCGCCGTCGAATTCTTGAGTATCACGCCACACGCGGTTGTCTGCAGCGGGATTGAGACTGCGAGTGATGACGTGTTGGCATTGTTGTTCAGCGAACTCATACGCCAGAATTTCGCCGCTGGTGAAATCGACAATGGAAAACCCAGGCCGGTGCCTCGGCTTTAAGGTGCCGGCGTTTAGCAACGCCAGCGATTCAAAATGAATGACCGTGCGAAAGTGCATGTGGCCATTGAGCAATACCCGATATTCGTCAAGGGCCAGCAGATCGTCGAGCAATTCACTGGACTCCGGTTTTAGCCGTTCAGTACCAGGCCAAACTTTTGCTTGGTCGTGGTGAGCGATGCCGTGGCACAGCAACCCTGGCCCCATGGGGGTATCGAACCGAATGGTTGCCGGTAACTCGTCGAGAAACGTCTGGCTATGCGAGTTCAAGCTGTGTCGCTCGTGCGCTTCCGGAATATGCCGAACCTTGTCGGCTAGCAGCCAGCGGTCATGATTGCCGCGCACGGTGTGCACCCCATACTCTGCCAAAAGGGCGCAGCTACGATCGACGCATCCACCGCCGTCAGCCACATCGCCGGTACACAATAGTGCATCGATGGGTGCGGACGTTTGGCTTGCGTCCGTTAAAAAGGACAACGCCTGCGCCAACAGCTCATCTTCTGCATGCACATCACCAATAAGGCCGATGCGATTGACGTGGCCGATACTGTGGGGGTTATTGGACATTGGTCTAGCCTAGTGTGCAGCGGGTATGGCTGGCAACCGACAGGGTCAGATACCACGGCAAGCGCGCACAGATGGGGGCTTCGAACAGGGCAAGAGAGTATCCTTACTCACTTGAACTTTTATATAAGGAAGTCGGCATGAGCAGGCGACCATGGCACCAAGCAGGGGCGTTCTACTGCACTGCTTTGACATTTACTTTGGCACTGACTTTAGCGGGGGTGAGCGCGATGGTGCAGGCGAGCGAAAATCTGGGAATACACGTTAATGGCCAAGGCGAAATCCTGGTAGAGCCTGACCTAGTGCGGCTTACGTTGCAGGTCAATCGTCAAGGTCGAGACGCAGCGGCCCTAAAGAAGGAGATGGACCAAGTGACGGCTAAGGTGCTGAAGCTCACTGACCGTTTGCAGGTCGATCGCAAAGACGTTACTGCCGCCATGGTGAACATTCAGCCGAACTATCGCTATGAGAATAACCGGCAAACCATGGATGGCGTTACCGCCAGTCGCAGTATTCAGATAACGCTGCGTGAACTCGACCGTATCGGCACCCTAATGAATGATGCGCTAGAGCTGGGCATCAACAGTATTGGTGGCCTCACTTTGGACGTCTCAAACCGAGTTGAGCTGGAGCAGCAAGCGCTGACCCAAGCAATCGAAGATGCCAAGGCTGAGGCGGCGCGAATCGCTCAGGAATTCGGTGTCCGGGTTGCCGGTGTCTTGAATGTTCGAGTGGGCCGCCACAGCGTTCGGCCGCAAGTGGCTCGCATGGCGATGCAGTCTGATGAAGCAGAGAGTTTTAGCCCAGGCCAGATTACGATCCGCCGCGATGTTGAAGCCACATTTGGAATCGGTGGGCAGTGATCACATCGTAGTCAATGTTGAGGAAGCGCAGCGTCTAATCCACGCTTACTCCGCTTTGGCATTCGTCAATCAGACTTCCCAATAGACCCTTGGGGGGCGACTCCAGCGGTTACCTAGCTGATCGTTGAGGACTTCAGCGTCGCAAAAGGCGTCGCTTACTCAATGTCTATACTAAATGGGCCATTCCGCTCATTTGGATTCCACCAGGTGCTCAACGCCTTACGTGAAAAATTGGAAGATCCGCATACCGTGTTGGGCAAGCGCTACACCGCGGTGCTGATCGGTACCATCATCGCCTCGATCTTCTATCTGTTCGTCGTTGACCAATACCCTAGTTCTTTTCCGCTGGGTAGTGTGCAGCTGTTAGTGGTCGAAACGATCATTCTCATCGTCTTTGGCGTCGATTTTCTGTTGCGCCTCGACGCGACCAAGCTGGCGGACTGGCGTGCAGTGTTGTTGTTGGTGTGTGATGCCTTGGCGATAATTCCCTCGCTTTGGATCGCATTGTACTACATCGGTTTTGTTGAGCTTGGCAATCTCAGCATTCTGGCTTTGCTGCGTCTGTTTCGCTTGATGCGGGTAGTCAAGCTGTTGCGCATGAGCAGCGTCCTCACCGATGTTTTTGGCGCTTCGGTTCTGGCGTTGGTGTTCGGCACCATGGCAGTACATTTGGGGCTGCGAGTGTTCGTATTGGAGATGGGCGCGTTAACCGGCGTAGACCTGCTTGCGTTGTTTGATGCCAGCGTATTGATGATTGCGGTAACCGCGGTGGGTTCCATCTTTGGAATCGCGCTGGCCATTACCTTTGGCATTGTTAAGCGCAAACAAATAGAAATTTCGCAGCTGCACCGTTCAGCCCTAGATTCTTTGCATGCCTTCGAACGGGACGTAACGGATCATGGCTTGGCGGGCTCCCATGGTGAACAAATAGACTTTGATGGCTGGTACAAAACCCTCGATCGGTTCTTAACTGAAGGCTATGCGTACGAAAGTATGAAAGCAAAAACGAACGTCCTGATGTTCGCCATACGCGATGCGATAAAAGGCAGGCCCAGCTTAGACGTGCCCTTTCATACCGGTTTGGTACAGAATATGTCGGCCTTTTTATCGAAAACCCAGATCGAGTTTCACCCGGCGTTTTACGTGTGGCTTAATCGAATTGCCAATATCTATTTTGTACTGATGATGATTGCCGCGCCCGGCCTGACCGGCGTCGTGGCGCAGCTCTTGGTTATCTACGTATTCAAAGGGTTGGTCGTGGTGATCGATGATATGGACCACGCTGTTGATTTGGATGTGACGCTGTTTAATTCAAAGATTCTTCGCATTTAGGTGTCGGGCTAACCCTAGCGTTTACTGTAGCAAGTGCTGCAACGTTTCGACTATGGTGGCGCCGGGTGCGTTATTACCAACGGATTTTACGCCAGCCTCGCAGGCACCCGCTGAGCTGTAACGCTGGCTTTGGCCGATGATCTTGTGATTGGCTGCCTTCAGAACAAAATACGACTTGCCATCTTTGGAACGCATTAGGTCATAACGCCCTGGATTAGTGCAATTCGCTTGGATGCTGTGAACACCTTTCAGGCAGTTGGCTAGTGATTTGTAACCTTGACCTGAGAGGATGATTTCGCCGTTCTGGGCCTTCAGCCGGAATCGAAACTCATCGGCCTTGTCCTGGTAGACCTCGAATTTGCCTGCCATCGTCTCAACTCTATTGCGGTACCGCTAGTATTGGAATACAGGGTGAGAAACGGAACAATCCTGGAAAACCCTTACTGTGACTGCGCCAGAGTTGAACCGGTGGTATCACAAAACCAAAGGCAAATCAGGATGCATACGATGGATGTTCATCTGAAGGCAGGGCCATGCAAAGCTGAAAGGTTGCACAGTGAGCAGCGTTTACCGGCGCGGGGTTGGCGCAGCCATTAGTGGCGCGCTTGGGCCGGAAAGAGCCCGTGGTGATTCCATTCTGAACGGCGGCTTTCTCAATAGACGTCACTTAACAAACACGCTTCTATTTCCGGGTTCGGCCAGGAGCGGATCTCAGCCGTTGTGGTGTGCTCATCTTGGCACTCAAATCAGCTTGCTGTACTGAGCTTCCACCTCCTTTATCTTCTCTTCATCGTTCATGAGTTCGTTTATATCGAAAGGCTCCGGAATGTTCAGACCTGCCTTAACTGCTGGGCGAGATGAGAGAGTATCAAACCATCGAGATAGGTTTGGCGTTTCCGAAAGATCAATCCCAGTCCATTCGGCGCAGTACACCCATGTCCATGATGCAATGTCAGCGATGCTGTAGTCTCCGGCTAGGTATTCCTCTCTCGCCAGTTGCCGATCAAGAACTCGGTAGAGGCGCTTAGTCTCATTGACATATCGGTCAATCACAAACGGCATTTTCTCTGGCACATTTCTAATGAAGACGAGCGCCTGACCTTGCATGGGGCCGACGCCACCCATCTGAAACATTAGCCACTGCAAGGCGACTGAACGCTGCTCTTTGCTAGCCGGTAACAGTTTCCCTGCCTTCTCGGCTAGGTGGATTAAGATTGCCCCAGATTCGAATACCTTGAAGCCGTTGTTCGCTCTATCGATGATGGCTGGTATGCGCCCGTTAGGATTGATTTCTAGATACCAATCTTCCTTTTGCTCGTTCTTGGTGAAGTCGACGTGCTTTACATCGTAAGCCAACTCTAGTTCTTCGAGACAAATGGAAGCCTTCCAACCATTCGGCGTCGATGCTGTGTACAGATCAATCATGTTTCCTCTATAACCTCGTTGGGCTAGATAGTTTCCATGGGCTTATATACCAAGAATCAACGTGGATAGCTGGTATGTCTGGTTCGGTATTTCATCGTCAACATCCTCTTCTCTATCGCTAGAGTCTAGGTGTTGCGATGACCAGTTGAATCCACAACCACAAGCCGACTTTCGTGATTATTCTAAGAGCAGTCCAGCATCCTCATAGTTAACCATGCCAAGCCTGGCGCTTTTGGGCGGAACATAAGATCTAAACCCCAGCATTCTCTGGGCATGCTCGGGTAGTCTCCGCGCGACATCAAAAGATGTAGTGAGTTGGTGGTTTTCCTCAGACCGCAACCAACCCAGAACGAAACCAGCGTGAAGACCTACCCGCCATTGATCCTTGGATACGTTCGCGCCTCCGCCGTGAATGACTTTACCGCTATAAAGCAGTGCAGAGCCTGCTTTCATTACTGCACGACAAGTCTGATCGGGCCGTACCTCTGGCATGGCACCTGGCCACCGTTGGCTCCCCGGAGCAACAACGGTTGCGCCGTTTTCCTCTGTAAAGTCGGTTAGTGCAAAAATCGCTGTGATCGTAATTTCGTGGTCTAGCCCTGCAGCGTCTGGCCAGTTCAATTCATCGCGATGCAACATTTGCGGCGTTTCACCCGGGCCGATACAAATCAACTGTCCAGTGTTCAAGTAGTAATTGTCTTCGCCAAGATATTGGTCAGCCATCCCTTTGTATACTGGGTCACAGAGCAAATCTCCCCATGCAAGTGACAGGTCAGCAAGGCCCGTAATGCGTTTAGTTGCCGTGCCGTGAAATTCCTTCCAAAAATCATGGCCGGTGGCAGCCCCAGGCTGATAGTCAGACACTGCTGGCATGACGTCATCTCGGATTCGGCTCAACAAAGCTTTATCGAGAAAATCATCGATGATCACACCGCCGTATTCATCGATAGCTGACCAGATTTCTTTAGGGTCAACTTCACGCGTGAGATGTACAAGTTCGGTCATTTGGGTCTCCTTTATTCGGTTGGAAACAGGTGGGAAAGGGTCTCGAAGCAGGCAACTTCCGTTAGTCGATGAATGCAACTAGCACATCCTTAATCCGCCGTCGAAGATCCGCTGGATCAGGCGCGTGTCGACTTAGTCTTTCGAGTTCATAGCCTCTGATTAGATGGAGTATCGTACGAGCGGCGTCTTTCGGCCGTTTGGCGCCCAGCGTATTCATGGCTTCTGTGATATTGGCGATCATCACGCTATCCCATTCATGGAGCAGCTCAGCCACCAGTTCGTCACGTGCCGCAAACAAGGTCATCTCGTACTCGGCCAGCAACAGAGCTTCATCTTCGAGCTCTCGATTCGTTAACTCGACCAAGAAATTTACTAGATCGCGCACCTCATTTAGGGGTTTAGAACCCAAATTTTCATGCAGCGCCTTCGCCATGCCGATGTAGTATTCGAATGTTTCTCGTAGCAGATGCTCACGTGAGTCGAAGTAGTACGTAGTTGATCCCAAAGGGATATCCGCCGCCTCTGCAACCCTTCGATGGGTTACCGAATCAATCCCACCAGCGGCGATCATGCGTAGCGTTGTCTCCAGAATGAGTTGTCGCCGATCACCCTGCTGCTGAGGTAACTTTTTCTTTGATTTCACCATATGTACTATCGTACACATATATGTACGATAGTACAAATTTATTCGAACGCTGATAAAAACTGCCGAATGCCATGGGACTGAAAATAGAAGGTAGGGTGATTCGACCTAAGGCTATTCTAGGACCGCTTCGGGTGGCCAAGAAGCGGCCAGGAAAGGCCTTTCAAACTATCTGGTCAGCGCGATTGCGGGGATTACTCGCGGAGTCTTGCTTTCGTAGTCTGCGAACATTGGTAGCCTCTCCGCCATCGTTCGATAGAGGCTAGTTCGTTCGGGCTCGTCCAGAACCGAAGCCGTTGCATCGAATCGTTCAGTGCCCACCTCAACGACAACGCTGGGATTGGTTATGAGGTTGTAATACCAAGGTGGGTTGCTTGATGCTCCTGCGTAGGAAGCGAAAACGATGAACCGCTCGTTGTCTGCTAGGTACGCCAGCGGGTTGATGCGAGTTTCCCCGGTCTTCGCGCCCACGGTATGTAGCAACAGCAATGGCGCTTCCGCAAGATGGTCCCCGACTATGCGACCTGCGACCACCCCTTGATTGGCGCGAAATTCCTCAATGACAGATCTATTGAAATCCTGAAAGTCCATCTCGCTCCCCGCAGTTCGCCAACGCCATGGTAAATGCATTTCCGACCAGCGTCTCCCGTGGGTCGAATTGCGACGTTTCGGATAAAAGCCCGAACGGCAGCTTTCTCGATAGCCGACATTCATTTAACTGCTCCGACTGTCGCCGAGCGGCCAAGAGCAGAACCAGGGCAAAAGCTAGCTGCCTACTTCCATTTTCATAGGAAGGTCTTTGACGCCGCCGCCTTCGCGAATACCACCGATTGGTTTGAAACCCCAGTGCTTGTAGACATCCTGAGAATTAAGAGATGAGTTTACGGTGAAATAGCCCGGATTCTTACCAGAGTCGAGGCATGCTTGTTTCGCGACAGCCCAGAGTACTGAGGCGTATCCGCGCCCTTGATGATTGCCTTCTACGAAGAGATGGAACAAGTGGCTGTTGTCCCGCGTACCGGCAACTCCGACAACCTGCTCATTCTCAACGCCGAGGTGGTATCTAAATCCTTGATCAAAGAAGTCCTCGATTGCCTCTGGCGTCATTGAGTTGAGCATATTGGCTCGACCCTCAGCACCGAAACCACCAACAATATATTCTATGGACAGTCGGGTTAGTAAGGTGCTAATTACGGCAGCATCGCTTCGGTTAGCGGTTTGAATATCCATTGCCAGAGCCTAGCAGGCCGCACACGCTACTGTCGCCTTCGCGAAGGTCGGCTTCGCTGGGCCATGTGAAGCGGATCACGAGAACACGGCAAATCTCCCGATAGCCGACGTTCGCAGAGCCCAAGCGACAGTCGCCGAGCGGCCAATAAGAGACGTTCCTCAATGCACATCGTCTGGCTTTTAACTGCAGTAGAGTCGCCGCGTCGAGTACCTCAGGATTAATGCCCCGGCTGATGTTGTGCGCACGCTGTTCAATCGGTTTCGAAAAATCGCCATGCGGCGTCGGGCTGTGTGAGATGATCAATTGGTACTAAGTGCAAATTGAATAGATCCATGATCCCCACAATGTCCGCAGACACAGATATGAAGGAGATCGCCGGTGCTTTGAGTCAAGCAGGTGTGGTGGTCGTAACAGACCTTCTGGACGAGGTGCGGCGAGATGCAGTTCGTTCTGAGCTAGCCCCATTCATGGCCAAGAGCCGGGTCTTGGACGAAGATACCCCCACCGATTTTTTTCCAGCCAAGACCCGACGACTGAGCGCTCTCGTTACCCATTCCGATACTATCGGCGAGCTGGTTTTAGATCCCCACACCCAGGAACTGTGTGATCGAATTCTGCTGCCAAACGGTGAATATGGTCACCAACTACACATCACAGCTGCGCTGGAGATAGGACCCGGCGCACGCCGCCAGATTCTGCATCGCGACCACGAATCGTTTAGCTTTTTCCCTGATCCAAAGCCAAACATCATATTGGCTGCGATGTGGGCAATTTCCGACTTTCGCGCCGACAATGGCGCCACTCTGGTCGTTCCAGGAAGCCATACGTGGGAGAAAGAACGGGAGCCAAAAGAGAGCGAAGTATACCCAGCTGAAATGCCTGCGGGATCCGTGATGTTCTGGTTGGGGGGAACATTGCACGGTGCAGGTGCCAATGTCTCCAATGAATGGCGCTACGGTATCGCCTTGGGTTATTCGGTTGGATGGATCAGACAGGAAGAGAACATCTATCTAGATGTGCCCCCAGAACGCGCAGTTGAACTTTCCCCGGCACTACGCAAGGCGATCGGCTATACCACCTACCGCGCGCTGGGCTTTTCAGCCCGAAAAGACGTTGGACTGGTCTAGGAACTATGACTAGTCACGTGTAAGTCGTGGAACTAATGTCTGCCTTGGGTCGGTTTGAGCCATCCAGCCTGCCTCAGTGAGGGTCTGCTTTGCCCTCCATTTTGAAGCAGATCACAAATCTGGCTCGATTTGTTCTATAGCAGACCCCCAGTTTGGCGATTCGGACGGCAAGATTCGGCCAAAAGGCGAACTCGGGTTCCGGTAGCAGTTTCAATCGTTCGACGGGTCTGCCAACTGAACTTCCGATCATTCCGATACTGATTCTCCCCTCGCACGCTTAAGCCCACATTCTGTGTCAATTCTCTCTAGAAAGTAGTCGGCGAAATTGGCCCTGTTCTTCGTCAAAAATTCATAGTAGCCAACGGTCGAAATTGGATCGCACAGGCTCTTGCCCCATCCAGAGTATTCTTCATCATCTATTACTCCGTTTCGGTGGAACGTCAGTGC
>JBPCXR010000319.1:0-8061 GCA_051027215.1 Pseudomonadales bacterium | reverse complement strand
GCCGCCTGGGTCACCAGAGTAGAAATTGGGAAAGGCGGCTCAGTTAAGGAGCGCATCATGAACAGCATTCGATTTCTAACGCCCGCCATTCACGGATTGGGTGATTACGCGGCAGCCGTTGCCCTTATCGTTTTACCCTTTCTTCTTGGATTTAGCGGTGTGGCTTTGTGGTTGTCCGTCGCCGGTGGCGTTGGCCTCACGCTTTACAGCCTCATCACCGACTATAGGTTCGGCGTAGCGTCCGTGATCTCGTTCAGAGTACATGAAGTTTTGGATCTGAGCGCCGCCGCAGCGTTTATCGCAGCACCCTTCGTATTCGGTTGGACAGGGCTCGTCATGGGGTACTATTTGGTAATGGCGGCTGGCGTCATCGTGGTGGTCGCACTGACGAATCCAGACCCTGACGTAACGGACACGGTTGAGCCCAGGCTGCCGGTGGGTAGCTAAAGCTTTCACGGGTAGTAATGCTTAGCGTTGTTACCCGTAGTCCGCGATCAGCTGATCTATAGCGTACTGTGACGAGGCGGCTTCAATCGGGTTCGTCTCGATAATGTTGGCGATAACGATCATGCCTTTCCACAGCGCCCATCCACGCCCGCGATTCCAGATGGCATCGCTCACTGCCAAACGTTCCCGGAACACCTGGCGGCTCGCGGGCTCGAGTAGCGTCCAGGCAATGCTCATGTCGCAAGCTGGATCGCCTACCCCGAGGCCCCCAAAGTCGATTACCGCGTTCAGCCCGCCATGTTGAACGAGTAAATTGCCGGCAGCTATGTCTCCGTGGTACCACACCGGTTCGGCGTTAAAGGGTGCTCGCCGCGCTTGCCCCCAAATTTCTGCAGCAGCCCTAACATCGATGTGCCCAGCAAGGGCATCGAGCGCCGCCTCTACTTGTTCTTGCCATGGTTCCAAAGACCCGCCTCGAAGTACTGGCTTTGGCCCACCTTGGGGATCGATCGCTTGCAGTGCTAACAAAAAGTCAGCCAGGTCCCTCGCGAAGCGACTTAGGTTGGTAATGCTGTCTTTTGTCGCGACTTCGCCATCCAGCCAGCGGTAGATTGACCACTGCCAAGGATAGGCATCACTTGGCTCGCCCATGGCTAATGGCTGGGGAATCGGCAGTGGCAGGTGTGGTGCAAGTCTTGGTAGCCAAGTCTGTTCCTTGGTTACGGCGCTCGCGTAGTGCCCAGCACTTGGAAGCCGAATGGACATTTCATCGCCAAGGTGAAAGGTCCGATTGTCCCAACCACTGAGTAAAACCGGAGACACCGGCAAGTGTGCCCATCGTGGAAACTGGGTGGATACCAAGTGACGGACCAGAGCAACGTCGATGCGCGGGCCATCGTGTGAAGTATTAGTAGACAAGGGAAGACTCCGAATACCAGAGGCGAAAACCCCGTGGCGAATCAGCGGGGCGAGTACAACGTAGGTGGTTTAGGAGTTCATGGGCCAAGAATAGCAAAAGTCAGTGGGTGGCTATTGCCTGCTACAGATGGTTTTCCGATGGCTAACCGCAGAGATGTGCCTCGAACCTTGCGTGAGCATCAGAGCCGAGGGAAGGGCGGTTAGCATCTCCGGTTTATTATGTTGACAACGTTAATATAACAGTGTCAACATAACCAGCATAAGAGGAAACGCCATGGCCAGACCGGCTTACAGCACTGACGAACGCGAGCGAATTGAGGCCGAGATACGCAGGGCGGCCCTTGCGCTGTTTGCTGAGCACGGCTATCGCAATGTCTCCATGCGGGCCATTGGGCGGGAATTGAACCTCAGTGCCACGGCCTTGTACCGCTACTTCGAGAACAAGGAAGCCTTGCTGGCGGCTATACGAGCTGAAGGCTTTGTCGAACTGCGGACTCGGCTAGTGGAGGTGCAGCAAGCGGCAACAGCGCCGGTGGAAGTGGTGCGCACAGCGATCAAGGTCTACCTGGATTTTGCCCTGACTTCGCGAGATCTCTACAGCCTCATGTACGAATTCGATCAGGCCAAGGTGGCGGAAGATCCGAACGTCGCCATCAATCGGCGCGCGGCCTTTGCCGAGGCCGAACGCATTGCCGCCACCCTATTATCAGTGAGCAACCAGCCCGGTGATCCCAACGAGCTGGCACACCTTTTCTGGATCGGCGCTCACGGTCTGGCGGCCTTAGCGCTGTCGCATCAGCTAGATCTAGGTAAAACCTACGACGCACTGGTGGAGCCGTTGGTTCACACCTTACTCAACAGTGTGGCGCCTCAATCAGGAGAACTTCATTGAATCAGTACGATGCCATTATTGTCGGCGCACGTTGCGGCGGCGCGCCGCTGGCGATGTTGTTAGCCCAAGCCGGGCACCGAGTGTTGCTGCTTGATCGCATGGCGTTTGGCAGCGACATCATGTCTACCCACTACGTCAAGCGAACGGGTGCCAGCTACCTGCAGAAATGGGGGTTGCTCGACGAGCTGCGCAAAATCGACACGCCAGCAATTAGGAACTTGAACTTCTGTATTGATGATCTGCGTCTGTCCGGTCAAGCCCCACCCCATGAGGGGGTCGCGACAGACTTCACGCCGCGACGCTTCTACTTAGACAAGATTCTGGTAGAGGCGGCGATTGCCGCGGGTGTTGAAGCCCGGGATACATTTACCGTGAAAGAACTGGTGTTCGACGGTGATCGCGTTGTGGGGATCAAAGGCGCGGAGCGAGGTGGGGCGGAAGTCACCGAGCGTGCGAAAGTGGTGATTGGCGCTGACGGCGTCCGATCCAGGGTGGCCGATGCGGTTGGGGCGGAGGCGGTAGTGGATGCCGGTATTCACACCTGTGGTCACTATGCCTACTACCGAGGAATGCGTGATCGAGACGACCAGGCGAGTTTGCACATCCTTACCAAAGAGCGCCGCTTCTATATCACTTTTCCAACGAACGATGACCTGGATATGGTGTTTCTTTTCTGGCCGACGGAAGAAGCCCAGCGGGTGCGAGCCGATCTAGATGGCGCTTACGCTGAAAGCCTCAAACTGGTGCCAGAACTACAAGCGCGTGTGCTGCAAGGCACACGAGAGTCGCGCATATCGGGCACGCACCTAATGCATAACTTCTTCCGGCGCGCCCATGGTCCTGGCTGGGCGCTGGTCGGGGATGCGGCGCTACATCGCGACCCCATTACCGCCCAGGGTATTACCAACGCCTTCACGCATGCGGCGATTCTGGCGGAAGAGTTATGCAGCGCGTTCTCTGGTAGCAAACCCATCGACGCTGCTCTGGCGAATTACGATGCACGCCAGTTCGCGGTGCTCAAACCCATGTTTGATTACACCGTGCACCTTGCCATGCTGCAGCCGCTGCCTGAGGGCGTACCGCAGATGCTCGAGCAGGCGTCCCATGACCCTGCGGCAACCGGTGCCTTTATTGGCGCGTTCCTCGGTAGCGTGCCGCTGCCGCAAATCTTCCCAGCACCCGTCATCCAGCTGTTTGCGGATGACGTGGCGCGTGGCGAGCAGGCGGTCAGGCTCAGCGCCTGAGAGCGATTCCTCACTCAACGTCAACGCTAGGGTCTTATTTCGCCCATCAAGAGAACTCGGATATGACAGCAACCCTCGAAGAGAATGTACAACGGCTTGTAGACATTGAAGACATCAAAATTCTCAAGCTGCGCTATGCCCGGTACTGTGATGACAACTACGATCCCGCAGGCATCGCCTCTTGTTTCACCGAAGACGGTGTTTGGGATGGAGGGCCGCTAGGTCATGCCGAAGCCCGTGACGGGATAAAGACCTTCTTCGCGGCAACGCCGGGCGTCGTTTCTTTCGCCGTTCACTACACCACCAACCCCATCATTGAGGTGTCGGGGGATACGGCCACTGGCACTTGGTACTTGTGGCAGCCAATGGTCCTAGTGGCGGAACAACAAGCCATGTGGCTTGCCGCTCACTATCACGAAAAGTACCGCCGTGGGGCAGATGGCTGGTTGATTGAACACCTTAAGCTTGAGGTTAAACGCTTCTCACCCTACGAGGCTGGATTCGGCAAGGTCAAAATCGCGGACCTGCCTTCGTAGCTAGGCGACGCGCCACACTAGGAAATACCTATGACGACATACACTGAACGAACACTCGAGTTTTACGATCTGCTGCTAACCGATTTTCCCGCGGCCGTAGAAAAGTACATCACTCAGGATACGATTTGGGAGAATCCACTGCCTGAGATCATTCCTTTTGGCGGGGTGTATCAAGGCCCAGAAGGGCTAGGGCAATACCTGCAGATGATCATGGCAGAGCTTGAGATGAAGCCGCTGCACTTTGGCGACATCATCGAAAGCGGTCGAATCGTTTCCGCCATAGGTGACGAGAAAGACACGTTGGTCAAGCGAACCGGCAAACGTTACGACATGCCCTGTGTACACGTAATTCGGTTTGATGCCGACGGTAAGGTCGCCCACATTCGCGAGTATAACGACATCACGCAGATGCTCCTCGCCTTTCAGAGTTAACGCTCGTTAAAACCATCATGCTTAAAGTGCGCTTATGAAAACTATGTTTAGCCATTCAGTTCTGAGAACGTCTTTTGTCGTGCTGGTATTCCTCATGAGTTTCGCCGCCTGGGCGAAACCGGGCTCTCGAATCGTTTACGACGCGGAATACCTAAAGCTTGAACAACAGCACGGGGTGGAGTGGGCCACCGAGAACGCGGCGATTGCCCAAAAGCTCGAAGCGTTGCGGGTCAAGCACGGCAAGCGACCCAATGTCATTCACATCATGTGGGACGATCACAGCTTGGGGGAAGTCGGTAACCCATTGATGAATAAGGTCTACGGCTACGATACGCCGAACATTAATCAAATGGCCAGAGAAGGCGTCAGTTTTGCGCGCATGTATACCGAACCGTCATGTACACCCACCCGCGCGGCCGTTCTAACCGGGCGCCTTGCTGTTCGCAGCGGCATGTACAAAGTGGGCTTTCCCGCGGATGGCATTGGCCTGCACAAGGACGAAGTGACCATTGCCGAGGTGTTGTCTCGAGCAGGCTATCAAACAGCATTTGTGGGGAAGGGGCATCAAGGAGACATAGAGCAAGCCTATCTCCATAACCAGGGCTTTGACTACGCCAACTTCTCTATCTACAACCAGTACCCTTTTATTATGTGGCACAAGCAAATGGCGGTCGGAGGAGCCGTGCAAGGGTTGTTCCCGGAGCAATTCGATAAGCGCTATGCGCTGGATAGCGCCTTTCGACCACTGGGTTTCGTTAATCAACTCGAGGGGCGCAAGGGCGAACAAGCACGGGTCTACACAGGCAATTCTCTTCCGGATTACAAGCGTTTGCTGAGGGACAATCAACGCCAGGTCGTCGAGTACATTAAGGAACACGCCGATGACGAGAAACCCATGTACTTGGCCTATTGGCCTCATGTGTACGATGCAGCCCGCAAGCCATCGGAACTAACTACCAGTGCCAGCACCTGGTTTGCACAGAGTGTCGTTGAGCTTGATCGAGACATCGGCGAGATTCTGCGCACCATTAAAGACAGCGACATCGCAGAAAATACTCTGGTCATTGCCATGGCGGACAACGGGCCTATGCATGAGCTTGCACCCATGGGGCCGCATGAGGGCATACTGCGAGGAGGTAAAGGGGACTACCTAGAAGGTGGCATCAGAGTGCCCGCGTTCGCCTGGTGGCCTGGCGTTGTAGCGGAGAACACTGTCATTGGCGATATCGTTACTGCCCACGATCTGTTTACTACCTTTGCGCGTCTCGGCGACGCTATGGACAGAGTACCTAGGGATCGCGTTATCGATGGCGTTGATCAGTCGGCGCTACTCTTCACTGGCGACGGACATTCGCGGCGCGATTACTATCACGTTTATACCGGCAACCTTTTAGCGGCAACCATAAAGCAGCAGTTCAAACGTGTATGGGTCGGCGATCGCCCTGGGCTCGTCGGCGACTCCTTCCACGATTTGTACAAGGATACCCGGGAAGAACACGCTGACATGGCGCCCTATCTGTGGGCTTGGGCTGCTTTCGATCAGATGAAGGCTCGCCACGAGAAACTCATGGCGCGGTTCCCTAATCGGCAACCCACCCGTGGCGTCCCGTACGAAGGTATTGCCGATTTACCCGAGGCGGCGAAACAGCTGTCTCGTGATGTCTCTGCGACGCACTAGGTGGGCACTAAAGCGATGAGCCCATCCCAGGGGCAGTCAGAATTTGGCGCGAGGATGTTGTTCTCTTTTGTCGCGACGCTCACTGCCGTGGCCGCCATCTTTTTTGCGGTACTAATGACCGAGCCAGGTCAAAGTTTGAATCTACCGCGGGAATGGGTAGTCGCCTACTATAGCAATCGTCATCTAGTCGTTTCGCTGATACTCCTCCTTCTGTCTGCGCTCTGGTGGCTGAATCTGCGCTACGGCTTCTGTCGAAAATTCTGGTTGGTGCTGGCGAGTGTAGGCGTGCTGCTCTGTATTGTTGCGGCGAACTTTCTCCTCGCCGCGCTCTTTCCGCCTTATCAGTACGGCGCAAATTACGTTTCGGTCACGGAAGCAGACAAAAAGCTAAGCGACGAGCAAGTAGTGTATGCGGTGGAGATCAACGGCGAGGCGAAAGGCTACCCGCGCGAACATCTGCAGATCCCTCATATCGCTGGGGCGACGATCGGCGGGAATGACGTTGTGATGACCTTCTGTCCTTTGAGCAATTTGCCCATGGTGTTCGACCAGAGCTATGGTCGCGAGCAATTGGATCTGGGCGTGTTGATTCAGACGAACAACAACCTTTTGATGAACGATCGAGCCTCTGGGGAGCTCATACAGCAGATTACCGGGCGCACTGAGTTCTCACACGAGAACCTTAGAACCTATCCCAACACGATGATGAGTTGGAAAGTGTTTAAGCGTCTGTATCCAAATGCGGAAGTGTTTCTGTATCCGTTTGATCGCATGCTGGATCGATTTCTATTAGCGGTATTTGATGAGCCGATTAAGCGGCAGTTCAGTGAGGATTACGGCCCAATTTTCCCCACTCTGGCGATGATCGACGCTCGCTTACCTCACAAGGAACAAGTTTGGGGCATCAGTGTTGGCGGCGAACAAGCCGCGTTCACCAAGTCGTTCCTTGAATCAAACAGCGTGTTCGGATTTGAATTAGGCGGTATGCCGCTTCTGCTCCGTTATGATTCAGGACTAGACGTCGTCCGGCTCTTCGAACGACCTACAAACCTGCCTGCTGCAGATATTCATAAAGTGGATATACAGGGGAGCTTCGCTCGCTCCGAGCTTCGCGGAGTGCCAATGCACAATGGGGTTTTCTGGATGGTATGGGCCCATTGGTTCCCGGGCAGCACCGTATTCAACTAGCTGTGTGTCTAGTTTGCATGGACGCAGATATCTTTCCTTAGTCCGATAGTTGCGCAATCGGGTAGCCATATTCTGATTGGTGTGGAACCGTACTGCGTTTGACTTAATCAGACGTCTCGTTGACTCGACGCGTAAGAAAGAGCGCAATACCACCGATCGTCAGCGTCGTCGCAAGCACGATTCGCAGGCTAATCGGTTCCGCCAGCAGGATGACTCCGCCTAACGTTGCCAATGCCGGAACCGAAAGTTGCACAATGGCGGCAGTCGCCGATTGGATCTCTTTCAGCACCGTGTACCAGATGGCGCCTGACATTATGGCTAAGAGGGCACCTTGCCAGCTGATCGAGAGGCCGTTGAAACTCACCAGGCTGATCAGTAACGCCAGAGGGGTCGCATAAAGAAAGTTCTTTGCGGTGGATTCCGTGGGATCGCTGCCCTGAGAACCCCAAAGTGAGTAGATACCCCACGCCAGACCAGCCGTAGCCATCAGCAGTGAATAGCCTGGGTCAGGGGCTTCGATACCGGGCTATAGCAGATACACCAGACCGCACAGCGCCAGCATCAGCCCGCACCAACCGCGAAGCGATAAGCGCTCGTCTTTGAAAATCGCCGTGCCAATCATCGTTAGTTGGACGAACCCAAACAGCAGCAACGCTCCCGTTCCTGCGCTAAGCGACTGGTCGTGAAGGATGCCGCATCAATCAAGTCGTTGCCTAACGACATGCG
>JBPCXR010000318.1:0-9444 GCA_051027215.1 Pseudomonadales bacterium | reverse complement strand
GTTGGTAACTGGTCCGCTCGGTAGCGGAAAAACCGTGCTCTTCACCCATCTTCGCGAAGCCTTGGCAAGCGATGCTTCGGTAGCCGCGCTGTCCGGCGCTCAGGTGGGCGATCAGCGATCCATGTTCGGCATGCTGGCTGCAGCATTAGGTATCGATCATTCCGAGTCAGCAGAACTGCAGGTGCTCAGTGACCTGATTCGCGCGTACGTGCAAACGCAGAACGAAGCAGAGCGGCTTTGCGTGTTTCTGGTCGATGACGCGCATTTGCTGGACGAAGGAACGCTGGAGGCATTGCTCGCCTTATCTGCAGAGTGCCGAGTTCGACTGATCTTCTTCGGCGATCCGGCCCTGCCCAAATTAGTGGAAAAAGCTGCCGTGAACCTGGAAATCGCTTGTCACGAAACGCCCTTGTTGGCGTTGTCGGTATCCGATACTCGGGCGTACATCGAGTGGCGGATCAAACAATTGGGCTATACACAGATGCCCTTTACAGAAGAACAACTGGCACGGCTGTATAGCGACACGGACGGGGTTCCGGGGCGCATTGACGAGCTCGCTAGTAGGCTGCTGCAGGAGATGGCCAGCGGCGAAGTGTTGGTCACTGAGCGCTCTGGGCCAGTGTTTCCGCTACCGCATCTGTGGCTAGCATTGGCGATCGCCGCTGTCCTGGGATTTTTGTACCTGCTGTTCGACAGCCCAGAATCCTTACCCACAGAAGCAGAAGTTGTGCAGACAGATCCGTTACCTGTCGTGCAGGAGTCTGCAGAATCCGCGGGCAGTAGCTTGCTACGCACGCCTTTGCCGAGGCCCGAGCTGGACCCCACAGTAGCTGATCCCGAGCCGGCGGTTGCCGGGTTGGTCGCTGCAACGGAGCCCGAAATGGAGGCTGCGCAACAGACCCAACCCGCCATAACGTCTTCCGAACCATCCGTTGCAGCGGAGCTTGAATCGTTACCGGAAGACGACGTTGCAGAGCTGGCCACAGCCATAGTCGAGCCCGCGAGTGAGCCCGTTGCAGAAGATGTCGCGACAGTCGCTGTCGCAGCTACTGAAGACGCTTTGCCACCCGTTGCACAAGGCAACAGCGAATCAGCGCCACAGCCCATAGCTGAACACGTCCGGCCGGTAACCACAGAACCGAAGCCAGCGTCTCAGGTGGCCGTAATCCCCCAGGAGCCCTCCGCGCCAGTTGAGCCTGTATCGCTAACGGCGCCATTGACCAGCGCCATTGAGGGTCTTAATGGCAGCGACTGGCTGTTGCAGCAGGATGGCCGTTATTTCACGGTGCAGCTGGTTACTCTCGGGGAACGCGAAAGAATGGTCGACTATTTGCAAAAGCAAAGCCAACCGGCTGACTTTGCCGTGTACGCGCGGCGCTCGGAAGGCAAGCTCTTGTATGTGGCGACCTATGGGGTTTATGAAAGCCGTACGCTTGCAGAGCAGGCCAGCCGGCGCCTCCCCGAAGCTGTGGGCCGGCTACAGCCCTGGATTCGCTCGCTCAACGATGTGCAGCAAACCATTCGCGCTGCACGCTAACGGTCGCGCTCAGCCTTAGGGAAGCTGGGTTGACCCCATGAGGAAGCGGTCGATCTCGCGAGCTGCTTCTCGGCCCTCGTTGATCGCTCTTACCACCAACGATTGACCACGGCGACAGTCACCCGCGGTAAACACCTTGGCAACGTTAGTTTGGTAGACGCCGTAGTCGGCGGCGTAGTTGGAGCGAGCGTCGTACTCCAGGTCTAGCGGCTCACTGACCTCATGCTCGGGTCCGAGAAAGCCCAGCGCTAACAGCGCCAGGTCGCAGGGCCAGGAACGTTCTGTGCCGGGGACGTTCTCGAACTTGCCGTTGTTGAACTCGACTTCAACCGTGTTGATGGCACTCACGTGGCCCTTGCCGTCGTCGACGAATTCAACGCTTGAAATGCTGTAGACCCGTGGATCCTCACCATCGCGCTGGGCGGCTTCCTCATGACCGTAGTCCACCCGGTAAATGCGTGGCCAGGTTGGCCAGGGGTTGTTATCGGCCCGAGCGTTGGGCGGTTTTGGAAACAGCTCGAAGTTCACCAGGGATTTGCAGCCGTGGCGCAAGGATGTGCCGATGCAGTCGGTTCCGGTATCGCCGCCACCGATGACGATGACTTGCTTGTCTTTGGCAGAAATGTAGTTGCCATCCGCGTGACTGCTGTCGAGCAGGCTCTTGGTGTTGACGGTGAGGAACTCCATAGCAAAGTGCACGCCTTCAAGTTCCCGGCCAGGAATCGGCAGATCGCGCGGGGCGGTTGCGCCCGTGGCAAGCAATACCGCATCGCACTCTTTGCGTAGAGCGTTGATGTCCATAGAGCCGCCTTTGCCATCGGCGATATTGGCGCTGGTGACGAACGTCACACCCTCGGCTTCCAGCAAGCTGACACGGCGTTCAACCACACCGTGCTTTTCTAGCTTCATGTTCGGGATGCCGTACATGAGCAGCCCGCCGACGCGATCGGCGCGCTCGTAAACCGTCACTTGGTGACCCGCTTTGTTGAGCTGGTCTGCGGCGGCGAGCCCCGCGGGGCCCGAGCCAACGATTGCAATGCTTTTGCCTGTGCGACTCTCCGGTGGGGTTGCTACTACCCAACCCTCGGCAAAGCCGCGGTCGATGATCGCCATCTCGATGTTCTTGATGGTTACGGCCGGATCGGTGATCCCGAGCACGCAAGCGCCTTCGCAAGGAGCAGGGCAAACGCGACCGGTAAACTCGGGGAAGTTGTTGGTCTTGTGCAAACGATCTAAGGCTTCTCGCCATTCGCCGCGATAGACCAGATCATTCCATTCGGGAATCAGGTTGTGGATGGGGCAACCTTCGTTCGATTGGCAGAACGGTACACCACAGTCCATGCAGCGCGAGCCCTGGGTTTGCAGGTGTGCATCGTTGTGGTCGCCATAGATTTCTTCGAAATCCAGCAATCGCTCGGTAGCCGGCCGATAGGCTTCCGTCTGCCGATCTACCTCCATGAATCCTGTGGGCTTGCCCATGAACTGCCTGTCCTCTGTCTATTCCGCGCTGTGAGCTTGATTAACCGGCGCTGGCCGCTTGTTTGCGCTCTTCCAGTACCCGTTTGTAGTCCGTGGGCATGACCTTGACGAACTGCTCTTTCGCGCGTTCCCAGTTATCCAGCACTTGCTGTGCAACCGCGGAACCGGTGAACTTCAGGTGGTTCTGTATCAATGCGTGTACTTCTTCGATGTCCTGGGCCTCGCTCAGTGCCTCCAACTCCACCATCTCAGTGTTACAGCGCTGAGGGAAAGCACTCACCGGATCCCAAACATAGGCGATACCACCGCTCATGCCCGCCGCAAAATTGCGACCGGTACGGCCAAGGATGACTGCTCTGCCGCCTGTCATGTACTCACAGCCATGATCGCCAACGCCCTCGACTACCGCGTGGGCGCCAGAATTGCGTACACAGAAACGCTCTGCTGCGATGCCACGCAAGTAGCACTCGCCACTAGTGGCGCCGTAGAGGACAACATTGCCCACCAGGATGTTGTCTTCGGCTCTAAAGATGCTGCGCGTGGGCGGATAAACGATGACGCGCCCTCCCGACAGGCCTTTGCCGACAAAATCGTTGGCGTCTCCTTCGACTTCCAGAGTTACCCCTTTTGCTAGCCAGGCTCCAAAACTCTGTCCAGCGCTACCGTTGAACTTGAAGTGAATGGCATTGTCTTTGAGCATCTGCGGACCAACTTCGCGAATGATGCGATTGGACAGCATGCCGCCCACCACGCGATTGGTGTTGACGATGTCGAGCTCGTGGTAAACCTGTTCGCCGTTCAAAATTGCTGGGTCGGCTAACTCGATGAGTTTGTTATCTAGCGCTCGATCCAGCTGATGGTCTTGGTTGTGGCGCGCATAGCTGCCGAGGAACTCTCGCGGTTCCAACGCCGGGGCCAACACGGCAGAAAGATCGAGCCCCTTGGCCTTCCAGTGATCAACAGCGCCGCTGACTTCCAGCGCGTCTACCCGACCGATCATCTCGTTCACGGTTTTGAATCCCAACTCAGCCATGATCTGACGCAGCTCTTGGGCCACCATGAACAGATAGTTGACGACGTGTTCCGGCTGTCCGGTGAATTTCTTGCGCAACTCTGGATCTTGGGTGGCGATACCCACCGGACAAGTATTGAGGTGGCACTTACGCATCATGATGCAGCCCAGCGCAATCAACGGCGCCGTTGCAAAGCCGAATTCCTCTGCTCCAAGCAGAGCCGCAATCGCGACATCACGGCCGGTCTTTAGTTGACCGTCAGTTTGTAAGATCACCCGGGAACGCAGGTTGTTCATCACCAACGTCTGGTGAGTTTCGGCGACTCCTAGTTCCCAAGGCACGCCCGCATGCTTGATGGAAGTCAGTGGCGATGCGCCGGTACCACCGGTATCGCCGGCGATCACGAGGTGATCTGCTCGGGCTTTGGTTACGCCTGCAGCTACGGTACCAACGCCGATTTCTGCGCCCAGCTTGACGCTGATGCGCGCCATGGGGTTGGCGTTCTTCAGGTCGTGAATCAGCTGCGCCATGTCTTCGATGGAGTAGATGTCGTGGTGGGGCGGCGGGCTGATTAAACCCACGCCCGGTGTTGAGTGGCGAATGCTGGCAATCACTTCATCCACTTTGCCGCCGGGTAGCTCGCCACCTTCACCTGGCTTGGCACCCTGGATGATTTTGATCTGCAGCTCGTCGGCATTCGACAAGTAGTTGATGGTGACCCCGAAACGACCGCTAGCGACCTGCTTGATGGCGCTGCGTTTGGAGTCGCCGTTGGCCAGCGGCTTGAATCGCTCCGGGTCTTCGCCACCTTCGCCGGTATTAGACTTGCCCCCCAGGCGATTCATCGCCACTGCCAGAGTTTCGTGTGCTTCAGCAGAAATGGAGCCAAAGCTCATTGCCCCGGTTGCAAAGCGCGCAACGATTGCCTTGGCATCCTCTACCTGGTCGAGGTCGATCGGTCCACCGTTGGCCTGTTGGTTAAAATCCAGCAGACCACGGAGCGTGGCTTTGCGGTGATTGTCTTCGTTGACCTGATTGGCGAATTGCCAATAGGCGTCTTCCGAGTTGGTGCGAGCGGCGACCTGCAATTGGCTGACAGCTTCTGGGTTCCACATGTGGGTGTCGCCTTCGCGACGCCAGTGGAAATCCCCTGGATTGGGCAGCACCGCAATGTTCTGCATGTTGCGCGCGGGGTAACCCAGCAGGTGTCGGCGCTGCATCTCTTCGGCCAGCACTTCGAAATCGGCGCCTTGCACGCGGCTAGCGGTGCCACGAAACGCCCGCTTGACGACCTCGTGAGCGAGCCCGACGATCTCGAAGATCTGCGCTCCTTTGTAGGACTGCAGAGTGGAGATACCCATCTTCGCCATGACCTTGAGAATGCCTTTGCCCGTGCCTTTGCGGTAGGCGGCAACGATGTCTTCGTCAGAGTTGATGTGGCCAACGTCCGCAAGCTGGCCTTTGGCGCGCGCATCCCACAACGCTTCAAATGCCAGATAAGGATTGATCGCGTCCGCGCCGAAGCCTACCAGCAGACAATGTTGGTGCACTTCGCGCGCTTCGCCACTCTCTAATACCAAACCGATCTGGGTACGGCTGTAGCTACTGACCAGATGATGATGCACTGCGCCCACGGCCAGCAGCGAGCTGATGGGTACCCGCTCCTCATTGGTCGCTCGGTCGGAGAGGATGATTAGGCTCATGCCGTTGGTCAGCGCTTGATCCGCCTCGGCGCACATTCGTGCTAGGGACTTTTCTAAACCGGCGCGACCAGAGTCGCGTGGGTAAGTGATGTCTATGGTTTGCGTGCGCCAACCGCGGTAGTTCATGTTCTTCAATCCCGCCAGTTCCTCGTTGGAGAGGATTGGATGGGGAATGCGCAGCCGGTGGGCGTGTTCTGGGGTCGCATCGAGCAGATTCTTCTCTGGCCCGATGTAGCACTCCAGGGCCATGATGACTTCTTCGCGAATAGAGTCGATGGCTGGATTGGTGACCTGAGCAAAGCGCTGCTTGAAGTAGTCATAGAGCATGCGCGGTTTATCGGACATGACCGCCAGTGCTGCATCGTTACCCATGGAGCCCAGTGGGTCACGCAGCTCCTTCACCAGGGGCAACAACATGAACTGCATGGTTTCCTGGGTGTAGCCGAACGCCTGCATGCGGGCCAGTAAGGTTGCTTGATCCAGACCCTGGCCCACCACGATCGGCACTTCTGCGAGATTCAAACGCTCCGCCGTCAACCAGTCGGCGTAAGGTTCAGCGCTCGCGAATTCGTTCTTCAGTTCTTCGTCGGGAATCATTCGACCCTGGTCGAAGTCGATCAAGAACATGCGTCCAGGTCGCAGCCGACCCTTCTCGATCACGCGCTCTGGTTCGATAGGCAACACGCCGACTTCCGAAGCCATGATGCATTTGTCGTCGTTGGTGATGTAGTAGCGGCTGGGTCGCAGACCGTTGCGATCGAGCACAGCGCCAATGCAGTTACCGTCGGTAAAGGCGATGGAGGCGGGCCCGTCCCAGGGTTCCATGAAGCAGGAGTGATACTCGTAAAACGCCTTCTTCTCTGGCGACATGAGCTGATGCTGCTGCCAGGCTTCCGGGATCATCATCATGACCGCTTCTTGCAGCTTACGGCCGCCCATCAGCAGGAACTCTAATACGTTATCGAACGAGCCGGAGTCAGAGCAGTCCGGCTCTACGATCGGGTACAGCTTGTTCAGGTCATCGCCGTACAACGGGCTGCTGGCACCGCCTTGTCGAGCGTTCATGGAGTTCATGTTGCCCAGCAGCGTATTGATCTCGCCGTTGTGACTCATGAAGCGGTTCGGTTGTGCGCGATCCCAGGAGGGGAAGGTGTTGGTGCTAAAGCGCGAATGCACCATGGCTAAATGGCTTTCGTACTCGGTGTCGCGTAGATCTGCGTAGAACGGGAACACCTGATGCGGGGTAAGCATGCCTTTGTAAACAATCACTCGGCAGGACAGCGTGCAAACATAGAACAGCTCTCGTTCAACCAGATCTTGGTTGCCACGAATCAGATGGGTGCTGTGCTTGCGAATGAGGTAGAGCTTGCGTTCGAACGCGTCGGCATCCAAACCTGGCGCAGCCGCGATGAAGAGCTGTTCGAAATCGGGCATGGATTCGCGGGCGGCGGTGCCGATATCTGCGCCATCTGGATCAACGGGCAAGCGTCGCCAGCCGAGCAGCTTCTGCCCGCTAGCTGCGATGACCTGCTCGATCATCTGTTTGCAGTGGGCGTTACTCGCCGGATCTCTGGGCAGGAACACGTTGCCGACGCCGTAGCTACCCGGCTCGCCAAGGTTGACGCCGAGGTCGTCGTGGGCGACCCGACAAAACAGTCGGTGCGGAATGCCTGTGAGAATGCCCGCGCCATCGCCGGTGTTCTGCTCGTAGCCGACACCACCGCGGTGCTCCATACAGCAGTTCATGTGCTCGGCATCGATGATGGTTTGATGGCTCGGGCGGCCCTTGATGTCGCAGACGAAGCCCACGCCGCAGCTTTCGTGCTCATGCTCTGGGCTGTATAGCGCCCGAGCATTGGGTAGGCCAATTCTGTCTGCTTGCGCGGCTGGTAACTGGCCGTCCTGACCCCGATTTGTCTGGTTTCGATGCATCATGGTCCACTCTCGACTCTGAACGCCGCCCCGTTACCGCGGCGCGAAGTAACCCGTGGCCACTCTCAACCTCGAGTGACCGAACAGGAACTGCTAGGTGATTGCTCAGTTTTCTTTACGGCTCTGAACTGTTGTTCTGTTCTTGGTAGCTAAGCTACTGAATTAAGGCCGTTTTAAAGATCGCAGCCCGGTTGGGGCTTGTTTTTATGCGATGAGCAATGTGAGCTGCCACTGACTGAATCATTTTCGGCCAGAAGCGAGCTAGCGCGCGATGCCGTCCTCTCAAGCAAAGATCACCGCGCGACAGCGAAACATCTCAAAAAAGCCCGCTTTTTTCAAGTTCTTAGTGATTGCCAGAAAGACCCAAATCGTTACTGGCTGACCCGGTACCAATATCGGTAAAGCTCTTCGAATCCGAGCCGCTCATAGAGCCTTAGGGCGGCGAGATTATCGGCAGCAACCTGCAAGTAGGCGAAGCGGGCCCCGGCCAGCTGCCCCCACCGCAACAAGTCCCATACCAGCCGTTGGCCCTGACCTTGGCGCCGCGCCTGTTCAGCGCTGAAGACATCGAACAGACCAACCAGCTCTGCTTCAAGCACGCCAAGACCGCAGCTCACGCAATCGCGCGCCGGGCTATTGCGTACCGCCAACGCCAGTTGACCATGAATGCCCTTGAGAATGGCCTGGTGCAGCGACTTCGCCGGTGCCGGGAGCGCAGTGAGTGCACAGTACTCCGCCAGCCACTGTTCCAGGCTCGGCAACATAGCTGAGCGCCCAGGCGCTGCCGGTGCTTCGGGCTGCAACAGCTCCAGGTTCATGAGTAACACCTGGCTGAGCCCGGTGTGCTCGTAACCGCGCTCGATCAGGGCTTGATCGAGTGGCCGCTGACCTGGTAGTGACGTCAATCGAAACACCGTTGGTTGATCGACTTGCGCATAAAGGTTTTCGCAATAGCGAATTTTCGCCGCCAGCGATAACTCATCGGCGGGTTCTTGGTGTGGCTGGTAGAGTGGAGTAATGCTATTGGCGCGTTTGGTGAATCCGCGCGAAAAGCGTAGCAACCAGCCGTCGTAGAGCTGTTGATGTAACGCTGGCCAGGCGTTCAGCGACGCCTCCTCCACACGCAGAATTAGCCGACGCTGTTTGCTATGTTCCAACATCGACGATCGCTCATGCACTCTGGCCAGCCCGGCGCTCGAGTGTGCTAGATCCGCAAAAGCGGGGCAACGCAATACGTAAGCCCACAACCCATCGACCGCAATCGAGCTATTACCACCATGAGTCGCGCAAACTTTCCGATCGTCGTTCACGTGCTCCTGCGCCGCGCGGCCCCCGACCCGCAAATCTTTTTGCTACGTCGTGCTAACACAGGCTTTCTGGATGGTTACTACGCGCTGCCCGGCGGTCACGTCCACGAAGGTGAACTGCCGTTAGCTGCGGCTATGCGGGAATGCCAGGAAGAAACAGGCTGCGTACCCCTTAACCTGCAACCGCTATGCGTGATGCCGTACCGCTCTGGCAGCCACAACGGCATCAATCTGATCTACGAAAGCGACCAATTCGATCGTACCCCAGTCATCGCCGAGCCCGAACTTGCTGACCTGGCGCTATGGGCGTCGGAGCTGAGTCTGCCAGAGCCACGGGCAGGGTGGATTTCTAGGGTGTTGGAAATGCAGGGGAAGGACCAGTGGTATACGGAGTTTGATACACAGTAGTGGGGTGAATCGCCGCGCTGTGTGTGGGCCCGTGCGCGGCGGGACCGCTGTGCGCCATCCCTGGC
>JBPCXR010000317.1:0-2737 GCA_051027215.1 Pseudomonadales bacterium | reverse complement strand
TTGCTGGGCGACCGGCGGACCCTGTAAAGAAATAGCAAGATCAGCCGCAGAGGCACACAATGGTTTGGGAATCACGGAAGGTGATTTTAAGGTGGTCGTCGATCATCTAACTGATGTTCTCAATGAGTTCAAGGTGCCTGAAAAAGAACAGGGTGAACTCATGGATATTATCGCGACATTGCCCGATGATATTGTCGACCGCCCTGATGAAAACGGACTGAGTAGAGATATTCCGTTCAAGCGGTAATCAGAGACCAATGCTCTCGCACGGTGCGTGGGAATTTTCAACACTGAACGTACGCATCAAGGCAAGATGTGCTGTGGACGAACGCCGCTCGAAACCCTGATCGATGGCAAGGCAGCATGGGCCGAAATGCGCCTCGACTGATCTTGACCAGACAGCACAACCGCAAAGACGGTAACAGTCAGATCACGTCGCGAGTTTTACAGCTCAACCGTCCAAGGAGATAAGCGTAATGCCCAAGTTTGCTCATCAGATCGATCCCCCAACCGCGCCAGTGGACGAGGTTGATAGCACATTGTCCTTCATTGATTTGAGTGAGGTGACCCTGCCCCAGGGTGCAGCACCGCTCGAGAAGCGTCACTTGCGCTTTCGTCGCGTCGATGTTGGACCGGGCGGGGTTGTCCCTTTTCACAGCCACGAAAATCGCCCTGCGATACTCTTCGTTATGAGTGGTGACATCATCGAATATAATTCACGCCACGAACGACCGCGTCTCCACAAAGCAGGTTCGATCATCGCCGAGTTCGGTGATGTTTGGCACTGGTGGAAGAATGAAAGCTCGGAGCCTGTCGTGATCTATGCTGCCGACCTTGCTGAGCCCGCAACCTGCGTAGAAGGTGAGTGCTGAACACCAGCCACAACTGAGCTGTTCTCGTTGTGCTTTGCGGGTGGTCGCCATGATTCTACTGCGGACGGTTTGACTAGTCATCCCAAGTGATGTGCAAGGCTAATCGAGGAACGCGTCGAACGATGTTCGTCGTGCCGTTCTAGGACAGCGGCGAAGCACTGGTGTGCCAGTTGCTCCCGCCGTGGAATCGAGTCAAAGGATGCCCGTAATTGCAGGAAGACCCGACATCGCTGCTGAAGATGCTGCGCAGGGCGCGCAAAATTACGCGGATGTCCCTTGTTTGATCAAAGTGATCGTAGTGCCCAGTCGCTGCGTGCGTTGCGCTCGGAACACCAGCTCACCGAATGTCAGTGAGGCTCCAATGGTGAAAGGTCCACTTTGTTGACGTTTAGCTCCGGCTAACTTTGATGTAGATCATTTTGATGTCACGACTAGCTGGACTTGCCTCTTGAGCGAAATCAAGGCGCTGGGAAGTCGTCGCGTGCTTGCATCTGGACTTACTTGAGAGTTCCAAGATGCACAGCTCTATGACGGCACCCGCAGGTTCGAATGCGCTCGCGTCTAGAACGCCGGAGCGGTTCTTGGACAGTGACGGGAATGCAGTAGCGCCAATTCCGGCGATTGCTGGAGATGTCACTGCGCTTACAGCAGGTTACATGGCCCTTGTGCAGGCGCGTATCTTCGATGAGAAAGCTATCGCCTTACAGCGGACTGGGCGTCTGGGAACCTATGCTTCCTGCCTTGGTCAGGAAGCCGTTGGCGTCGGGATAGCCCAAATGATGGCGGAGGATGATGTCTTACTACCGTCGTTTCGTGAGCAGGCCGCACAGCTTGTCCGCGGCGTCAGTATGACCGAACTGCTGCTGTTTTGGGGCGGTGATGAACGCGGCAACAATTTTGCCAAAGCGCGCCAAGACTTCCCGATAGCAATTCCCGTGGCCAGCCACTTTCCCCATGCAGTGGGCGTCGCGCTGGCCATGAAGCTTCGCGGTGAAAACCGTGCCGCGGTCGCTATTGCTGGCGACGGCGCAACCTCGAAGGGCGACTTCTATGAGGCGCTTAACATGGCCGGCGTTTGGAAGGTGCCCGCTATCTTTGCCATCACGAATAACCAATGGGCCATATCGGTCCGTCGTCAGGACCAAACCGCGGCTCAAACGCTGGCACAGAAGGCGGTGGCCGCTGGCGTAGCTGGTGAGAGGGTCGATGGCAACGATCTCATTGCCGTTCGCGAGGTCATGCGAAACGCCCTTGACCACGCTCGTGCAGGTCATGGTGCCATCCTTATCGAATTCGAAACCTATCGACTCGCGGATCACACGACTGCAGACGATGCCTCACGGTACCGCGATCACGAAGAAGTGGCTCCGCATTGGAAGGACGAACCACTGAAGCGATTACGGAGTTATCTCGTCGCCGAAGGGGTATGGACGAAGGAAGCCGAGCACGGGCTGATTGAAGCATGCCGCCAGGATGCCCAGCGTGCTGCTGAAGAGTATATGTCTCGACCTGCCGAGGCACCCGAAGCGATGTTCGATTACCTCTATGAAACCCTCCCAGTTGCACTCCGCAGCCAGCGCCAAGAAACGGTGAGGCAGGTTGGAGTTAGCGATGCCTGACTTAACTATCGTTGAAGCCATATGTCTTGCCCTCAATAGGGCGATGGAAGACGATCCATCTGTCGTGGTGCTCGGCGAGGACGTCGGAATTGACGGCGGCGTGTTTCGCGCAACGGATGGTCTGCTGCAGCGTTTCGGTTCAAGCCGCGTGATCGACACGCCACTTGCTGAGACGGGAATTGCTGGTGTGGCCATTGGTCTGGCCACACAGGGCTTCAAACCCGTAGCCGAAATCCAGTTTATGGG
>JBPCXR010000316.1:0-3072 GCA_051027215.1 Pseudomonadales bacterium | reverse complement strand
CTCATGGTGACTGCCATCAGCGTCTGAAATTGCTCGGGCATACGAGCACTGAGTTCTCGTGAACCCAGTTCAGCTTGTAGCTGTGGTACCACATCGCGCAAATCCCCCACCAGCGGCACGTCAATGGAGCGGTTGACCCCCATGGCCTGGCCATCGCGCTCGATGTAAATCCATTTGCGATCCGTGCAACCCGCGTCCCAATGGCGTCCACCACCGTAGTGGATCGGCTCGCCGATTTCGGTGCCGATGGCAAGTACCACGTCGGTCTGGGCGATAGCATCGTTGGCGGCCGGTGTCGCATAGGGTGCTGTTTGTTCTATGACATCCAGCAGCCTCGAGGATGCGCCAGGCGTGGTAATAACCGGGCACTGCAGTGTTTTGGCGAGCTTACTGACCGTGTCCTGTGCGCGGGAGACGAATACGCCATTGCCCACCAGCAGTAGCGGTTGTTGCGCTTGCTCCAGTAATTCGGTGGCCCTTTGCAGTGAAACGTCGTCAGCACGTTGATGCAATAACCGGTATTGTGCAGGCTGCTTGAGGGGAGCGAAGCTGTGAATTGCCGCAGCGTGGTCTTGCGGGTACTCGATATACACAGGCCCCGGTGTGCCACTGAGGGCCTGGCGAAACGCCTCATGGAAGATATCGTCGACGTGGTCCGCATGCTCAATCACACCAACGAACTTCATGGCCTCCTCGAAGTAACGCGGCTGTCGAGTATACTGAAAATGACCGCGCCTGACTTGCTGATCGTAGTAGCGCTCACGCTGACCGGCGATGAAAATTGTGGGTATGTTTTCCTTGGCTGCAGCGATAGCGGCTGCTGCCAGGTTGGCAACGCCGGGACCTTCATTGCCAATGATCACACCGGGCTTGCCGGTTAAGCGGTAGAGGCCGTCGGCCATAAAACCACCGGCCTGCTCGTGGTGCGGTGCGATTACCCGCCAGCCCCGTTGTTCGGCCAGCGCGAACATGGTCACGAAGCAGGGATCGGGAATGCCGAACAGGGTTTTAATACCCTCGACCTCCAGTAGTTGCAGGATACGATCTGGAATCAACATTTCAGTTTTGTCGTTGCTCATAGTCAATTATCCTATGTATGAATCAGGCGTAACCAATTTGTGTTGCTGTGCGCGTCGATAGGCGGCGAGTGAGGCCGGGTGACAGCCGCTTCAACACGGCGGTAAACGGTGCCTTAGCACCCACATAAAGATGGGCTGTATCTTTACGAACCGCGTTGACAATGCCGTTGGCGACTACCGCCGGATCGCTGCCGTGCTCTCGGTAGTATTCGCCAAGGCGCTTCAGCCCATCGGCGGCTGCAGGTCCGTTGTGAGAATCCCCTTCGACGATGGGGGTGTTGATTACCCCGGGATGGACACAAGTCACACTGATATTTGTGTCTTCAAGCTCCATGGCCAGCACTTCCGTCAAACCGTCGACGGCGTATTTCGATGCCGCATAAGCAGACATATTCGGCATCGGATTAACGGAAGCCAACGACGCGATGTTGACCAGGTGGCGCTCACCATCTGCGGCGAGCATCGCTGGCAAAAATGCGTGGCAGCCATAAATCACACCATAGAGATTTACGTCCATGACTTTGCGTACGGCCTTTATTGGCACATTGAGAAAGGAACCATGCGCGCCAACGCCGGCGTTGTTGATGAGAATATCGGGCACGCCGATACCGCTTGCGATGTTTGCCGCTATTGCTGACCAGGCCCCTTCATCGGTAACGTCGAGCTCGATGGCATGGAAAGCCGCACCCGTTTTTTCTACAGCAGCAGCGGTTTGCTGCAAGCTAGCGATGCTGAGATCGGCGGCGACTATTTCGCAGCCAGCCTTGGCAAATGCCAGCGCCGTGGCAGCGCCAATGCCTGAGGCGGCGCCAGTGATGAAGACAATTTTTCCAGATAAGTCAGATATCGCCATGTCTTGCTACTCCCAATAGTTGAAGACACAGCATAGGTTGAAGAGCGATGTATTGGGATAGGTAGTCTGGCCGATCTTGTGTTAAATCCGGACAGTAGTATCCACCGCATGCGAGTCAGCCTGCGAATATTGCTATGGCGACGCAGGTCACTGTTGCCGTGAGTTTTGTTTATTACGGTATTCGGTGGGTGACATGCCCAGCCAGCGTTTGAAGGCCTGGGAGAAGTTCTGGCCGTCGCTAAAACCGCACTGTTCGGCAATTTGCTGAATACTCAGGCTGGAGTTAGCCAGATAATCCTCGGCGATATGCTGCCGTTCTGCATCCAGAAGATCCTGAAAACGTACATTCTGTTCGCCCAGCTTGCGCCGCAAGGTGCGAGACGACATGGCCAGTTTGTCTGCAACTTGTTCCAGACTGGGGAATTCCCCCGGCTTGCGCCGCAAGGCCATCTTTACCTCACTAACGATATCGCTGCGACTCGCCAGCTTCTTGCCCAGGCTTTCGCTGAGCGACTGCAATGCATCGTGGGTCAGGGGATCGTAAGTGCGGATGGTGCTTTCGAGATAGCTGGCTGGGTAGTGGACTTCAACGATATCTTTATTGAAATACAGCGGGCAACGGAACAACTCCCTGTAGCGCTCGATGTTTACCGGTGGTTGGTAATCGAGTAGGACACGGCTGGGTTTGGCTTCAGAGTTGATCAGTTCCTCTACATGCGCTTGCAGCGTGCCCAGTCCTCGCTCGATCAGGAAGATGTGCAAGTCACGGTCCGTTTCACCACTGGATATGCGGTGAACTGTGGTATCGCCAATATTTTCCATGTTCCAGTTCAAAAGCACATTGTAGATGTCGCGGTTGGCCCAGGAAGATTTCACCGCATCACCAGCAGTGCGGGCAGAAATCTGGCCCAGGCCTTGTGGTCCCATCTCTGATAATGCCGTCATCCAGCCGATTTCCAGGCCGATACCGTCTTCTTTAGCTAGCCCTACCACGTTGCGGTAATAGCGGCGGGCCTGCTCCTCACTGATCAGATTGTAAGGATCTGCCAGATCAGATTCGTGCAATTCCGTGTTAGCGAGCAAATCCGCAGCGGTAGCACCGCGGCTTGTCATGAATGCGTGCACCACTCTCAGGGTGAG
>JBPCXR010000315.1:0-6050 GCA_051027215.1 Pseudomonadales bacterium | reverse complement strand
CCGCTGTGATACATGGCGGTGGCGGTTGCCATTGGAGAGGGCAGAAAGGCTTGCACCTGGTCTGCTCGGAAGCCGTTCTGCTTGAGCCACACGGCGAGTTCCAGCATGTCTTCATCGGTAGTGCCTGGATGCGCAGCTATGAAGTAAGGGATCAAGTACTGCTCCTTGCCGGCCTGTTTGGAATAGCGATCAAACAGTTCTTTGAATCGGTAGTAGGTGTCCATTCCCGGCTTCATCATCTTCGACAGCGGGCCTTCGGCCAGTGCTTCCGGCGCTATCTTTAAATAGCCGCCGGTGTGATGTTGGGCCAACTCGCGCACGTATTCGGGTGATTCAATGGCCAAGTCATAGCGCACGCCGGAAGCGATCAACACTTTTTTCACCCCCGGTAGCTCCCGGGCTTTTCGGTATAAATCGATCAGCGGTTGATGGTTGGTGTTCAGGTTCGGGCAGACGCCGGGGTAGACACAGGAAGGACGTCGACAGGCGGCTTCGACGGAGCGGCTTTTGCAAGCCAGGCGATACATGTTTGCCGTGGGCCCGCCAAGATCTGAGACCACTCCGGTGAAGCCAGGCACGGTATCGCGAATGGTCTCAATTTCTTTTAAGACGGAAGCTTCCGAGCGATTCTGGATGATGCGGCCTTCGTGCTCGGTTATGGAGCAAAAGGTGCAGCCGCCGAAGCAGCCACGCTGAATGGCGATGCTGAAACGAATCATCTCGTATGCAGGAATTTTCGCATCACCGTAGAAAGGATGCGGCTGCCGGGTATAGGGCAATTCGTAGATGCCGTCCAACTCTGATGTTTGCAGTGGAATAGGCGGAGGATTCAACCAAACGTCTTGCTGGCCGTGGCGTTGCGCCAGTGGCCGAGCATTGCCGGGATTGGACTCCACATGCAGGATCCGGGAAGCGTGGGCGTAGAGCACCGGATCTTTCTTCACCGCATCAAAGCTGGGCAGTCTGATGTAGCTGCGCTGCCGATCTTCTGCGCGCACGTCGCGCACAAATCTCACCACTTGCACCGCTGTCTCGCCAGGTTCTGGCGCGCGCTCGTCCGCTGATTTGGTTTTCGTTGTGGGACCCATGGTGTATGGATCCGGATGCGGGTCGACGCGACCCGGGGAATCCAGGTGCGTGGAGTCCACCTCAATCCAGTCTGTCAGCGGGCTGCGCACACGCAGCGCCGTACCGCGAATGTCCACCATCTCCGAGACGGTCTCGCCGGCCGCGAGACGGTGCGCAATCTCGGCAATCTGTCGCTCACCATTGCCGAACACCAATAGATCCGCCTTGGCATCCAGCAATACTGAGCGACGAACTTTTTCTGACCAGTAGTCGTAGTGAGCGATGCGACGCAAGCTGGCTTCGATGCCGCCGATGATGATCGGCACGTCTTTGTAGGCTTCCCGCGTGCGCTGGCTGTAGACCAAGACGCTGCGGTCGGGTCGCTGGCCACCTTCACCGCCGGGCGTGTAAGCATCGTCGCGGCGGACTTTGCGGTCCGAAGTGTAACGATTGACCATGGAGTCCATGTTCCCGGCGGTCACACCGAAAAACAGGTTGGGCGGTCCCAGCGCTTGAAAATCCTCGGTACTGCGCCAATCCGGCTGAGCGATGATGCCAACGCGAAAGCCCTGAGCCTCCAGGAAGCGACCGATCACGGCCATGCCGAAGCTTGGGTGATCGACGTAGGCATCGCCGGTGACGATGATGATGTCGCAGCTATCCCAACCCAGCGCATCCATTTCTGCCCGGGACATGGGTAGCACGGGTGCCGGGGTCAAGCGCTGTGCCCAATACTTGCGATAGCTGAACAAGCGCGTGGGTGCTGGAGTACCCATGGAATGATCCGGGTGACAGGGCCGTACAGTCTACCTCAGCGCTGCCAATCTGCTGGCAAACCTCGAGTATCTAAATGCAAGAAGGCGCCAGCTGTGCCAGCGGTTTCGTAGCTGCCGGCACCGCCCATGGTGGCTGGGATGGCGCGGCGCATGAGCATGGCGATGAGCCACTCGACGTCTTCCCGATCGCCTCGGCCATCTTTGTTGAGGTCGTCCATCTGCCCGTCGCCATCAGCGTCGGGTATCAGGTCTACGGCATCGCCATATATATGGCGACTGCGTGACGCACCGCCTACCGCCTGGTTGTGATACGGCGTGCGATAGCCGCTGAGGATGGTGAGCGTCTGACCGGGCCAGCCGTGACTGTGCAATGTCTGTATCAGATGCTCCAGGGTCTCCAACAGCGGCGTTGTGAGAATGAGGTAACTCGGCGCACCGTTGCTTTGCTGTTGGCGGGAAACGAACTGCCCGAGGGTAAAGTGCGTGCTTACTTGCTCAGACAGCAGGGTCGAGTCAGCTTTGATCAAGCCGGGGGGTGGTACGTAGTCGAGACCACGGTGACCGCTGCTTGCTGGGGGATACTGCCCAATGCGGAAACTGCCCACACGCTGCTGGTTAGGTGCAAATGGCTGCAAGCGAAATACTCGAAGACGCATCTGTTGCGCAGCGGCGTTAGGTCGATTGTTGTTCAGCACTAGATCGCTGATTGCGGCGTTGCCGGGTTGATACAGCCAGCGATGTTCTTCGAGTTGGGCGACGGTGCCGTGCTTGGCAGTCAGCTCTAGCGTTTCGTCCAGGCGCCTTGGCAGATATTCGATGGTTACCGCAGTGCCAGGGAGTACAAAAACCGAGGTGATGCTGGCTTCAATTGCCTGGCCGTTGGCGCGCACGTCCATCGGCAGGGGCTGCGCCTGCAGCTCCCAGCAGCCCAATAGCAACAGCATCCACAGGCGGCTCATGGTTTAGCCCGAGCTAGGGTGGCTTCGTGTCGCGCCTGAGCCCAAGCGGGCAAACAGCCAACCACCAACCGCACCAGCGAATACTTGGACAAGCAGTCCAACGGTAGTGCGGGTCGACGCGATGGGAACAATTCCGTCGAAAGTCTGCCGCATGATCAAATGCAGGGCCAGCAGGGCAACGGCGCCGGCAAGCGTATAGCCGAAAGTGCGTAGATCCGGCAGCCAGCGCAGCACGAAAGCGGTCACAACAAAACCGGCGAGCAGAGCAGCCGCAATCAGCGGTGCGTAAGCTGGCAGCATGCCTAGAAGATCAGCCGCGGTCGTGCTCATTCGAACTCCGAAGTCGATGGACTCCTGAGCGATGGCCGGGAGGTGTGCGAGTGCGCCTTGGGTGGCAGCCGCAGCGCCGATCACATAGGTCACGAGGACTGCCGCTATATAGGCGAGGACGCTTCTGAGTAGGGGCTGATTCGGCATCGGTATTCCATCGGTCAGGACATGCGTAGACTAACACTGCCCTAGAAACAGGAGTGCACCCTTAGTGCAAAGATCATTCACACAGCTCCGCTGTCGCCTACTAGCGGGGATACTCATGACGCTGCTCAGTCTGCAGCTATCTGCTGCGGAATCTGGCGTTGTTGCCGAAGGGCTGAATCACCCTTGGGCTCTGGCGTTCTTGCCCGACGGAGATTTTCTCGTTACAGAAAAGGTCGGTGCGCTGCGTCGCGTCCGTGCTGATGGCCGGGTCAGCGAGCCTTTAGCAGGCGTGCCTGCGGTCTACTTTGCCGGCCAAGGCGGGTTAATGGAGGTGCGCCTGCACCCCGAGTTTGCACAGAATCGCTTCGTGTATTTGTCCTTCGCCCATGGCACGCCCAAAGCCAACGCTACTCGGGTGATTCGCGGGACCTTAACCGCCACGGGATTGATCGATGTTATTGAGATTTTTACGGTGGAGCCGCTCAAAGATACGCCCGTGCACTATGGTGGACGCCTGGCGTTCCTGCCGGACGGCACCTTGTTGATCACTACGGGTGACGGTTTCAATTACCGGGAAGCTGCCCAGGACCTGACTTCGCTATTGGGAAAAACCGTGCGGGTAACCGATACCGGTGAGGTGCCTGACGATAATCCTAGGTTTGAACAAGCGGACGCTCACCCCAAGATTTTCAGCTACGGCCACCGAAACCCCCAGGGATTGGTTGTAGATGCCAGGAGCGGGGCAATTTACCTGCACGAGCATGGGCCGAAAGGCGGTGACGAGATCAATAAGCTGGTCGCTGGTGGCAACTACGGTTGGCCCGCAGCAACCTACGGGTTGGACTACACGGGCGCTCACGTGTCGCCGTTTAAGACCTTGCCTGGTGTTCTTCAACCTCTGAAAATCTGGGTACCCTCGATTGCACCATCGGGTTTGGACCTTTACCGCGGCGACTTGTTGGTGGGCGCGCTGGTAGATGCTGAGGTCCGTCGGGTGAATGTCGAAGATGGTTCTGAGGCGGTGGTGTTTGCCGATCTCGATGAACGAGTTCGAGAAGTTCGCACAGGGCCCGATGGCTGCATCTACGTGCTAACCGACGGCGAAAACGGACGGCTGGTGCGCGGCTGCGAGGACTGACGTCTCGAATATGCCACGCTTGGACCCAGCCAGGGTTGCGCCCTTGCAGTTCCTGGCCACGGCCTTGAAAATCGCTGCACAGGCGGCGTTGACTAGGCTGCCAACGATTACCTAAGTAAACCTAAGGGGGATATCCCATGCTGGGATCACTATTTGACTTTGCCAAAGACATGGGCAAAAAAATATTCACTACAGATGCAGAAGCAGGGATGAACATCCTCAAGCACATCGAGGCCAACAATCCTGGAGTCAATCCGCTGAGTGTTGAATACGATGGTGGCGTTGTCACCATGAGCGGGGTGGCGAAAACTGCCGAAGCAAAAGAGAAGGCCATCTTAATGGCCGGTAACGTCGAAGGCGTTGAGTCGGTTAACGCCGATGCGGTCGATGTTGATGAACCGATTCCTGCAGCCAGTGGCTCAGCGGCCGAAACTGGGGGTTTTGGTGGTGTGTTGCCTGGCGTGCAGTACTACACCATTGAGAAGGGCGATACCTTGTATGCGGTTGCTAAGCAGTTCTATGGCGATGGTATGAAGTATCCAGATATTTTCGAAGCCAACCGGGAAGTCATCGAAGATCCTGACAAAATCTACCCAGGGCAAAAGATCCGCATACCCAGCCTTGGCTAGGCGTCTCGCGCAGTTACCCGAGCCGAATTCGCTGCTCGGGTTAGCGCCGCGAAACTCTGATTTTTTCAGTGTTTTCGCGGCGTTCGTGCTTAGAAAGAGTGCTTCTTAAGAAAAGCAGTTCTTAGCGAAGAAACTTACCCGCCATACTCATCAGGTCGTCCATGATGGAACCGTCGCCATCGGCGTCCAGTAGCGATCCCAACATTCCACCAGGTTTGCCAGCGCTTTGACCGCCGCCGCCAAAGGCATCGGCGAAGTTCGGTTCCTGTTTCTGTTGTTTGCTCAGCGAACCCATCAGCACGCCGGCGATCATTGGTAACATTTTCTTGATGATGCTGTCGCTAATGCCGGTATCTGCTGACGCTCGACGCGCAACCTCGCGGCTGACTTCTTTGTCTCCAAACAGGTGGCCCAGAATGCCATTGCCATCTTCTACCGCAGCGGGCGAGGTGATTTCAGATGGGTTGTCGAGATAGCGATCGTGATTGCCCTTGCGCAGAGCATCCATCAGGCTATCGAGCCCACCACTAGACTGGGTATTGCGCTGTAAGCCTTTACCGAGCGCTGGCCCGAGCTTTTTCAACAGGCTCCCGGTTTGATTGCTGTCGAGATTGAAGTTCTTGGCGATCTCGCCGATTGCGCTGCTACCGGCCCCTTTCAAAAGCATGTCCATCAGGTCCATGGTGTCCTCCTGGTCAGTTGAATGCCCAACGGAACTGCGACTTCAGGCCGCTTATTATCGTTGAGAGAATGCGCAGCCTGCGCTATGACCGCAGCGAATTCAAGATTCCTCTCCCGCCACCGGCGTTGCAGAAGCTAAAGGTTGAGGAGAGGCCGGGAGCGGAGTAGGGGCGGACCAGTAGCCGGCGCAGAATAGCGCCGGCCACGAACAACAGCAGACTAGCGCCGCAGTGCGTCGCGAATTTCAGTCAACAAAACTTCTTCGGCGCTTGGCTCAGGCGGAGCTTCTTCCACCGCAGGCTCTTCCTTTTTGAGTGAATTC
>JBPCXR010000314.1:0-17234 GCA_051027215.1 Pseudomonadales bacterium | reverse complement strand
GTGCACCCGGATGCCCGGAGTTCGCCTGTTCCACGGCATCCATGGCAAGCGCCCGAATGGCGTTTGCCTTCTCTTGTCTCGCAGCCATTGCCATCCCCCGATAGAAAGCGCGTAGTTTCTGCATGTGCAAATGCGAGCGCTATTGTGCGCAGGGCACTGCCCAATCGCAATGAATCTCGGCAGATCCGCCGCAGCGTCGAACAAGCCTTAACGGCATTCAGCAATTTGTCTGGAATTTCTAACGTTCGCTTACATTCTACAGGCGCCTGCCCTTTAGGCTTACGGTAAACTCCGCCCCTCATTTCATTGCACAGCCAGGGTTTTCAGCATGCCGGAATATTCGGTTTTTACCTCGGAATCGGTCTCGGAAGGTCATCCGGACAAAATGGCCGATCAGATCTCTGATGCGATTCTCGACGCCATGCTCGCCCAGGATCCGGACTCCCGGGTCGCCTGCGAGACACTGATTAAGACCAGTGTGGTGGTGGTTGCCGGTGAAATTCGTACCAACGCCGTCGTCGATGTCGATCGGCTGGTGCGATCAGTCATCGCCGACATCGGCTATGACCAGCCCGACACCGGCTTTGATCTGGATTCCTGCATGGTGGTGAACGCGTTGGGTATGCAGTCTGCTGACATCGCCATGGGAGTCGACGAGGCCGCTGATCACGAACAAGGCGCTGGTGACCAGGGCCTCATGTTCGGTTATGCCACCGCGGAGACCGACGTGCTCATGCCGGCACCGATCACCTACTCCCACCTGCTGGTGAAAAAGCAGGCCGAAGCACGGCGCTCAAGCTTGCCCTGGCTGCGGCCCGACGCAAAAAGCCAGCTAACTTTTCGCTACGATGCGGAAGGTCGCCCGGTCGGCATCGACGCAGTAGTACTGTCCACCCAGCACAGCGCAGAGATTTCTCAAGCAGACCTTAAAGAGGCGGTGATGGAAGAAGTCATCAAACCGACCTTGCCGAGCAACTGGTTATCGAACGACACCAAAATTCACATTAATCCCACCGGGCAGTTCATCATCGGTGGGCCGGTGGGTGACTGTGGCCTAACGGGGCGCAAGATTATCGTCGATACCTACGGTGGCATGGCTCGCCACGGTGGCGGTGCGTTCTCCGGCAAAGATCCGTCGAAGGTCGACCGCTCAGCAGCCTACGCCACACGCTACGTTGCTAAGAATATCGTCGCCGCAGGTATTGCCGAGCGCTGCGAAATTCAAGTCAGCTATGCCATTGGCGTAGCCGAACCCACTTCCATCAGCATTAACACCTTTGGCACTGGGAAGCTCGCCGACGAGAAGATCGTTCAACTGATTCGTGAACATTTCGATTTGCGACCCCGCGGCCTGATTGCGATGCTAGACCTGAAGCGTCCGATTTACCGCAACACCGCGGCGTACGGGCACCTGGGCCGCACCGAGGCAGAATTCACTTGGGAGCGAACCGACAAGGCTGAGGCGCTAAGGGCAGCCTTATAGCCCGAGCCAGTTAAAGGAAGTTCGCCATGCGTCTGAGCTATGAGTTTTTTCCACCTCGCAGCGAGGACGGCCGCACCAGCCTGCTCAAAGTGGCCGATAAATTGGATCGCTTTGCGCCGGATTTCTATTCCGTTACCTATGGCGCCGGCGGCTCAACCCGTGACGGCACCAGGGATACTGTGAATCTCCTGCTGCGTGGTGGGCGTCATGCTGCGCCGCATCTGTCTATTGGCGACGATCAGCCCAGCACCATTCGGCAAATGCTCACGGATTTTCGGGAAGACGGGGTGCAGCGTATCGTTGCCCTGCGGGGCGATCTGCCCTCCGGCGCCGGGGCTCGCAAACGCATCCACAATGCGGAAGAACTGGTGCGCTGGATCCGAGATCACTCAGGCCAACACTTCCATGTTGAAGTTGCCGCATACCCTGAGGTTCATCCGGATGCGCAATCACCGGCTGATGATCTGGCGTTTTTCAAGCGCAAAGTAGAAGCTGGCGCCGACAGCGCCATCACTCAGTACTTCTACAACCCCTACAGCTACATGGACTACCTGAACCGCTGCGCCCAGGCAGGCATTCGCATTCCGGTGTACCCCGGCATCATGCCCATCACCAACTACGAAGGCATCGTCCGCTTTTCTCAAAACTGCGGCGCCGACATCCCGCGTTGGGTGCTCAAACACTTGGAAGCCTATAAAGAAGACCAAGCAGCACTGAAATCCTTCGGGGTCGATATGGTCACCCAGCTCTGTGAAGATCTGCTGCAGGCAGGTGCGCCAGGCTTACACTTCTACACGCTCAACCGTTGGGGTGCGACCAACGCCATTTGCGAAAACCTGAAGTTGACGGAGCGCGCTGGCCAACAGGCGTCCTAGGCCGTTGCGCAAGCGACTGTTTTTACCAGCCCCCTTGCAAACTGGGGAACAAACTCTGGGCGCAGATCGCGCGCACTATCTAAAAAACGTCCTGCGGGTTCGGAATGACAGCGAGCTGATGGTGTTTGATGGGACCGGGCGAGTAGCCAACGCCAGCGTCAAACGCCAAGGTAGAGACTTCAGCCTGCACATCACTTCCGTGTCACAAATAGCGCCTCCCCAGGGCCCACAGGTTCACCTGGCTTTTGGCTTACTCAAGAGCAAGGCCATGGAGCAGGTGCTACGCAAAAGTACCGAGCTTGGAGTAACTCATCTGTGGCCAATCTACACCGATCATACTGACTTACCGAAGCGGGGCCTGAAGCGGGGTGTCGAGGATCACTGGCGCGCTGTGCTGATCAGCGCGGCGGAACAATGCGGACAGAACTACCTGCCATTGCTCGGCGCCGTGCAGCCCTTTTCTGAGCTGTTGGCAAGCTCGCCGGTAGCCCAGCGGCTCTGTACCGATGCCAGCGGCACTGGCTGGCCGGAAAATCTACCCGCGGCGGACACTTTGCTGTTTGTGGGCCCGGAGGGGGGCTGGTCTAGTCAGGAATTGCTTAGCATGCAGGCGGCGGCAGTGCCTGTGGTTAACCTTGGTCCGCTGATACTGCGCGCAGAAACGGCGCCTTTGGTGGCACTAACCACCCTCGCAGTGGGGTGGCGCCTCAGCGATAGCCCTTAGGCTCCAGCGAGGCGTTGAGTATTCGCTAGCTATCGAGGCTCAGCATCTTAATTTGCCGCTCTACCCCTTCCAGGTTGGGAATCAGCGCAGCTTCGGTGCCGAGCTTCACGCTGGCAGCGCCATAGGGACCGCTGACCTCGTCATGGGTCACCAGGTCTTCCTGAGCGACCTGCAGAAGCCGCGGCAGACCTTCCGCCACGATGGCATAGAACGACGGTCCACGAGACAGCGCCGCGCGATTCATTACAACCAAGCAACGGCCGTTAGCGACTCGCGACTGGGGATGCTCGTTGAGCAGTTCAAAATTCACCACAGGAACGGTCTCGCCACGCCAGCCCAAAAGACCGGCCATCCAATCCGGCACGCTTTGCAATGCCTTGATTCGTCGCCACGGCAGAATCTCTGCAATGCAGACGTTGGGCAACAGCAGATTCGAGTGCACTAAGGGAATCAGTACACACTGCACTTCTTCGGCATTATCAACAGCCATTGCCACGTTGGGCTCCGTTTGGGCAGACATTAGGATTTCACCAACTGATCGATGGTTTCTAGCAACTCGCTTTCTTGGAACGGTTTGCCGAGGAAGCGATTGACGCCCAGATCGGTGGCCCGATCCTGGTGCTTTTCACCGGTTCTAGAGCTGATCATGACGATCGGCAATCCTTCCAGGTGATCGTCGTGACGAACCTGGCGCGCAACTTCGAATCCATCCATGCGTGGCATTTCGATATCCAGCAGCAAGATGTCTGGCCGCCGCTCTTGCAGCATGGCTACGGCTTCGACGCCATCTTTGGCGACGAGCACATCCATGCCCTGGCGTTCCAGCAAGCGCGAGGTCACCTTGCGGACCGTCACCGAGTCGTCAACCACCATTACCGTGCGCGTCTTGCTGGCCTGTACCGCCGGTCGACGGCTGGGCATGCGCGGTTGTTCGCCGCGGCTGCGAATCAGCGCTAGCAAATCGAGAATGACGACGACGCTGCCATCGCCAAGAATGGTCGCGCCGGATATTCCGCCCACACCCGCGAACTGCGGGCCCAGACTCTTGACCACGATCTCCCGACTGCCCTGCACACTATCAACGTGCACGGCAATGGATTGATCGCCCGAGCGCACCAGCACGACTGGAGCACTGCTTTGGCTAACGTTACCGCGATATTCACGACCCAGGAAATGCCCGAGGTAGCGGACGTGATATGACATGCCCGCATACTCAAACGGGTTGGCGTCTGGGGCGTAGAGCTTTTCGAGCTCTTGGGGGCCCAGCAGTACGATGCCTTCGATGGTGTTTAGCGGAATGGCGTAAAGGTCATCACCAACAGAGACCATCAGCGCCCGGTTTACGGAAACGGTGAACGGTACCCGTAGCGCAAAACGCGTGCCTTTGCCAGGACGCGAGGCGATGCTGATGCTGCCGCCGAGCTGCTTAACTTCGCTGTGGACAACGTCCATGCCCACGCCACGCCCAGAAATCTGGGTCACTGACTTCGCGGTCGAGAAGCCTGGAGCCAGGACAAATTGCAGCACCTCGTCATCTCGTAGCTCAGCGTCTGCGCTCATCAAACCGCGCTCAATGGCTTTCGCTCGCACCGACTCCACGTCGATGCCAGCGCCATCGTCGCTGATCTCGATCAGCACATCGCCACCCTCACGGGACAATCGCAGCTCGATCTGGCCAACCTCGGGCTTGCCGAAAGAAGAACGCTCTGCTGGGCTTTCGATGCCGTGGTCTACCGCATTGCGGAGCATGTGCTCCAGCGGCGGGATCATTCGCTCGAGCAAATTCCGATCGAGCTCGCCTTCGGCATTGAACGCGTTGAACTCTATGTCTTTGTTTAACTCGCCGGCAACCTGACGCACAGTGCGCCGCAATCTCGGCAACAGGCGACTGAACGGCACCATGCGCGTGCGCATCAGGCCTTCCTGCAACTCCGTATTGATACGTGCTTGTTGCAGCAACAGTGTTTCCGACTCGCGCGCCTTGTAGAGCAGCGTCTCTTTCAAATCCAGCATGTCCGAGGCGCTTTCCGACAGCGAGCGGGACAGTTGCTGCAGCTGCGAGTAGCGATCCATCTCTAGTGGATCAAAGCCTTCATACGACGGCGAATCAAAGCGCTCCTGGCGGAACAGAATCTGTGCTTCAGTTTCGATTTCCAACCGCCGTAGCTGCTCACGTACCCGGCCGATGGTGGTTTCCATCTCGTCCAGGGCAACGGTGAAATCTCCCAGGCCCTGTTCGGTTCGGGCGCGCAAGATGCTACTTTCGCCGGCCAGGTTCACAAGCTCTTCTAACAGGCCCGCGCCAACTCGTACCATTTCCTGGGACGCTCTGTCTGGCGCTGCTCGCTCTTGCGTTTGCGCTGGTCGAGCCTTCGCTGGTTTAGGCTCAGCGACCGTTCCTTTCGCACTGGGCGGCTCTACGCTGGCAACCAAGGGCACCACGTTGTCACTGTCGACTTCTGCGAGCTCGGGTTCAAGTGCCGGTTCAACAGCATCGTCACCCTCCGTGACTGCCTGGGCTACGGCAGCTGCCACACCCGTGACTGCCAACGACTCAGCCATGCCGACGCCGCCGGCTTCGATGCGCTGTTTGACATCAGCGACCATGGTCAACAAGGCGTCATGGCGCCGATAGAGCAAAGCGATAAAGCCGTCGCTGGCTGCATTGCCAGAGCTTTGCTGCTCTAACACTTCAGATTCCAGCTCGTGAGTTAAATCGCCCAGTGCAGTTAGCGCCGCCAAGCGCGCGCCACCCTTCATAGTGTGCAGGTCGCGCAGCATGTTCTCGATGTGCAGCTGGTTCTCTCGCTCTTGCTCCAGCACATGGATGCTTTCATCCAGGCTTTCTAACAACTCATCGGCTTCCTCGACAAAGATCTCAAGGATTTCTGCATCGAAGTCACTGTCGGCATCCGAGCGAGCAAGGGCCGAAGCACTGGCTTCTTCATACGCCGGTGTCGGCACTGCCGATGTCGATTCCAGCTCGGGTGTGAGGTCCGGCGGGGGCAGCCAATCCGCGTCCTGATCAGAGCTGGTGGCTTTTGGCTCACCAGCATCCATGGCCAGACCCAGACTGTCGAGATTGAAAGACTCGTCCAGCTCATCGTCGTTGAACGCCGATTCAGCCAGAGATTCTACTTCCGGTTCTTCTTCTGGCTCTTCATTGGATTCTTCATTCGGCGGTACGCCACCGCTGTCACTAAGCGCATCTAGCTCTTCAACGGCGAATTCATTTGCCTCAACACCGGCTGGATCAATCTCATCTTCGCCCAGTAGTGCCAGCAGCTCTTGGTGACCGTCTTCGATACTCTCCGGCGTTTGTTCCGCAACTAGGGCATCTAGATAATTCAACAACTGCTCATGGGCGTTCTGCAGTGTCGCGGAGGCCGCAACGGTTAAATGCAGATCCTGTAGATGAACGTGGACCGCTCGCAGGGTTTCAGCGAACTCAGCAAAGTCCTCGTGTTCCAGTGTGCGGGCTTTATCGCTTAGTCGGCGCAGCGTTGCGGCCAGCTGTTCAGCAAAGCTCAGATCCTGACCACCACTATGCCATTGCTCCAGGTACTCCACCGCTTCAAACAGCGTGCCAAGGCCTTCAATAGAGAGCAGCTCGTGAGCCTGATTTTCATCGCTGAGCTGATCCAACAATGCATCCGCATCGCTGACCAGGTTTCCTGGCAGCTTAACTTCCACGCCACTGGACAGCGTCTCCACGGCGTCCGCTAGTTGATCGACATAGCTCTGCATGAAGGTCGCGACTCGGGCCGCAAGCTTCGGCTCCATCGATTTTTGCGTCCGGCAAGCCCGTCCAATCTCATAAGCCGGGCGCGCAATGGCCATGATGGCGTCGACGCCAGCGATGCCCGCGCTACCAGCTAAGGTGTGCAGCGCCCTTACCGCATCTTGATTCGCATCGAACACTTCGCTCGTCAAGCTGGCACGCAACACATCCAAATGCTCGCGCGCTTCTTCGGCAAACACCACCAAGGTGTCGTCTTCTAGATAGTCTTCCTCTGCAGCGGCCGATGCTTCAGATTCTTGCATCGGCTCTTCGACCGCAGCGAGCACGGGTGCCGCATCATCGGGCTCCCGCGACTGGTCAATCGCCTCTGTAGCAACTTGGGCCTGTTCTAGCTCACCACCGGAAGAGAGCAGGTCAGCGGCTTCAATGATCTGGCCAACTGCGCCGAGCTCGGGTGCCTGACGCTCTTCAAAGCTATGCAGCAGAGCGGGTACGAGGTCTCTGGCTCTTCTGGCGACATCGACAAACTGATCGGTGGGCGTAACCGTATTATCCATGACCCGGTTCAGCATGTTCTCAATCGACCAGGCCAACTCGCCAACCACGTTTGCGCCAACCATGCGGCCGCTACCTTTCAACGTATGGAAGGCTCGACGCAGCTCGGTCAGCGCTTCTTCATGACCCAATTCTTTACGCCATTCAGGCAACCAGTGGTCAATCTGATCGACCACTTCCGCCGCTTCCTCGAGAAAGATCTCGGCAATCTCGTCATCATCTTGATGCTCGTCTACCAAACCGGCGGCAACGCTGCCAATTGCCGCTGCAGCGATGGCGCCAACGGCGGCGTCACGAGCAACCGCTCGCTCCTCTGGTTCAGCAGTCTCAAGCTGCGCCAGCTCCTCGGTCTCTAACTCGGGCGCAGTCTCCGGCTCGAATTCAGGCTCAGGCTCTAACTCCGGCTCAAATTCAAATTCTGCTTCTACCTCATCTGCAAACGCCTCTGTGGGCTCAGCAGATTCAATCTCGGCAGGCGGTTCTTGGATTTCGGCCTGCTGTTCGTCCTCGTCTTCCGGGAGTTCGAATTCAAAGTCATCGCTCCCCAGATCGAAGCCTTCGTCTGGGCCTTCACCAAAGGATTGGCTAGCGAATGCGCTCTCCTCATCCAAGGGCAGCTCGTCTGCGCCCACCACGATGTTGGCTGATTCAGCGTCTACCGTAGACAGCGATTCATTATCCGACTCGCTGCTGTCTTCGGGCGCTTCATTGGTGATGAGTTGGGCACGTTGCTCACCGGCTTCAACCATGATCTCCTGATCTTCCGCTGTGCTGGAAGTTTCGGCTTCGACATCCACTGTGAAGTCCAGCGCAGACAGACTGGTGTCGACCAAATCCAGCACGCCATCCGCATTGGAGCTGTTCTCTTCGACGATGCGTTCCAGGTAATAGTCCACGCCGCTGATTGCATCAGCTAAGTGGTCTAAAGCCGTCCAGTCAGGGTTTCGATGGGGCAGTACGTCAACGATATAGCGCCGGCACTCCCCCAACTGGCGTGCCGGGCGCGCCAACGGAATCATATCCAGCGCGCCACAGACCTCATCTAACTGAGTCGGGGCGTCGCTAAGGTTGTCGTACTCCCAACTAGAAGAAACGTAGGCGACTATGGCTGCTTTCACCTGATCGAGGCCGGCCCGTGCTTCGCGCGCCACTGCCCGATGAGCTTCGCTGGTTATGCGTTCAACTTCACCCTTACCGCCCATGCCCTGGGTTGCGCTGGCGAGGTTTTCGTCAACCTTGACCAGGGCATCAGCAACCCCCGTCACGGTGTCTAGATCAAATTCTTCTTTTACCAACGCATCGTTGATCGCATCAACCTGATCAAACACCGTGGCGTGGGAACTGGAGAAACCCAGCAAAGATAAGGTACTGCCAATCTGCGTCAGCGGATCCAGCAAGCTACTAAAGCTCTCTTTCGATGGTTCCTGGGAGCGCACATCCAGGTCCAGGCGATCCTTGAGCTCTGACACTTCGTCACGCAGTGCAAGCGCCGCACTGGCCAGAGCCTGTCGCCCGGAGATGACCAAACTGTCGACCGGTGCGTCTTCGGAAATGGCGCCTTTTAGATCCGTTAGAACCTGACTGGAGTGCTCACGCTGCTCCGCCTGGGCCAACAGTTGCTCAACCAGTTCACGATTAACCGGCTGCCGCAGTGACTGCACGCCGTTGGTTGCGAGTAGACGGATCTCCGCATCAACCCTGCGTAGCAGTTTGATCGCATCCGAATCCAAAGGACCCGACTGCCGTTCGAGGCTTGAGACAAACTCGCCGAATGCCTGCCATTGACCCGCCATCGGCGTGTCTTCGCAGATTCGATACAAGCCTTGGGCCACCTTGTTCAGAGTGTTCACCGCTTGGGTGCGGTCATCGCCTTTGAGTATGGCGAGCAAAACCTGCTGATAGGCACTACGAATTTTTCGAGCTTTCGACAAGCCGCCAATGCGTTCGAAGCGATCGACCGCGGCTTCAGTGGCGGTACCCGCGAGCACGTTGACTTGCGCGGTCTCCAATGGCGCGAGCTCTAAATGCGCCCTAATCTGATTAGCCAGAGGCACGACAGGTCGCTCTGAGTCCGGTTCGCCAGCCTGTATGGCTTCGAGGTAGCCGGGCAGTTCTAAAATGCCCTGCATGATATTTTCAACCGCGGCGTCCGTGTCCTTCACGGTCTGGTTGAGCAACGCCTGTGCCAGTCGCTCCAGATGGTCGGCCAGCAATGCAACGCCGGTTAGCTCTAGCATCACCAAGGTGCCATGAGCTTGGTGCAGCGACGTCAGGCAAGCGCGCATGCGCGTTTCGTCCTGGTCAGATTCACTGAATGCTTCCAACGCCACTTTCGCGTTGTCCAGCGTCTCTAGCAGGTCGCTCTTGATCCAATCAAGGGCAAAATGTTCCTGGTCCTGACTCATACTCTGTCCTGGCAATCCTGCAACTGACTCAGTGTTCTACAGCCATCCGTGGCTGCGTTGCTTAGGCGTGTTCCGGCAGCTTGAAACCTTCCACCGACTCGCGCATCTCGTTGGCCATGGAGGCCAGCTTTCCAATCGAGCTGGAGGTATCTTCTGTGCCAGCTACGGTTTGGCCGGTGATCTGCTGAATAACGTTCATGGTGTTAGACACGTGACCTGCAGATACCGCTTGTTGCCGCGCAGCGTTGCTGATGTTTTGAATCAACTCCGCCAGCGTAGTCGATACGCTTTCGATCTCGCCGAGCGCAACACCCGCATCCTGGGCACGCTTGGCGCCGCCTACAACTTCTGAAGTGGTTTGCTCCATGGAGATGACCGCTTCGTTAGTGTCCGTTTGGATAGTCTTAACCAGCGCAGCAATCTGCTTTGTCGCCGCGCTAGAACGTTCTGCTAAACGCTGAACTTCGTCCGCAACGACCGCGAAACCGCGACCCGCATCACCGGCCATCGACGCCTGAATGGCTGCGTTGAGCGATAGAATGTTGGTTTGATCGGCGATGTCATTAATCAGCGAAACGATGTCGCCGATTTCCTGGCTGGACTCACCTAGGCGTTTAATGCGCTTGGACGTTTCTTGGATCTGGCCTCGAATGGTATCCATGCCGTGGATGGTGTCTTGCACCACTTCGCTACCTTTGCCAGCAATTTCTACCGCCCGCTCAGCAACGGCCGCAGACTCTGCAGCGTTGGAAGAAACCTGGTCGATAGACACCGCCATCTCGTTGATCGCTTGCGAGGCTGCGCCAATTTCTTTCGCTTGGCTCTCAGCTGCGGCAGACAAAGTGCCTGCCGTGGACTGGGTATTGCTGGCCGCTTTCGCAACCTGCACAGACAGATGGTTTATCTTCGAAACCAGCTGGCGCATTTGGTCAATGGCGAAGTTAATGGAGTCAGCGATTGCTCCAGTAAAGTTCTCGGTAACTGACGCATGTACGGTCAGGTCACCTTCAGCCAAATCTGCCAGCTCATCGAGTAGTTGCAGAATCGCCGCCTGGTTGCGCTCGTTCTGAGACGCTTGCTCGGCTAGCTGCTTGCGAGTCTCTCGAATCATGGTCATTGCGATGATCGCAACGAGCACGATACCTGCCACGGCAAAGATCAACATGCCGGTGCTGGCGCGGGCTGCATCGTCGGTCATGAACAGATACACCATGCCGGCTAGCGTTCCTGCTAGCAGCAGCATCAGTCCAACCATCAATGGGGATAGCTTTCCAGTTTTCATCTTAAATACTCGCGTCCTAGTTAGTATTTTCCGCAACGTCGAAAAATTTTTCGTCTCTGAGAATGGTTTGCAGGTCAATCTGGTAATACATGCGTCCGCCGTGTCGAAACGCGCCGTTCACGTGTGAGGCCAGGGTGTTCAGATCTTCGCCGTCAACGGCTTCAAAGCTGTCTTCCATAAAATGCTGAATGCCAAGCGACTGCTCAACAATGAGCCCTGCGGCAACATCAGCGTCCTCTACGATCAGCACCCGCCACTGAGCTTTTTGCACTGTAGGCGTTAACTCGAAGTATTCATGCAGATCGATAATGGGAATCAAGCGCCCACGGACGTTGGCAATGCCTCGCATCCACGGTTTGACAACGGGCAACGCCGCCAACTTGGGGAGCTTTAGTATTTCGCCCACTTCACCCATCGGAGAAACCAGGCGGACACCACCGAGCTGAAATCCTAGGCCCTGCCAGATCGCTTGAGTATTTTCTTTTAGCGGAAGCGGCGCAGCATTAGTAAAAGTTGATCTGCGAATGTCTTTGAGCAGATCTAATGCTTCAGCGCTGTTGTTGTTAGTGGTCATTATTGCTGCACGTCGTCCAGGACTGTGTTGATCGTCTTAATCAGTGTTCGGTCATCCACCGGCTTGATCAAGTAACCGCTGGCTCCCTGCCGCTCGCCCCAGACGCGATCCACCTGCTGGCTTTTAGCGGAAACGATGATCACCGGAATGTGCCCGGTGGTATCGCTGCGGGTCAGCTGACGGGTCGCTTGGAAACCATTCATGCCAGGCATGACGACATCCATGAGAATGACGTCCGGAAGTTGTTCCGAAGCCATCTCAATGCCGCTGCTACCCGTCCCTGCCGTCATCACCTCGTGCCCTTGGCGCGAGAGTGTGGCGACAAATTGATGGGTTTCGCTGGGCGAATCGTCCACCACCAGAATCCTTGCCATGTGCCCGTCGACCTCTACTTGTGCCGCTTTATGTGCCGTGACATCGATTAATGAACCAACGTTCGTATGGTGCCGAGTAGCTCTTCCTTGCTAAACGGCTTGGTTATGTACTGATCGGAGCCGACGATACGGCCTTTAGCCTTATCAAACAGCCCATCTTTGCTCGAAAGCATCACCACCGGAATGGCTTTAAATTCTGTGTTGTTTTTGATCAGCGCACAGGTCTGATAGCCGTCTAGACGCGGCATCATAATGTCCACAAAGATGATCTTGGGACGGGAGTCGGCAATCTTCGCCAGAGCATCAAACCCGTCCGTAGCGGTAATGACGTCATAGCCTGCTTTGCTAAGCAGGTTTTCTGCGCTTCGACGAATTGTTTTGCTGTCGTCGATGACCAAGACTTTGACGCCTTGAAGCTCCTCTTCCATCAGTCTGATCCTTCATTTCGGTCGCCGAGTGTTGTATCACGATTCACTTTATGGCGGCCATGCGGGTCCTGCTGGATGGGGGACCAGTTCTCATTTTGGTTGCTGGCCAGTACCCATCTCGGTAGTTTGACGGATTCTCCACCCAAGGACGCTCTCCACCCATGCCAGCGAGCCGAACCCGCCGCATTTTGTTCCTGATGGATCCGCTCAAAAGTCTCTCCATAAAGAAAGATAGTACGCTGGCCATGATTCGCGCAGCCCAGCGGCGGAACTGGGCGATTTTCTACTGCGAACAGCAGGATTTGCTGTTCAAAGACGAAACTGCCCAGGCGATATGCCGCAAACTGCAGTTGAGCGATGCCTTTCTTGAGACCCTGACACTGGATGACCAGGGCACACCCTGGTACAGCCTCGAAGCGGCACAAAGTAATGACTTGGCCGATTTTGACATCATAATGAACCGCAAAGACCCGCCTTTTGACATGGAGTACATCTACACCACGTACCTGCTGGAACGGGCTGAAGAAGGCGGCGCGCTGGTCGTCAATCGGCCTCAAAGCGTCCGGGACTGCAACGAGAAGTTCTTTGCGACGGCGTTTCCTGAGTGCTGCCCACCTCTCATCGTTAGCCGGCGAATGGAAGAGCTTATTGCCTTTCAAGAGCACCACCACAACGTTGTGTTCAAGAAACTAGACGGTATGGGGGGCAAGTCAGTGTTTCGAATCCTCGATGGGGACGCCAATTTGAAGGTGGTCCTAGAAACACTGACCGCAGACGGCAGCGAACAGATTATGGGGCAGCTGTACCTGCCCGAAATCGCCGACGGTGACAAACGCATTCTGCTTATCGATGGTGAGCCCGTGCCCTACGCCTTAGCTAGAGTCCCTATGGCCGGGGAGGCCCGGGGCAACCTGGCTGCCGGTGGGACTGGTGAGGGCCGACCACTGACCGACAGAGATCGCTTCATTGCCGAACAAGTCGGTCCGGAGCTAAAGCGCAGAGGCCTGTATTTTGTCGGCATCGATGTCATCGGCGACTATCTGACCGAGGTGAATGTCACCTGCCCGACCTGCATTCGGGAACTGGACGCACAGTTTTCTCTGGATATCGCCGGTAACCTGCTGGATTCGCTAGATGCACGGATTGCGTCCTAATGCGCAATTTCGGCGTCCTAGGCCACGAGCCCGGAGCTATCCGAGCTAATATACGATCGGAATTGCCGCAGTAACTATCGCCATGGCCACGATGACCATCACACCCCGCGACCGCTTGGGCTTTACGCTCTTCATGGCCGCGTCCTTGCACGCCGCACTGATCCTGGGCGTCAGCTTCAGTGATCGCCTTGGCCAGGAAAAGAGCCCGACCATCGATGTCACTCTGGCGACCCACAATGATCAGGTCGACAACCCCGAAGCAGACTTCATCGCCGAGGCAGCGCAACTTGCCAGTGGCGACGCCGCGGATGCGCTAGAGCAGACCACGACCCAGGAAGCAGAAATCTTCGCCAACGAAGTCAACGAGGTAATCCCCGATCCCATGGCAGCGGTGGAGCAATCCCAGCTAGAAGAGAAAGTTTTGCTGGCCACTGAAGTGGCTCGGGAAGAGCAAGTGACTGACGAATCGGTCGATGCCAAAGACGCCAATGATTCGCAAGCGCTTAGTGCCAGCACCGCCTACGAGTCTCTCGCCCAAGAAATCGCCAGCCTAGAAGCGCGCATCGCGCAAGAGCAGCAGCTAAGCGCGAAGGGACCGCGGGTCAAACGGCTGTCCAGCGTTTCCACCAAATCGGCGGCGGAGGCGGCATATTTAAATATGTGGCGGCAGAAAGTGGAGCGCATCGGCAATGCTAACTACCCCGCCGGGGTCGTCGGCTCTCTACGCATGCTGGTGGTGATTCGAGAAGACGGCACCTTAAAAGAAGTGCGCCTGTTGGATTCTTCGGGTCACAAAGATCTCGATGAAGCCGCACTACGGATTGTTCGGTTGGCAGCGCCCTATCCGGATTTCTCTGTGGAGATGCGCAAGGATTACGACGTCTTAGAAATCATTCGCACCTGGCAATTCTCCCAGGGCGGCCGCTTGGACAGCTAGCATTGCGCACCGCGTCAATGCCAGCTGCCAGGACCTAAAACCATTTCCGCCAAATACCCGCTTGCCCATTGCCTATTGCTGGCCATGCCCAACCAGGCAGGCAGCTATTTCGCGAATACCGTGACCTATATTTGCCGCCACGACAGCGAAGGCGCCGTGGGGATTATCATCAATCGCGCAATGGAGATGAGTTTCAAAGACTTGCTGCAGCAGATCGACATTCCTGCCAGCAAGCCGCAGCAGCTTGCGGTATTGCGCGGCGGTCCGGTAAATGAGGATCAGGGACTGGTGTTGCACAGCAATGAGCAGCGCTTTCCCGAGACCGAGGAGCTCAGCAACGGTCTTTGCCTGACCTTCTCACGAGACGTTCTGCGATCTATTGCCGCAGGTGAGGGTCCGAAGCAGGTACTGTTCGCCCTGGGCTATGCAGGCTGGGGACCAGGTCAGCTGGAGGCAGAGATCCAACAGCACGCTTGGCTGACGCTGAGCTCAGACAGCAAGATCCTGTTCGACATCCCGGTGCAAGAGCGCCTCGCCTATGCCCAAGCGCTAACCGGTGTAGACCTACAGCTGCTCAGCGGCCGCATCGGACATGACTGACACAGATCGACCAGTGGTGGTGCTGGCTTTTGATTTTGGCTTGAAGCACATCGGCGTGGCCTGCGGCCAATCCCTGACCGGCACCGCCAACCCGATCACCACCTTGAGCGCCAATGTCGGCAAGCCTCGATTTCGCGAAGTCCAAGCACTCATCGAACAGTGGCTACCCGACCGGCTCTTAGTAGGACTGCCCCTGAACATGGACGACTCTGAGTCTCCTATCAGCCAGGGGGCACGGGGCTTTGCCCAGCGCCTTAGCGAGCAAACACAATTGCCGGTATGGCTGGTTGATGAGCGCCTCAGCTCTCGCGAGGCGATCGATGAACAAGGCGCAGACCCACTACGCAGCCATGCCCTGGCGGCTGTGGTGATCGCTGAGCGTTACTTCCGCGAACCTGACCACGCCGTGATGTTGGCCTAACCAGTCTTCATTTCGTAAAAGCACAGCTTGTTACCGTCGAGGTCACGCACGTAAGCGCCATAAAATACCGGATTGCGCTCGCCGGGTTCACCCTCATCGGTTGCACCGAGCTCGATGGCTTTCGCATAGAGCTTATCGACCACAGGTCGTGAACCGGCATCGATACCGACCATGTTGCCATTGCCGCAATTCTGCGCCTCTTCGTTGTACGGAATACAAATCGCCAGCATGGCACCCTGACCGGTGCCATAAAACTTGATTCGGTCCATACCCATCAACTGGGAGCCACCGATTTCTCCTAGCAGCGCGCCGTAAAAGGCCTCGGCTCGCGCCATGTCATTAACCCCAATGGTTGTGTATCCGAGCATGTTGCTCTCCCCAATTACAAAGGACGGGCAGGCTATCACAACCGTTGCCGGGTTAAAGCTACGGCAATATTCTTCAGTTCGACGGAGCCATCTCACCGGGTGTGCGACGGCTTGGGTGGTTACGCGCCCCAGCTTAGTCAGCCGGGCGCATGGAGCTACCGCTTAAACGCGACCGTATCGGGATCCATATCTTCCTCGAGCTGCAAGCTATCTACTGCGGCCATGGGATTCGGATCCGCATCAGCACCGAGCTTGATCATCAAGCGCAGATCGTTCGGCGAGTCAGCATGGCTCAATGCCGCATCGTAGGTGATTTCGCCTTCGGTATAGAGACGGTACAAGGCTTGGTCGAAAGTCTGCATGCCTTGTTCTGTAGATTTGCTCATCAGCTCCTTGAGCAGATGGACCTCAGCCTTGCGAATGTGATCTGACACGAGCGGCGTATTGATCAACACTTCGATCGCTGCGCGCCGGCCCTGGCCATCCACCGTAGGCACCAGTTGCTGGGCAACCATCGCTCGAAGGTTCAATGACAAGTCCATCCACACCTGGGTGTGGCGATCGGCGGGAAAGAAATGAATGATGCGATCTAGAGCCTGGTTGGCATTGTTCGCGTGCAGCGTACACAAACACAGGTGACCGGTCTCAGCGAAGGTCAACGCGTGCTCCATGGTTTCGCGTGAGCGAACCTCGCCAATCATGATGACGTCCGGCGCTTGGCGCAGCGTATTACGCAACGCAATTTCGAAACTGTCGGTATCTACTCCAACCTCACGTTGAGTAATGATGCAACCTTTGTGCTGATGAATGAACTCGATGGGATCTTCGATGCTGATAATGTGCCCAGAGGAATGCTCGTTGCGGTGCCCAATCATGGAAGCCAGCGACGTTGACTTACCAGTACCTGTGGCGCCGACGAAGATGATCAAGCCGCGCTTGGTCATCGCCAGATCTTCAATGATCGGCGGCAGTCCCAGGTCAGACACCAGCGGAATGTTCACCTCGATTCGACGCAGCACCATGCCGATGAGGTTGCGCTGATAAAAAGCGCTTACGCGGAACCGTCCTAAGCCTCGGGTATTAATCGCGAAGTTACATTCGTGCTCTTTTTCGAACACCTCGCGCTGATCCTTGTTCATTACGCCGAGAACGATGTCTCGGCTCTGCTCTGGCGACAGCGATGATTTACCCGCCGCAAACAGTTTGCCGTTGATCTTCAACATTGCCGGCTTACCAGCAGTGATGAACAGATCTGAAGCCCCTTTTTCTACAACCAGCTTGAGCAGCTTGTCGAATTCCATGAGTTGGGTTC
>JBPCXR010000313.1:0-29676 GCA_051027215.1 Pseudomonadales bacterium | reverse complement strand
AGGAGCCCCCACATGAGTGAAGCCAACAAAGACCAGATCGAGTTCTGGAACGGCGAAGCCGGCAACCAGTGGGTGGCCGAGCAGGCCTATCTGGATTCGCTGCTTGCACCGTTGTCCGAACAGGCGCTTGCAGCCGCTGCACCGAAAGCTACCGAACGAGTGCTGGACGTGGGCTGTGGCTGCGGCACTACTTCACTACTGCTGGCCCAACGCTGCGCAGAAATCCTTGGCGTGGATATCTCTGGACCCATGATCAAGCGCGCCCAGGAAAGCTCTGCGGATCAGGCCAACGCTTCCTTCACTCAAGCCGATGCCAGCGCTTGGCGTGGTGATCAACCCTTCGACTTGGCGTTCTCGCGCTTTGGCGTGATGTTCTTTGATGATCCTGTGGCGGCGTTTAGCAACATTCGCCGCAATCTAAGCGATAGCGGCCGCTTGTGCTTTATTTGCTGGCGCGCACCCCAGGACAATCCATGGCTTGCTGTTCCCATGGCGGCGGCGCAGCCCTTCTTGCCAGAGGCGCCCGCCGCAGACGGGCCCAATCCGTTCGCTTTTGCCGACACCGACTTCGTGACTGACGTGTTGACCCAGGCAGGGTTCCAAGCGCCGAACTTTGCTCTGACCGAAACTCAGCTGACCTTAGGCCAGGGTATAGAGGAGGCGATCGCTTTCTTGACCCGAATCGGACCGCTATCCCGTGTTGTCTCAGAGCTCGATCAGCCAACCCAAGAAAAAGCGCTGGCGGCGGCTCGCGCGGCATTGGAGCCGCTGGTGTCCGCAGAGGGTCTGCGCATGGATGCCAGTACTTGGATCGTTACTGCGGCTGCATCGCCTTCATAAAGGTGCCCAGATCAAAGTAGTCGCGCCATTCTTTAATCTTGCCGTTCTCCATAACGAACACGCCAAAGCAGGGTAGATCGACGTCGCCGTTGCTGGTCTTGGTGCGATCTAAGCGTTCGCAGTAGACGATGTCGTCTTTCTCGGCGATGTTCAGAATGTCCCAATGGGTTTCTGTCCAGCTGGCGAGGAAGTTCGCAATGAACTCTTGCACGTTCGCCCGTCCGCGTACTGGTTGGGTGGGCATGTTGTAGTAGCAGCCGTCACTGGCGAAGTAGCTGGCCAGCAGCACGGCGTCCAGTTTCGACCAGTCGGCGACAAACTCACGAATGATGTCGGTGTTGCTGCTCATGGCCTTTCTCCTTCTATTAGTAAGTGCTAGTCAAAGCGATCCGTGACCGCGCCGAAGCTGGCGCTGCTTACGAGCTTAGCGTACTTCGCCAGTAAGCCACGTTCAGCGTAGGCCGGTGGTTGCTGCCACTTGGCGCGACGGGCGCTTAGCTCCGCTTCGTCCACGTGCAGGGTTAGCGCCATAGTTTCTGCGTTTACTGTTATCTTGTCGCCGTCTTCCACCAGCGCGATGGGTCCGCCGTCAAAGGCCTCGGGCGTCACGTGGCCAACCACGAATCCGTGAGAGCCGCCGGAAAAACGTCCATCGGTAATCATGGCCACGTGCGCTGACAGCTCGCGACCGTTAATGGCGCTGGTGGGGGAGAGCATCTCGCGCATGCCGGGTCCACCGCGCGGGCCTTCGTAGCGCAGAACCACCACGTCGCCTTTGTCTACGGCGCCATCCATGATCGCTGCCATGGCGGCTTCTTCGCCATGAAAGCACTTGGCGGTGCCGGTGAACTCTAAGCCCTCGTGGCCCGTTATTTTCGCGACTGCGCCTTCTGGCGCTAAGTTGCCGTGTAGGATCACCAGATGGCTGTCCTTTTTGATCGGATCATTCAGCGGTCGAATGATTTTCTGCCCGCTGGGGTAGGGAGCAACGTCCTGCAAAGTTTCGGCCATGGTTTGCCCGGTTACGGTCAAGCAGTCACCGTGCAACAAACCTTCATCCAACAAAGTTTTCATCAGCGGGCGAATGCCGCCGATTTCTACCAGTTCGCTCATGGCGTATTGCCCAGCAGGACGCATGTCGGCGAGTACGGGTACGCGAGCGCCGACGCGAGTGAAGTCTTCTAGCGACAGCGGAATGTTGGCCGCGCTGGCGATGGCTAACAAATGCAACACCGCATTGGTGGAGCCTTCCAGCGCAATCGCCACGGTGATGGCGTTTTCGAAGGCTTCTTTGCTCAAGATGTCGCTGGGCTTAATGCCGCGCTCGATCAGGTTGTGTACCGCCGCGCCGGCGTTGTAGCTGTCGGTGCGTTTAGCTTCGCTCACCGCGTTTTGTGCTGAGCTGTTGGGCAGCGATAAGCCCAGCGCTTCGATGGCGCTGGCCATGGTGTTGGCGGTGTACATGCCGCCACAAGAACCGGGTCCGGGAATCGCCGTGCTCTCGACTTCTTTCAGCTCTTTGGCGCTGATGCGACCGGCGGCGTGGGCGCCGACGGCCTCGAATACGCTGATCACGTCGCGTCGCTCTTTGCCCGGGAGGATGGTACCGCCGTAGACGAACACCGCCGGGCGATCCAATCGGGCAATCGCCATGGCGCAAGCGGGCATGTTCTTGTCGCAACCGCCAATGGCGACGAAGCCGTCAAAGCCTTGGGCGCCGACCACGGTTTCAATGGAGTCGGCGATCACTTCTCGACTGACCAGCGAATAGCGCATGCCGGGCGTGCCCATGCTGATGCCGTCGCTCACGGTAATGGTGTTGAACAGCACGCTCTTGGCACCGGATTCGTCAGCGCCCATGGCCGCGGCTTCGGCCAGACCATTAATGTGCATGTTGCAAGGCGTCACCATGCTCCAGGTCGAGGCAATACCGATCTGCGGTTTGGCGAAGTCGGCTTCGGTGAATCCCACCGGGTACAGCATCGCCCGGCTCGGAGCCTGCTCGACGCCGTCAACAACGATGGAAGAAAATGGCCGCTTGTTAGTCATGAATCCGTCCTGGCGAGTTGGGCCCGGTGGTTACCTAAGGGGCCGTCAGAGTACTTTGCGCATTACTTTGGAGTTGCGTTGGTAGTTATAGAGTGCCTGCTTAGGTGCTGGCAACTGTTCCGGTGAGCTTTGGCTAAAGCCTTGTTCGGCAAACCAGTCCTGGGTTTGGGTGGTGAGCGCGAACAACGTGTCGATCTGCTGGCTACGAGCCTGCTCTTCGGCAAAGGCCAACAGCTGCCGACCAATGCCGTTGCTGCCGTGATTGCTTTGATTGCGATAGCTGCTGTGAACCGCAACGCAAGCCAGCTCGGCGGCGCTGCCGTAGGGGAACAGGGCACAACAGCCGATGACGATGCCATCCAACACGGCCACCATAAAATGCTCGACCTCGGCTTCCAGCCGATCTCTGGAGCGCCGCACCAGCACCCCTTGTTCTTCTAAGGGCCGGATCAGTTCGGCAATTCCCGCAATATCGTCTGCATTCGCGGCGCGGATGGGGGTTTGCGCGCGCTCGCTGATCTGGGTGCCATGCCCGCCAGCGGTATAAAGTTCGGCCAGTAGCGCGCCGTCTTCCTGGTAGGTCACCACATGGGCGCGGGGTATGCCGCCACGCACCGCGCCGGCCACAGCGCGCAAACGATTAAGCGTAGCTTCGGGCAGCCGCCCGTGATCGATGCTCGCTTCCAGCGCCGCCGGCGATAGCAGGCTTTGGGTTTCGCCGTTCTCGTCCGGCAGGCGGGTAGGCTCGTCCAGCACTATCAGTTTGTCGGCGCCGATGGCCAGTGCCGTTGCTGCTGCCAACTCGTCGCTTGGCAAGTTGAACATCTGCCCCGAGGGTGAATAACCGATGGGAGACATCAGCACGATGGCACCGGTGCCAAGCAAGGCATTCACCCGCTCGCGGTGCACTTGTCGTACCTGCCCGGTGAACTGGTGATCGACGCCGTCGACGATGCCCACTGGTTTGGCCACGGCCAGGTTGCCGGTGGCAATGGAAATGTCGGTGCCATGCAGGGGGGTATTCGGCAAACCGGTGGAAAACAGGGCTTCCAGTCGCGAGCGCAGCTCACCGTAAACCTGCATCAATTGCGGCAGATCTTCGCTGCGCGTGACCCGCCGCGTGCCTCGGCGCTCGCTGTGGCCGAGGGCTGCATCCAGTTGTGGGCGGGCGCCGTGGACCAGCACCACCCGAGCACCCAATACCTGGGTCAGGGCGATGTCATGGACGATGTTCACCAGGTTCGGTGCATCCAGCGCTTCCCCGGGCAGCAGGATCACAAAGGTGCGTCCCCGATGGGCCTGAATGTAGGGTGTGGAGCTGCGAAACCAGCGGGCGTATTGGGCAATGTCCATTTTGTTGCCGAAGTCTCCGAAGGACGGTCGTGGGGCAAAAAGGACGCGCATTCTACACATATATATAGAGGCCGACCCTGGCTGGACGGTCATCCAGGCTGACGCGTGATGGCGTTCACGGCTCTACTCACCAGCATCCCTGGTGCCTTGCAAAAGCCCAGGCCTTCCCGTTAACTGATTCAGAAGGCTAGACCAGGGACTTTCGTGGCCACTGTACCCGGCGGCAACGCCCCCGCAGATCCAACAAAATCAAACACTTCGGCCCCTCGTTCGGTGCCGGATGCGCCTGCGCCTGAATCAGAAGCGGGAGCGCCCCCTACTGCTGAGCCCGGCAAGGTGGAGCTGGCCGCCGTACCCAGCGCCTCCTCGCCGGCGCGCTTTGGCGTGCACGATGAGCGGCTCATCGATCTGCCATCGTTCTTAGACGAAATGGTCGCCGCAGGCTTCATCAGTCAGCGCCAAGCCGAAGATGTGCTGATTGCGCCGCGTACCAAGCGCGAGCTGTCGCAGCATCCCATGGAGATTCTGGCTTCCCGCGAGTACGAAAACCGCGCGAACCCCGGCCACACGCTAGACCTAGAGACCATGACCCAGTGGCTCAGCGAGCAGGCCGGGCAGCCGTATCACCGCATCGATCCGTTGAAGATCAACGTCAATCTCGTCACCGAGGTCATGTCCTACGCCTTTGCCCAACGCCACAACATTCTGGCGTTGGAGGTGAACGACGACGAGGTGCTGATCACCAGCACCCAGCCCTACATGTTCCAGTGGGAGGGCATGCTCACCCAAACGTTGCGCGAGCGCCGCATCAAGCGAGTGATCAGTAACCCTGCAGACATCAGTCGCTACGCCCTCGAGTTCTACACCATGGCCCGCTCGGTGGCCAAGGCCCAGGAGTCCGGGCAAGAGTTCACCGGCATCGCCAACTTCGAGCAAATGCTCGAGCTGGGCGCGCTGAAGTCACCAGAAGCCAACGACTCCCACGTGGTAAACATCGTCGATTGGCTGTTGCAGTATGCGTTTGAGCAGCGCGCCAGTGACATTCACATTGAGCCGCGCCGAGACAAGGGCCTGATCCGCTTTCGCATTGACGGCATTTTGCATCACGTCTACGAGTTGCCCTATGCGGTCAACGCCGCGGTCACCAGCCGCTTAAAGATTCTTGGCCGCATGGACGTGGCAGAAAAACGTCGTCCTCAAGACGGCCGGGTGAAGACCAAGGACCAAGACGGCGAAGAGATCGAGCTGCGCCTGTCGACCTTGCCCACCGCTTTTGGCGAGAAGATGGTCATGCGGATCTTCGATCCGGACGTGCTGCTGCGCAGTTTTCAGGAACTGGGCCTGGGCGGCGAAGACTTTAAGCGCTGGAATGCCATGACCCGTGCGCCCAATGGCATCGTGCTGGTCACCGGCCCTACCGGTTCGGGTAAGACCACGACGCTATATTCGACACTCAAGCAGCTGGCCACCTCCGAAGTAAACGTTTGCACCATTGAAGACCCCATCGAGATGGTGGAGCCGGCGTTTAATCAGATGCAGGTGCAGAGCAACATCGACGTCTCCTTTGCCTCCGGTGTTCGGGCCTTACTGCGTCAGGATCCCGATATCATCATGATCGGTGAGATCCGCGACTTAGAAACTGCCGAGATGGCGATTCAGGCGGCGCTGACCGGGCACCTGGTGATCTCCACCTTGCACACCAACGATTCCCCGACTGCTATCACACGCTTGCTGGATCTCGGTGTGCCGGCGTACATGATCAAAGCCACGGTGCTCGGCGTTATGGCCCAGCGCCTGGTACGAACCCTGTGCCCGCACTGCAAAGCGGCAGAGGTGGTAGACGAAGAAGCCTGGCAATTGCTGGTGCACCCGTTTAGGGCTAAACCGCCGGCCAAGGTCTATACCGCCACCGGGTGTCTGGAATGCCGCGATACGGGTTTCCTCGGGCGCATGGGCATCTACGAGCTGCTGCCACTGAGCGATACGCTGAAGACCCACATCCGCGGCGATCTCGACATCGACGGTTTGCGTCGCTTTGCCATGAAAGAAGGCATGCGCACGCTGCGATTGTCTGGCGCCCAGAAAGTTGGTGCTGGTCAGACCACCATTGCTGAGGTTTTGCGGGTTTCCCCCAGCGCCCAAAGCGACTAACCCGCGTTTCTTAAGACTTCCTGCGCCCAACCTTGCGCGCCATGCGACAGGGGCGTTTTTCAGCGACAATAGTCCGCTGAACCTCAGGCAATAGCGAAGTCCTTCCCATGACCGATCAGACAGCAGCCACCCTTGCCGACCGCGACGGCTGGATTTGGCAAAACGGCCAAATGGTCCCTTGGCGTGATGCCAAGGTGCATGTGTTGACCCACACACTGCACTACGGTGTTGGTGTGTTCGAAGGCGTACGAGCTTATGCAACGCCGAAAGGAACCTGCATCTTTCGGCTCGACGAACACACCCACCGCTTGTTCCAGTCTGCACACATTCTCGATCTGAAAATTCCGTTCAGCGAAGACGAAGTCAATGCGGCGCAGCTGGCCGTGGTGCGCGACAATGACTTGGACGAAGGTTACTTGCGGCCCATGGTTTACCTCGGCAGCGAAGCCATGGGCTTGCGAGCCAAAGGCTTGACGGTCAATTTGGTGATCGCCGCTTGGCCCTGGCCGAACTATATGGACGAGGACAGCCGTGAGGTGGGCATCAAGGTACGCACCTCGTCCTTCACCCGTCACCACGTCAACATCACCATGTGTAAGGCCAAGTCCAACGGCAACTACATCAACTCGATCCTGGCGCTGCACGAAGCGCTGGATGCCGGCTGCGACGAAGCGTTGATGCTCGACAACGAAGGCTACGTGGCTGAAGGCAGTGGCGAGAACATCTTCATCGTGCGCGATGGCGTGTTGCATACCCCGGAACTCACGTCCTGTTTGGATGGCATTACCCGCAACACGCTGTTCCACCTTGCCGCAGAGGCGGGGTTAACAATTCGCGAGCGGCGCATCACCCGCGATGAAGTCTACATTTGCGATGAAGCGTTCTTCACCGGCACGGCGGCCGAGGTGCTGCCCATCCGTGAGCTGGATGGCCGGCAGATTGGTGATGGCAAACGCGGACCGATTACCACCATGCTTCAGGCTACCTACTTCGACCAGGTCCGCGGCCAGCGCAATGCGTTCCCGCAATGGCTGCACCCCGTACGAGGTTCGGCCTGACCCCGAGGCGTAGAGGGGCATGCCACAGCGCGCACAGACGATGACCCTTCGATGAAAGTGCTCATCGTCGCACCAGCCTGGGTGGGCGATATGGTCATGGCGCACTGCCTGGTACAGCGTTTGGTTGCAGATCATGGTGCCGGGCTAACCATCCACCTGCTTGCGCCACCGGCCACCGCGCCCCTTGGCCAGCGCATGGCGGAAGTGGCGCACACGCATGTATTCGATTTAGCGCACGGCGAATTGGGGTTGGCTAAGCGCCGTTCGTTCGCGCGCACGCTGGCTGCCGAACGGTTCGACCAAGCGCTGGTGTTGCCCAACAGCTTCAAGTCAGCGTTGGTACCGTATTGGGCGAACATCAACATTCGCACCGGGTGGACGGGGGAATTTCGTCTGGGTTTGTTGAACGATCGGCGCAAGCTTGATCCGGAGGTTTACCCGCTGATGATCGAACGCTTTATGGCGCTAGCGCTGCCCGCAGGCGCGGCCTTGCCGCAGCCTTATCCGCAGCCGCGTTTGCAAGCTGACGCCGACAACGGTAAAGCCCAGTTAATAAAGCATCAGATTGCTACAGAGCGTTCGGTCTTGGCGCTGTGCCCTGGGGCGGAGTTTGGCCCGGCAAAACGCTGGCCCGATGAGCACTTTACGGTTGTTGCCGCAGACGCGATCGCGGCAGGGTACGATGTCTGGCTGTTTGGTTCGCCCAAGGATGCGCCAGTGGGCACTGCGATACTGACACGATTGCGAGCGAACGACAGTTTGCCCGGCGCTGTGCCTGAAGCAGAAACGCCTGATCGAGTGCGCGCCGAGAGCTCGGGTCAGCAGGTGGTCAATCTTGCCGGGCAAACAACACTGTTGGATGCCATCGATTTGCTGGCGCTTACAGAAGCGGTGGTCTGTAACGATTCTGGGCTGATGCACGTGGCTGCAGCGCTGGGCAGGCGCGTCGTCGCCTTGTACGGATCGACTTCTCCGGACTTCACGCCGCCGCTCAGTGACCAAGCCCAGGTGCTTAAGCAACCGTTGCCCTGTAGCCCGTGCTTCCAGCGTACGTGTCCGCTGGGACACATGAACTGCCTACGTCAGCTGTCCCCGGAGCGGGTCAGCCAAGCGTTGGCACTGTAGGCGCTTGCGTGCGAGTGCTGATCATCAAGATGTCGTCTCTCGGGGACGTAGTGCACACGCTGCCGGCGATCACGGACCTTGCCGCCCAAGGCGCCGAGATTCATTGGGTGGTGGAAGAAGCATTTGTACCAATCGTGGCCGCACACCCTGGCGTTGCGCGAATTTTGCCGATTGCCTGGCGCCGCTGGCGCCGGCAGCTGCCCAAGTTCTGGCAGCGCCAGGCGGGTGCTGCCGGGCGCGAACTCGCTGCCTTTCGCTGGCAGCTAAAAGATACGCAATACGATCTCGTCATCGATGCCCAGGGGCTCTACAAGAGCGCCATCGTCGCCCGCCAGGCCCACTCGGCGCGGCGCCTGGGCTTAGATCGCGACTCGGCGCGCGAGCCGGGTGCGGCGCGGTTTTATTCCGAAGGCGTAGCAGTAGCTAAAGATCAGCATGCGGTAGATCGCGTTCGCCAACTTGTGGCGCAGGCCGCGGGCTACGAGCTGCCCACCCAGCTGCGCTTCGGTCTGCATGATGAACAGGCGCAACGCCAACCTGCATCAGCAAACACTTGTGTGCTACTACATGGAACCACCTGGGCCAGCAAACACTATCCGGAGCAGCTGTGGATAGAGTTAGCCCAGCATGCCAGCGCAGCCGGGTTCCAACCGGTGCTGACTTGGGGCGATGCTGTTGAAGAGCGTCGAGCCCAGCGCATTGCTGCCGCCAGCGGCGCCAGCTTGTGGCCGCGCATGTCGTTAACCGAGCTAATACAGCGATTGCGCACCGCGACTGTGGCTATTGGCGTGGATTCCGGGATTGCTCACCTGTGCGGTGCGTTAGGCGTGCCGACCCTTGGACTCTACGGGGCGACCAACGCCACCTTGACCGGTGTGCGCGGGGCGCACAGCCAAAACATGGCCGCTGAATTTGCCTGCGCACCCTGCGTGCGACGAGACTGTGGCTACACAGGTCCCCAGGTGCTGCATAACGCTGCAGCAGTAGAGCCCGCCTGTTTTGGCCAGCTGTTGCCCGCTAGTGTCTGGCGAGCAGCCAGCGAACTGGCAGCGGGGTAAGGGCGATGCTGTTCGGCTTCTGCATCTACAAGTACTTTCCCTACGGCGGCATTCAGCGGGACTTGCGCAAGATGGTGACAGCGTGCGCCGCAAGAGGTCATCGAGCCCGAGTCTATGTGCTCAGCTGGGAAGGTCCGGAACCGGACGATCTCGAGTTGATTACCGTGCCAGTAGATGCGCTTATGAACCATCAGCGCTACGAGCTCTACGCCAAATGGGTACACGAACATCTGCAAAGCCATCCCGTAGATTTGTTGGTCGGCATGAACAAGATGCCTGGGCTCGACGTTTACTACGCTGGTGACTCTTGTTACGAAGAGAAAGCACAAACTCAACGTAGCGCAGCCTATCGTTTGTTGCCGCGCTACCGCCACTTTTCCGAATCTGAACGCGCGGTGTTCGATCCTGCTGCGCCGACCCGTATTCTCACTATATCTGATCTTCAGACGCCGTACTTTCGCAAACATTATGAGACCGATCCTCAGCGTTTCTATGCGTTGCCGCCAGGCATTGAACAAGAGCGGATTCTCGGGCCAATGACAGCGGCAGAACGCCGCGCGGACTGTGCTGCTTTGCGTGATGAGTTGCAGCTACATGATGATGAGCGCCTGTTGCTTTTCATCGGTTCCGGTTTTATCAAGAAAGGGCTGGATCGCGCGCTGTTGGCTCTGCACAGCTTGCCCCAAGCATTGCTGCAGTCCACGCGCCTGGTGATTATCGGCAAAGATCACGCTGAACCTTTTCAGCGAATGGCGAGGCGACTTGGGATTTTTGAGCGAACGCTGTTCTTTGCTGAAGGCCGGGCCGATGTACCGCGCTTTTTGCACACAGCAGATGCACTGTTACTACCGGCTTACGATGAAAACGCCGGCATGGTCATTCTCGAAGCCATGATTGCCGGGTTACCGTTGTTGGTGACAGAAAATTGCGGTTACGCCAGCTACGTGAGCGATTACGATGCGGGCCTCGTGACGGACTACCCTTTCAGTCAAACGGCGTTTAACCAACATCTGCTAGCGCTATTGACCAGCCCGCAGCGATCCCAGTGGTCAGACAACGGCCGCAAGCTCGCTGGAAAGCCGGAGATATCGGGGCTGGCAGAGACCGCGGCCGAATTGTTGGAGCGCTTTGCCCAGGAGAAGAAGCCGACCCTGGCAATGACGTTGTTCAAGTACTTTCCCTATGGCGGCTTGCAGCGCGACTTCATGGGCGTCGCGCAGCGGGCCTTAGCCGCGGGTTATCGCGTGCGCGTGTATGTCCTGAGCTGGGAAGCGGAGCTTGCCCCCGAGCTTCAGAACAACCCTGACTTTCATCTGCAGGTCATCGAAGTACCCGGGGTATTGAACCATGTGCGTTACCGCCGATTTGCGCAGCAGATGCACGAACACCTGAAGCTGTTCCCGGTGGAATGCTTGATCGGCTTTAACAAAATGCCAGGGCTCGACGCCTACTACGCTGCCGATACTTGCTATGAGCACAAGGCTCAGGAAATGCGCCCTGCTTATTACCGCCACACTGCCCGCTATCGGCATTTCGCCGATTTTGAACGCGCGGTGTTCGCCGAAGAGGCCAGCACCTTTGTGTTTCTGATTACCGAAACCCAACGTCAGCAATTTCAGCAGCACTACCACACGCCGGATGCGCGTTTAGCGCTGTTGCCGCCAAGCGTGAGCGCAGACCGGCGGCGGCCGCACAACTGGGCCCAGGTGCGAGCCGAGTTCCGGCGCGACTTTGGCTACAGCGAAGCCGAGAACCTTTTGTTGTTGGTGGGATCTGGCTTCATTACCAAGGGATTGGATCGCGCGATTTTCGCGCTGGCGAGTCTGCCGTCAGAACTTCGAAACAACACGCGGCTGCTGGTGGTCGGGCAGGACGCGCCGGGCCCCTTTGAATCACTGGCGGAAGAGCGCGGTATCGCCGATCGTTTGTCCATTTTCAGCGGCCGCGACGATGTTCCCCGATTTCTCCAAGGCGTGGATTTGATGGTGCATCCTGCTGTGCTGGAGAGCGGCGGCATCGTTCTGCTGGAAGCGCTGATTGCCGGGCTGCCGGTGCTCACCACGGCCAGTTGCGGCTTTGCGCACTATGTCAGCGAAGCCGGCGGCGGCGAAGTTCTGCCTGAGCCTTTTAATCAACAACTGTTGAATGAACGGCTGCTGGCGCTGTTGTGCGATGATGATCTGCGGCAACGCTATCGCGACGCCGGCGTGCAGTTCGCCACCCGCGCAGATCGCTTTGACATGCCCACCCAACTGCTGGCAACGGTGCAGGAGCGCTTCCTTGCCTGATCTCTACCTACGTACCGACATCGCTGAGGCTCTCGGCGATCGAGATCCGTTCGAGGTATTTGCTGGCATGACCGGTGAGGTCTATCGTGAAGTTGCGCGGCGCCGTACCAGCCGCATTCAGCTCGCAGGGCGCAACTATTTTCTGAAGCTGCATCGCGGCGTTGGCTGGGGCGAGATCGTCAAGAACTGGTCAACGTTGCGCAAGCCGGTAGTGTCGGCGCGCAATGAATTTCAGGCATGCCAAACGTTGGCCGAGGCTGGTATTCGCGCGCCGGTGGTCGCCGCATTTGGCGAGCGAGGCCACAATCCTGCTGACCTCGAATCCTTTGTGCTGACGGATGAGATTACTGGGCACACCAGCCTGGAGGATCTGGTGGCTGCAAGGTCGCTGTCTGAACGCGAGGCCCGTAGTTTGCTTGAGGCAGTTGCTGAGTTTAGCCGTCGCTTTCATGCCCAGGGTTTTATTCACCGTGACTACTACATCTGCCACCTATGGTTGGCAGACGTCACGCTCGCTTCTGAACCCGAACTCACGGTAATCGATCTGCACCGCGCTGTGCAGTTCGCGCGCATACCCAAGCGTTGGTTGATCCGAGATTTGGCGGCGCTGTTGTTCTCGGTCATGGATTTGCCGCTGTCGCCCCGCAGCTGGCTGCGCTTTGTGCGCTTGTACCGGCAGCGACCCTTAGCTGCAGTGTTCGCGGAGGAGGGCGATCTTTGGCGAGCAGTGTACGTGCGGGCATTGAAGCTGTATCGCAAAGGCGCACAGCAGAATCTTGTCAGTGGAGAGATGCAGCCGCCGTGGACGTGACGGATGCCGCAATACCGCTGCTGACCCTGGCGCAACTGGCGAGCGCAGAGCGCGACCTTGAATTGCCATTTGCGATTGTTGCTGTCACTGAACGCGGTGAGGAACGACTGGTGGTGACTGAAATACTGCGTCTACTACCGGGCCGGCGGCTTGCGGCTCGAGCGCGATTACAGTCAACGCCCGGCGCGGATGCAGCAAAAGAAGTAATGCTTAAACTCTTCTATGGCGATGGCGCAACGGGCTATTGCCAGCGTGAGCACAAGGGTTACAAACTGTTGCAGCAGGCAAACTTGCAAACTCCCGAGTGCTTGGGCCAAGGCGACAACGCTTTGCTATACCGCTGGTTGCCAGATGCGCAAACGGTTTCCGAGTTCAGCAGCGACCAGCTGGACTTAACCGTAGAGCGGATTGGCATGTTGCACCGGGCTGGCCTCATTCAAACGGACATGCACCTAGAGAACTTTCTCTTTCACGAAGGCAAGGTTTGGCTGTTGGATCCCGACGGAGTCCGCTCAGCGGGTGCTGCTGATCCCGCCGAACCCGCCTACCGCGACAACCTGGCGATCCTATTTGCGCAGCTGTCGCCGAATCAGGATTTGGCCATCGCGCCGCGCTTGATGCGCTACTGCCATGGCGCTGACCTGGCCATGGACAGCCAGGCGGCCGCGCGTTTGTCCGCTCAGCTCCCCAACGCGGTAGAGCAGGCGCGAGCCAGGCGAGTGAATCGCTACCTCGATAAAACCCTGCGCGACTGTACTGAGTTTCACGCCGCGCGCGGCCCGGGCCGGCGCTTTGTCTGTCGTCGTGAGAGCCTTGGCCCCATGCTTAAGCAGTTTGCGCAAGATCCCGAGGCGGTTCTGCATACGGCCACGGTGATCAAGGCGGGAAACACAGCAACCGTTATGCGGGTTATGCTCGATGGCGAATCGCGCATCGTCAAGCGCTACAACATCAAGGGCGCGATGCATCGGCTGCGTCAGTCGCTACGCTCGAAATCCCGCGCGGAGCGCTCTTGGCGCAACGGTCATCGACTGCGGTTCTTACGAATACCCACACCCGAGCCGATCGCGCTGTTGGAGACACGGCACTTCGGTCTGCGAGATGTGGCGTATCTGATTACGGAAGATTTGGGTCAACTAGATCTTTTGGGTGAACTGAAGGAGCAACCACTGTCGCAGCGTCGTATAAACCAGATCGTTGAACTGTTCGAATCCTTGCGTCTGGCGAAGCTCTGTCACGGCGACACCAAAGCGACCAACCTGTTGGTGCACAACGATGCGCTGTATCTGATCGATCTCGACAGCATGCGTACCAGCGTCGGCGGCTTTGATCGAGATCGCGAGCGCTTTGCCAACAACTGGCCGGCAGAGTCTGAGCTCGGTCGTCAGATCCGCTCGCGCTTAGGACTCTGACTAGGTTTTGGGCATGGCCAGCAGCGGTTGCAGTCGTTGGGCGCCAGCGCTAATCGAAAACTCTTTGCGCACCCGCGCTCCCGCTTCTGCTTGCCAAGCGTCTAACTCACCCATACGAATCAGCGCCTGGACCTTGCGAATTTGCGTAGCCAGCTCTTCGGCCGTGGGGTTTTCGCTGGCGTAGAATCCCAGCTCGCCGAGTACGCTGCGCACGCCAGGGACATCTGCGGCGATCACCGGCAAACCCACGGCAAGCGCTTCCAGGGCGACCATGCCGAACGCTTCGGCGCTACTCGAGGTTAGTAGCAACGCATCAAGCCCACTGAAATAGCGCCTGGCATCGGCGACGAAACCGGCAAAGCGAATGTGCTGGCCTTGGGTCTGCAGTGCAGCGGCCTGGGCCGCTAGTGCGTCGCGCAAGTCGCCATCGCCGATGAACAGTAGTTCAGTCGGTGGTTGTGTGCCGCCCAGCGCAGCCATCGCGTCAATGGCCAAGGACGGGCGCTTCTTGCGGTGCAAGCGACCGACAACGCCGATGCAAAAATGATCGTTGACGATGCCCAGGTGACTGCGTGCTTCAGCACGATCCAGCTGGCGTCGTTCGACTTTGGCCCAGTCGATAATGTTGGGCAGCAACAGTGCCTGGCTAACGGTATTTTCCAGGTCAGCGACAACCGCCGGTGATATTCCAGCGAAGCGCAAGGTGCGAGCGGACAGCGCCCGATCCAGCCGTCGTTGCCAGCGCCTTAACAGACCAAACTCATGAGCGATGGCAATCGAGCGCTCCTGAGGAAGATCTGCCACCCGGGCGACACGGTAGCTGCGGTAGCGATGGCACAGAATTAATCGGGGGTTGGGGAAGGGACAGGCGCGACCCAGGCGTTCAGCGGCAACGCTGTGATTGGTCAGGTCGTCCATATGTAGGTGGCTGATGTGACTGCCGATGGGCTGATCACTGTGACTGCGAACCGGGGGTGCCAAGTAGATGATGTGGTTCGGTACCCCAAGGCTCTGCGCTGCGCTGCTGTATGCCTGGCACAACTCCGCGAACGGTGGCACATCGCTCGGGCAGATCTGTAGCATGCCGCGGCTTTGTTCGGCGCTGGTGTTTGCGCGTGGCATGCCTACGCTGCCGGGGCCGCCACGCCGGGTTTGGTGACCAGGTAATCTTCCATCATCAAATACTCGAGGTCGGATCCGAAGAACATGTTGAGTGCATCATCAGGAGAACAGACCATGGGCTCGCCGCGCCGGTTTAACGAAGTGTTCAATACCACCCCGTTGCCGGTGCGTTCTTGCATCTGCTGCAGTAGAGCATAGTAGCGCGGGTTCTGATCCGCGCTGACGATCTGTACCCGTGCGGTGCCGTCCTCGTGCACGACTTCGGGAATACGCTCCTTCCACTGGGGCGCAACGCTGAAGGTAATGGTCATAAAGGGTGCCGGATGTTCGGTCTGAATGATGTCCGCAGCTTGGGTATCAATCACACTGGGGCAGAACGGCCGCCAGCGTTCCCGAAATTTGATCTGTTCGTTGATGCGATCGGCGATGCCCGGCGAGTTTGGGCAGCCTAGAATGCTACGCGCGCCCAACGCTCGGGGCCCAAATTCCATGCGCCCTTGAAACCAGGCCACTGGATTGCCGTCAGCCAGGATCTTTGCCGTTGTGGCCGGGACATCGTCGATCTTGCGATATTCCAACGGCTCACGGCGACCCTCGATAGATTCCAAGCAACGCTCGTTGCAATACTGCGGTCCAAGGTAGACATGGGTCATCGCGCCGAGGGTCTCGCCGCGCTGTTTCGCCACATAGGTGGCTGCACCTAGAGCGGTGCCGGAATCGCCCGATGCCGGCTGCACGTACAGCTCTTGCACATAGGGCAGGTCAACGATGCGCTGATTGAGCTTGACGTTCAGCGCGCCGCCACCAGCGAATGCCAGCCTGCCGGTTTCTTTTAACGTCTCGCCAAGGTAGGTATCCAACAAGCGCAAACACCAGTCTTCGAACAGCTGTTGCATGGCGGCCGCGTAGTGAATGTAGGGCTCATCGGCAATGTCGCCTTCGCGCTTGGGCCCCAGCCAATCGATCAATTTGTCGCTGAAGTAGTAACCCGTGCCTTTGTCTTTGTGTCGGCGCAGCCCCACCGTGTTCACCAGGTCCGTGGCTACCGCAAAACCTTTGCCGCTGGGGGCAATCAGGCGCGACCGGTCATAGCGCTGCGGATCGCCGTAGGGCGCCATGCCCATGACCTTATATTCGCCATCAAGCATTTCGAAGCCCAAATACTCGGTAATGGCGCCGTACACGCCAGACAGCGAGTCAGGATCAAAAAACTCTTTGAGCTTGTGAATTTGACCGTTCTCACCGTAACCAAAGAAGGTGGTGGCGTACTCGCCTTTGCCGTCTACGCCGAGAATCGCAGTCTTTTCTTTGAAGCCACTGAGATGGTAGGCACTGGATGCATGGGCCAGATGGTGCTCCACCGGGACGAACTCGGCGTGCTGCCAGTCGATTCCAATGGCCCTGCCAGCTTCCAGCACCCGCTGGCGATTGCGACGAAAGCGGCGGTTGCCGTTTAGCAATGCGTCCAACGAGCGGTCGGGCGCATACCAGTAGCGCCGTGCGTAGTGCCAGCGATCGGGTCGAGTTATAGGAATCGGCGCATAGGGAAAGGCCACCAGGTCGACCTGCCGCGGGTCGACCCCGGCGTCGTTCAAGCAGAAGCGCGCAGACTCGAGCGGCATGCGATTTTTCGCGTGCTTATCTCGAATGAACCGCTCTTCTTCAGCCGCGGCAACAATATTGCCGTCGATCAGCAACGCGGCGGACGCATCGTGACCAAGCGCCCCCGACAAACCCAGAATGATCACGTTCTTACAGTGTTCCGGTACAGCAAAGGAAGGAGCTGCATCATAACGCTAGTCGCGCTGGTTGTAGACCTGCGCCTCGCCTTCCGGGCGGGTCTTGAAACGTTTGTGTACCCACAGATATTGGGCAGGATCTTTGTTGATTTCTGCCTCGAGCAAGGCATTCATGCGCGTGGCATCGACAACGTCATCGCCACTGGGAAAATTCTGTACTACCGGTGTGAAGGTCAAGTGCCAACCCACGCCATCGCGCCGACGATGTTGCGACAACAACAGCACTGGAGACTGATTGAAGCGCGCCAGGCGTGCAGTGGCGGTGATGGTGGCGGCGGGAATGCCATAGAACGGAGCGAACACGGAGTGCTTGGCGCCGTAATCCTGGTCCGCGGCATACCAAATGGTGCGGCCTTGCTTCAGCGCCCGGAGAATGCTCCGAGTATCTGTACGCTCGTGAATGTGTTCGAAATAGTGGCCACGACCATGCATCTGCAACCATTCCCAGGCTGGCTGCTTGTTCTTGCGGTACATCAGATCAATGCCGCCGAGCTCAGCCAGGCTTTGGGCGATGATGTCCATAACGGCGTAGTGCCCACCGACCAACACCACCCCTCGGCCCAAAGATTGCGCCGCACGCAGATGCCCAGCGCCGCTCACGGTGCAGTATGGGCGCACATCGCGACCGGGATTCAACCAGGCGACGGCCAGCTCCAGCGTTCCCAGGGTGACCTGTTGCAGACAGTCACGGGTGAGTGCTTCCTGTTCCTGGGCCGTTAGCTGCGGAAAGCACAGCCCCAGATTGGTGGCGGCGATTTCGCGCCTCGAGTGTGCCAGTGGGTAGGTCGCGCGGCCCAGGCGCAGGCCAAGGGAGCGGACCATGGTCAGCGGTAGCCGCGCCAACAGCCAGGCAATGCCGATGACCAGCCAGGTGGGCCATTGGCTTGGTGCCAGTAGATGTGGGGGCGCTTTCTTGCGGCGGTTGCCGCGGCCCGGTTCAGGCGGGTTCATGGGGTCCGGATTGTACACGCTGTGATACCATCGCCGCGCCGTCGTTCATCACCGCTACGGGCACAACGCTTGTCTGATACCGCCGCCACTTCCACAGCAAAACCGTTGTCTCTGCCCTCGTTGCTGGGCGTGCGTGCGCTTGTTGTGGGCGATGTCATGTTGGACCGTTATTGGTATGGCGAAGCCGAGCGCGTGTCTCAAGAAGCGCCGGTGCCCGTGGTCGATGTGGGAGGCACCGAAGATCGTCCTGGCGGCGCTGCCAATACGGCACTGAATATCGTTAGCCTGGGCGCACCCTGTACCCTGGTGGGGTTCATTGGTGACGATGAGGCAGGCGCGGCGCTGGAAACTCGCTTAAGCGCCGCTGGCGTGCACTGTGAACTTATTCGAGTGCCCGACTGGCAAACGGTCGTGAAGCTGCGCGTTGTCAGCCAGCAGCAGCAGCTGCTGCGAGCCGACTTTGAAACGCGTTTGCCCGAAAGCGGCCTGGTCGAGCAACTTCAAGCCAAAGTACAAGCCCATTTGGCTGAGGCAACCGTGTTGGTGTTGCAGGACTACGATAAGGGGGCGATTGCTAAACCGGAAGCGCTCATCGCTGCGGCAAGCAAGTCCTCGGTACCTGTGGTGGTCGATCCAAAACATAAGCCGCTGTCACGCTACGCGGGTGCGCAGCTTCTCAAGCCCAACATCCACGAATTTACCCTGGCCGTCGGTGCGCCAGACAACCACGCGGACTTAGTTGCTCGCGGCGCTCGATTAGCTGCAGAACAAGACTATGGCGCGCTGGTGGTTACTCAGGGCGGCCGCGGCATGACGGTGATCAGCGCCGCAGGCGAACTGCGCCACATTCCGGCCCGGCCGGTGGATGTATTCGATGTGACCGGGGCTGGAGATACCGCCGCTGCAGCGTTGGCAGTGACCCTGAGCCTGGGCTGGTCTGCGGTGGATTGCGCCGAGGTCGCCAATGTTGCCAGCGGCCTAGCGGTCTCGCGCGCCGGAACCGTGGCCATCACTGGTCCTGAATTGTCTGTCGCACTGCGCGGGCGCAGCGTCGCCAGCGCTGGCGTTTTGAGTCGCGGACAATTGCGCACCGCGGTGCAGCGCGCCAAACAGGCGGGTGAGCAGGTGGTGTTCACTAATGGCTGTTTCGACATCCTCCATGCCGGTCACGTTTCCTACTTAGAAGAAGCTAAAGCGCTCGGTCATCGATTGCTGGTGGCGGTGAACGACGATGCCTCGGTGACCCGCTTAAAGGGCGCTGGCCGCCCGGTAAACCCATTGGATCGGCGGCTCAAAGTGTTAGCGGGCCTAGCGGCCGTGGATTGGGTCGTGGGGTTTGCCGAAGATACACCGGAGGCTTTGCTCACTGAGCTGCAACCCCAAATTCTGGTAAAGGGTGGTGACTACGGTCCAGAGCAAGTGGTGGGCGCAGACCTGGTACGCGCCTATGGCGGCACGGTCAAAGTGCTAGGCCTGGTGGATGATTGCTCGACCACCGCCATCGTTAATCGGATTGCCGACTCGAGCTAGCGACCCGGTGCGCGCAAAGCCGCGCCGACGATGCGAGCATTTTCCTGCAAGTGCGCTTTGTTGATCGTTCCGACCACGATGCTGCTGACCCCCTCGCAGCCTGCAACGTAAGCTAGGCTTTCGGCCCCCGCATGGCCACTGCCCAAGGCTTTCTTGATGAGCACGCCGACGTTTTGCGCTGCACACTCGGCAATTAGCGGTGCCATGTCGCGGTGTGCGCTGCTCAGTTCGGTCATCAGTACGTCGGCGCCAAGTTCCAGAGCGCGGCGCCCACCAGCGAGGGTTTTGTGGGACATGCCGACTGCGCGAATCAAACCTGCACGCTTGAGATCCTGCAGCGCATCAAGGGTGCGCGCTTGGTTGAGTATTCTTAGATCGTTGCCGTCCGAGTGAATCAGCGCGATGTCTAGGTAGTCGGTGTTCAGGCGTCGCAGGCTGGCCTCGATGCTGGGTGCGACTGCTGCAGCGCGAAAGTCATGGCTAGAGCCCTGTTCTGAAAACTGCTCACCCACTTTGCTACACAGCAACCAATCCTTGCGCTGCTGTCCGAGCAGTTGTCCAAGGCGCGCTTCACTGCTGCCGTAGGCCGGCGCGGTGTCTAACAGGTTGATGCCGAGAGACCGAGCCGCGTGCAGCAATTCTTGCAGCTCGGCATCGCTAGGTAGAGCAAAATTTTGGGGATACTTCAGCCCCGCAGTGCGGCCGAACTTGACCGTGCCCAGCGCCAGGGCACTGACTTGAAAGCCGGTGCTGCCCAGCGGGGTTAGCGGCAACGGTGCGTTCATGTCTGGGCCTGCCAGGGCGGCTGTGCCACGCTCGCGGCGGGCAGATCGAGACTTGGGGTGGGAGCGAGTGCTGCTGGGGGCGGCATCGCCGTCAGCATCTGATCGCCGAGGTCGGGGACCAGGCTCAACTTCGTCGGCCAGCCGACGATCACTGGTCCTGCGGCATGTACGAACGCTTCATCAGGCCGTTGACCGTCCTCCTGGGCGGGCTCTGCGCGATCGATCCACAATGTGTCGAACTGCGCCTGCTGCCAATCCATCCACGGCACGCATGCCGCAAGCTCGTCTCGGGCAAAGGCGATCTGCGCGTCGCGCTGACGATCTACCCCGGTGGTGGCCAATTGACCGCCGAGATACCAAAGCCAGTGATCGCCATCCGCGTGACTGGTGATGGTAAGCCGCGGTTCGGCGCGACGAACAGCCGTTAAGCAATGGGCAAACATCGGTGCCTGATGGCGGTGCCGAACGACGACTTGATGCAGTGGTCGGCGTTGCATCCGTGGCTCGGAAATCCCGAGCTCGGTCAGCAGCTTCTCGGTGCCAGCCCCAGCAGCCAAAATCAAACGCCTAGCCCGCAGTTGGGTTTTGCCGACATTCAGCGAGACCTGGTCTTCTTCGACCTGCAGAGCGCTTGCGTCGACGCGAAAACGGTAGCTGCTGCTGGCACTGTTTGCCAGTAGTTGGGCAAGCAGTGCTTCGGTGTCTAGCACGAAATCGTTTAAGGCGTAGACAACGCCGTTGAATTCGGGATGCAAAAAGACTTCGGGGTAATCGTCGCGGCTGAGTTTGTCGATGCGGCCACGCAGCGACTTGCTGGCAAAAAAGGTAGTCAGGCGACCCAAGGTAGAGGCTTGGGCGAACAGGTAGTAGCGCTCCGACAGCGGTTGCAGCCCGCGTAGATCAACATCATCTGCTGCGCCGCGCAAACAAGCACGCCAACGCTCCGGCATCTTGGCGATGGCCTCCGAGGCACCCGTGAGCTGTCCTCTGAGTGCGTATTTCAGACCACCGTGAATCATGCCTTGGGAGGCTAGGGTTTGCCCTTTGCCGAGTTGCCCTGCCTCCAGCAGCAGCGCGCTATAGCCTGCTGCTTGTAGGCGGTTCAACGTCCACAACCCGGCAATGCCGCCACCAACGATTAACGCATCTACTGTGATCGCCTCGCTCATGGCGGCACCCTAGAGTGCTTCCGTGCGCGCAGCAACTGCAATTGTGCCGCACTAGTTGACGCCGCTGCAGGCACCGCTCAGTCTGCGCCCATGTGGCATGCTATTTATCAGATCGCACTGAAGCTGGCGGAGCCCTTGGTGCGTCGGCGATTGCGCCGCCGGGCGCGGCATGAGCCAGCCTACGGAGAGCGGGTGGAAGAACGCTTTGGCTCGGTGCCTACCGATGTACCGACCGGAGTGGTCTGGTTCCACACAGTCTCTGCCGGAGAAACCATCGCCGCTGCGCCGTTGATCGCGCGCTTGTGCCATGAGTTCGAGGACTTGCCTTTCTTGGTAACCACCATGACCCCCACAGGCTCTCAACAGGTCAAGCAGCGACTGGGAGAACAGGTTTTTCATAGCTATGCCCCCTACGATTTTGCCCATGGGGTCGAGGCCTTCTTGCAGCGCACTCAGCCGCGCTTATTGGTACTGATGGAAACTGAGCTATGGCCCAACCTGATCGCGGCTGCGCATCAGCGGCAGATCCCGATCCTGTTGGTGAATGCGCGTCTGTCAGAAAAATCTGCGCGCGGTTATGCCAGGATCGGCTCGCTCACCCGCACCATGCTCAGTCAGTTGACCGCAATAGCCTGTCAGGATGACACCCATCGGCAGCGCTTCATCGAACTGGGTGCCGCTGCGGAAAAAACCCAGACCCTGGGTAATCTGAAGTTCGATCATGAGTTACCGGCGGACTACGCGGAGCACTTGGGTCAGCTATTCCAGCAGTTGCCGGTTGCCGGACGTTGGATTTGGATTGCTGCCAGCACCCACCCTGGAGAAGAGGAGCAGGTCCTCGCCGCGCACCGGGCGTTGCTGGAACAGCAGCCCAACGCCTTGCTCATCCTGGTGCCGAGACACCCGGTGCGAGCATCAGAAGTGGCGTTGTTGGTGCAAAATCAGGGACTGACCAATGTGCGCCTGTCGAAGCTGCCCGAAGCCGATGAGTTGGACCCGGATGCGTTGTCGGTGCTAATCGGTGACACCATGGGCCAATTGGGCCTGCTGTACGGTTTGGCTGAAGTGTCGTTCGTCGGCGGTTCGTTAGTGAATCACGGTGGCCACAACCCCATCGAGCCAGCGCTGTGCCGCTGCCCGATCCTCATGGGGCCGTCACGTCGCAATTTCGTCTCGGTCTGTGAAGCGTTCGTCCAGGCCAACGCCTTGGGGCAAGTTGACGATGCGGCAAGCCTGGGTTCGGCTCTCGTGCGCTTCGCAAAAAAACCTGATGAAGCTAGTGCGCTGGGTGCGGCGGCGCAAAGCGTGGTCGAATCACAGCGCGGCGCCGAAGCGCGTCTGCTGTCGTTGTTGCGGCCGCAATTGCGCGAGGCCCAATCTGCAGCGAGCGCTTAGTTGGTTGGAACCATCCTCAGGCTTGCATCGAGGATGCGGTTGACGCTCTGGCTGGTGTCGATGAACGTATTGAGCTCGATCAGATCTTGTTCGTTGAGCACACCGGTGACCTGCTTGAGCGCCATGAGCGCGGTGACGTAGTTGTAACGTGAGTCTGCGTAGTCGAACTGCGAGCGATACAACACTTGTTGCGCCCTTAGTACGTCGACGATGTTCCGGGTGCCTACTTCGTAACCGGTTTGGGTTGCATCCAAAGCCGATTGCGTAGACTTGATTGCCTTCAGCCGAGCACCTACTCGAACCACGCTGGTGGCAACGCTACGGAATAGATTGCGCGCATCCCGGGCAACAGCCAGCTGTTGTTCTAACAGTGCTTCCTTGGATTGATCGGCCAAAGCAGTCGCTTCTTTGGTTCGAGCTCGAGTAAAGCCACCGGTGAACACCGGCATGTTCAGCTGTACGCCATAAACCGTGGTGTCTGACTTAATCCCCCCACCGCTGAACACGGTTTGACCGCCGCTGACGAAGTGGTTCTGGGAGACGGTAGCGTCAATAGTTGGCAGGTGGCCAGAGCGTCGCGCACGTACTGTGCGATTGGCCGCAGTAAGTTGCGACTCTGCTGCGCGAATGCCGAAGTTGGTGCTGAGCGCTGTTTGTACCCACTCTTCTTCTATTTCGGGCTCTGGGTCGACCACGGGCAACATGTCCGATAGCGCTCCGAGTGAATCGTACGGCACACCAGTCAGGGTGCGCAGCGTTTCGAAGAAGATGTCGTGGTCACCCGCTGCCTGGATGCGTTCGACGACTGCGTTGTCGAATACTGCTTGGGATTCCAGCACATCGGTGATTGCCACTAGTCCAACATCGAAGCGTTGTTGCACTTGCTCGAGCTGTCGGTGCACGGCGGCTTCTTCGGCGACGGTGGAATCGAGTAGGTCCTGAATGCGCAAGACGTCCAGATAGGCCTGTACCACGCGCAGGATCAATGCCTGTTCGGTACCGGCGAGCTGCCATTCGGCGGCGTCTACAGTGGCCTTGCTACTGGTGTAGGTGTACCAGTTAGGCAGATCGAAAATCGGTTGCGACAGTTGTGCTTGCCAGCCGTGTTCGTTGAAATCCTGATCGGGAATATCGATGAACTGCCCGAAGCTCGGGCTGGTTGGATCGGTATCTTGAAACGCCGGTAGCGGAAAGCTGCGTTCGTTCCAGCTGCTGCTTGCGCCGGCACCGATGTTTGGCAGTAGAGCTGAGCGGGTTTGAGGTACCAACTGCTGTGCGGCGGCGTAACCGGCGGTCGCTTGGCCCAGCACAGGATCGTTTTCTTTTGCAGAATAATAGACCTGCATCAAATCAACGGTGTCCATTGGAGAGACGTTGCTCGGCGCTTCTTCTGCGCTGGCAGTAGCGCTCAGCCAGCAGGCCGCGGTCACAAGCAAATGGAGTGCCAACCGCGCGAGTCGCGCGGCAAGCTGTCTGGGTGTCAACATCGCAGCAGTCCTATATCAGCGATTCAAATTCTGCTCTATATGAGGTTAGCAGGCTCACCGGGCAGTGGCTGCTGGCGGGAGACGTTTTAAGGCTGTTTGCGCCGCAGACTTCAATGCCTATTTCAACAGAAATGATGGCAGCTATCAGGGCAAATGTCCCATTGCAGTAGGGCGCTGAGTGTGACGCTGTGCTCAGTTCTGCGGCCGGCTGCATCCCGCATCTTACTACAGAAGAACTGGGACGCTTGTACTGGCGAAATACCGCAATCATCCCTAGCATGAAGCGGGGTCGACGAGGAAATTTCTCGTTTGCCCGATTCCGGTGACAGCCTGTTATATTGTCGGGCCGTTACCAAACAACAGAGAAAGGATTTCTTAGGATCCATGCCCGGAAAGCGTTACAGCATCAATTTGCCAGCACACATGGCCGAGTGCGATGCCAACTATTTGCGTTTGCTGAAGCTATTTCCCGCGGTCCGCTCCGAAGATGAACGAGAATTCTCAATCGAATTCGGCCCGAAGGTGGTGGGAATTGAGCTGAGCGTCCTCGAGCGCGCACCCTATACCACGCTCATCCAGCTGACCCAGGAGTCCGAGGATGCCAGCGATTGGATGAGCCAGCCGCGCATCAGCGTGCGCCTGTACCACGATGCCCGTTGTGCTGAAGTGGTCTCCTATCAGCGCGCCCGGGATTTTCAGGCGGTCTACGACTATCCGAACCCTGAGATGCACCACCCTGACGAAAAAGTACAGGTCAACCGCCTCCTGGGTGAACTGCTGGCCGTGTGTTTGCATCACGGTCAAGTAAAAGAGCTGCCGCTGCTTGTCGGTGGCGACTGAAGACCCTTCCATCCCAGCCGCGAGTCAGGCATGACGCGCATTTTGCAGATTACCGATTGCCACCTGCTCGAGGCTGAAGGTGCGCTCCTATTAGGGGTCGACACCGCCGCTTCTTTGGGCGCGGTTTTGGATCAGGCACTTGCCCAGCAAAATCCTGATCTGCTGTTGGTTTCCGGGGATGTTGGCCACGACGGTAAGGCGGCGACTTATGATCGGTTCGCGCGCATCGTCCGGGAGCGCTTTGCCGGTCGTATGCTTGCGCTGCCCGGCAATCACGACGCCGGCCAAACCCTGGCTCGAACTCTAGAAGCCCAGGGCGCAGAAACTGCCGTGGGCGCGGTAAAGAGCCTGGAACTCGACGGTTGGCAGCTAATCGCGCTGGATAGCCACATTGATGACGAGCCCCAGGCCGCTCTGAGCCCCGTGCACGTTGAGGAGCTGCGGGCACTGGTCGAGGCTGCGACGCTGCCGCTGTTGATCACTTTGCATCACCCACTGCTGCCAGTCGGTGCACCTTGGCTAGACAAAGATTGTCTCCGTGAAGGCCGGGCGCTGTTAGAATGGCTCGCCGCCCGGCCCCTGGTCCGGGCGGTGGTTTTCGGACACGTGCATCAAAGCGTGGATGAGGCGTTCAAAAACCTGCGTCTGTGGGGCACGCCGTCAACCTGTTTTCAGTTTGCGCCAGGCTCGCAATCCTTCAGCGTCGACCATCGCCAGCCCGGTTATCGTTGGCTGACCCTAGAGCACAGTGGCAGCATTCACAGCCAGGTAGAAAGGCTGAGCGATTTTCCGCTCACAATTAAACAGTAGAGGCCCCATGGCAGAAGCCAAGTATTCGGCGCAGTCACTGCAAGTTCTCACCGGCCTGGAGCCTGTTCGTCGCCGGCCGGGCATGTATACCGACACCACTCGCCCCAACCACCTGATTCAGGAAGTGGTCGACAACAGCGTTGACGAGGCCCTGGCAGGCTATGCCCGAGAGATCGAGGTCACGCTCTACAAGAACGGGGTGGTGGAGGTGATGGATGACGGCCGCGGCATGCCCGTAGACATTCATCCCAAGCACAAGATCAGCGGTGTGGAGCTCATCCTTACCAAACTGCACTCAGGCGGCAAGTTCGACAACGAAAACTACAACTACTCCGGCGGACTGCACGGTGTTGGCGTTTCCGTCGTTAACGCGCTATCAGAGTGGCTCGAGGTAGAGATTAAGCGCAGCGGCAAACTGCACCATCAGAAATACAAGAAAGGCAAACCTGCGGGCAAGCTCAAACCCATCGATACCGTAGGTAAGCGCAACACGGGCAGCTGCGTGCGCTTCAAGCCAGATGCCTCGTACTTCGATTCCCCCAACGTTTCGATTCCCCAGCTAAAACACCTGCTGCGCGCCAAAGCCGTACTGTGCCCCAACCTGCGGGTCGCGTTGACCATAGAGGGCAAAAAGGATCAGTCCGAATCCTGGTTCTACGAAGATGGTCTAAAGGGCTACCTTCAAGGCGCGTTGGCCGGAGCCGAGCTGGTACCCGCGGAGCCTTTCATGCACTCCGCCGAAGGTAACCAGGAAGCCGTGGATTGGGCATTGCAGTGGGTCACCGACGGCGGCGAAGTTATCGCCGAAAGTTACGTCAACCTCATACCCACTGCCCAGGGTGGCACCCACGTCAACGGTTTGCGCAGCGGTCTGGCGGAAGCGCTGAAAGAATTCTGTGAGTTTCGCGACCTGGCCCCGAGAGGCATTAAGCTCACTGCAGAAGATCTGTGGACCCAATGCGCTTACGTGCTATCGGCAAAAATGAGCGATCCGCAGTTTGCCGGGCAAACCAAAGAACGACTGTCGTCCCGAGAAGCGGTGGCTTTCATCGGTGGCGTTGCCAAAGATGCCTTCAGCTTGTGGTTGAACGAGCATCCCCAGGAAGGCGAGCGCATTGCCGAGATCGCCATCAATAACGCGCAAAAGCGTGTTAAAGCCGCGAAGCAGGTCACCCGCAAAAAAATCACTGCTGGCCCAGCGCTACCAGGCAAGCTTGCCGATTGCAGCGGCCAAGACAGCGAGCGCTCGGAACTGTTTCTGGTGGAAGGCGATTCTGCGGGTGGCAGCGCCAAGCAAGCTCGAGACCGGCGCTTCCAGGCGGTGATGCCGCTGCGCGGAAAAATTCTCAACACCTGGGAGGTGGACTCCGCCCAGGTCCTGGCGTCTCAGGAAGTGCACGACATTGCGCTGGCTATTGGCGTTGATCCAGGCTCAGCCGATCTGTCGAGCCTGCGCTACGGCAAGATTTGCATCCTCGCCGACGCGGATTCCGATGGGCTGCACATCGCAACACTACTTTGCGCTTTGTTTGTTAAGCACTTCAAATCTCTAGTGACGGCGGGCCACGTATTTGTCGCCATGCCGCCGCTGTACCGCATAGATGTCGGTAAAGAGGTGTTCTACGCGTTGGACGAAAGCGAAAAAGCCGGCGTGCTCGACCGCCTGGTCGCTGAAAAGAAACGCGCCACCCCCATCGTCCAGCGCTTTAAGGGTCTTGGAGAAATGAACCCGCTACAGCTGCGAGAAACCACCATGGACCCAGACACCCGACGCTTGGTGTGTTTGACCATTGACTCCGAGGCAAAGACCGAGGAGATGATGGATATGCTGTTGTCGAAGAAGCGCGCGCCGGACCGCAAGGCTTGGTTGGAGAAGAAGGGGGATCAGGCGGGGCTTGATTAGAGCGTAATGGTCGCAGGTGCCCGGGCGGCGCTGTGACTGTGATCGCTGTCCGCCATCCCTGTCCGCTCGCACGCTCACTTCCTGTGCGCGAGCGCCACACTCACAGCGCCGCCCGGCCACCTGCTACGGTTTCGCTCAATCATGTGTGTGTGGGCTGCAGCTGCTACTTGTTAGATTCTGCGGGGGGAGAGGCGCAGGATGGCGAAGTCGCGGTCGGTGTTAGCGGTGTCGAGTCGTTGTTGCCAGAAGGGGTATTTGCGGGCCAGGGCGCGTAGGCCGATGTCGTAGGATTCGGGATCGGTCATGGGTTCGACGTGCATCTCGTACAGAGCATCGTTCACGCGAAGACGGACGTTTGGGTTTTCGGCGACGACTTTGTTCCAGTACTTGCTCCCAGGGAAAGGCTGTGCTGTTTCGTAAATCGACGGCAGGTACAGGCCGGTCGGATCAGGAGCGATGACAACGGTCACAGAAAAGGGAATGCCATACCAGGGGTGGGTTTCTAAGTGCACTTCCTGCACGTCATCCAACACGCGCCAATTGTCGGGCAACTGCGTGGCGACGCCTGACAGCTTGGTACCAGGTCGGCGGTCTTGGGGATCTATGCCGACGAAAGCGAGCCACACATAGGCTGCGGCGAGCAGGGCGGCGAGGGTTGCTATAAGTTTCTTGAGCATGGGTAGGCTCCTCGGGTTCTTGGGGGAGTATCACCTCGTGGATGAGGGATGGGTAGGGGTTGTTCTTGGCCGCATGTGCGTGGTGAGGGGGTGGCTGGGAACGCTGTTCGCCATCCCTGGCCGCTCGCGAGCCGCCATCCGTGGTGGCGGGCGTCCCAGCCATCCCCTCACCACGCACTTGCTGCATCCCTCCAACCCCTACCAATCTCTCTCCAGCATGGAGACCCGCCATGAACGCTCTGTGCCGTAAGTTTCGACTGATCACAGGGTTGTAGCGAAGCGAATTAGAGATCGGGTCGAACCAATTCCGCACACCTCGGTGAATTGGCAACCACCTCGTGCATACGTACACGGTAGCGTGGGGGGTGGCTTGGGGGTGTAAAGGAAGCTCGCGCACAGGATGTGCGCGCGCGAGCGGACACGGATGGCGAACAGCGTTTCGTAGCGGCGCTAAGCCACCCCTCCCGCGGCCTTATACGAAACAAACGCTGCTACAATCCGCCCGCAATTTCCCCACCCGACCCCAAAATGGACCTAGACACCCCCGACTCCGAATCTCTGCCGCTAAGAGACTTCACCGAGCGTTCGTACCTGGACTATTCCATGTACGTGATCAACGATCGTGCCTTGCCGCATATCGGTGACGGCTTGAAACCTGTGCAGCGGCGCATTATTTATGCGATGAGCGAGCTGAATCTCAGCAGCACGGCGAAATACGCCAAGTCAGCGCGAACAGTCGGTGATGTGCTGGGTAAGTTTCATCCCCATGGCGACAGTGCTTGCTACGAGGCCATGGTGCTCATGGCGCAGCCATTTTCCTATCGCTATCCGTTGGTAGATGGTCAGGGAAACTGGGGGGCTCCGGACGATCCGAAGTCTTTTGCAGCGATGCGCTATACGGAATCACGCCTGTCTCGGTATGCCGATTTGCTGTTGTCGGAAGTGAAGTTGGGTACGGTGGATTTCACGCCCAACTTCGATGGCTCAGCGAAAGAGCCGCGGTTGCTCCCGGCCCGGGTGCCGTTTGCGCTGCTAAACGGCAGCACGGGGATTGCTGTAGGCA